>DCKY01000275.1 GCA_002320775.1 Planctomycetes bacterium UBA1662
GGCTGGATCGGTCAGCGCAGCATCCTCGGCGTATTCGACGCGAGCGTCTCCCCCTGTGAAGGGCCTGTGGCCGGACTGGGCTGCAGCCTCGGCGACGATGGACTCTCTCTCAGTTGGGTGAATCCCGACCAGGCCGACCTCGAGGGCTCGATCGTTATCACGGTTGATGGAGTCGAGGCGGCCGTGGTTTCCGGCGATTCAACAAGCGCGTTGATACCATCAGATGGAGTCTCCGGTCTTGGCAGCCAGGTGTGCGTAACCAACCCCAGCGGCTTGAGTGCCTGCTGCGGGGTCTTCCCGGGCACCGAGCTTTACATCAACTGCGGGGGAGCGACGCTCTCAGAGGCTGAGGGCAATACCCTCGGCGATGGCAGGACCTGGCTCGGTGACAGCGAGGACAGTCCGAGCCCCTTCCTGTTGACACCCGCGGCTTCAGCCGTCGACTATACCGCGGTGAGGCGGCCGCCTTTCCAGGTGGTCGACACGCAGTTTGTCGAGCCGGCCTACGTGGACAACTCTGAGCGCAGCGCGCTCTTCGCGACCCTTCGCGAAAACAACGCGGATATCGTCTACAGCGTTGCGCTGCCGCAGGGCGACTACGAGGTGACCCTGCTCTTCGCCGAGGGAGCCAACAGCCAGGGCTGTGAGGATCTTGAGGATCCGGCCCTGTCGGCGAGATATTGCCGGGTCTCGGACCTCTACCTCAATGATGAGCTGGTAGCCGACCAGTTCTCGATGCATGTTGAGGCCCAGCGCGCGCTGGGCAATGAGCTCCCCAACTCCGAATACGGGGTGGCTGTCGCCAAGGGCCCCTATACCCTCGAGGGGGTCAGCCAGATCACTGTTCGTGTAGGCGATCTCCCCGGTGGAACGACCTTTCGTCCCAACAGGGCGGCGATCAACGGCATCTCCATCCGCCGAAGCGGTGACGCGCCTCCGCCCGAGCTCTGCGGCAATGGGATGGATGACGATCGAGATGGAGCGACCGACTGCGATGACAGCGACTGCTCCGAGGATGCCGCCTGCGAGGTGGTGGCCGGTGAGCGCTTCGTGCGGGGAGATGCGAATTCCGATGGCAGCATCAACCTGACCGATGGAGTGATTCCGCTGCTTTTCCTGTTCTCGGGAGGCACGGCTCCTGCCTGTGCCGATGCGGCGGACACCAACGATACCGGGAATATCGAGATCACCGATGCGATCATTATCTTCAGCTGGCTCTTCACCGGAGGAGCGGCTCCAGCCGCGCCGTCACCTGAGAGCCCGGGCTATTCGACCGAGGATTGCGGAGCGGACCCCTCGGCTGATGGCCTTGGCTGCGAGAGACAGGCCGCGGCCTGCGAGTGAGACTGCCGGGGTAGGCGGCCTCGTTTTTGAGATGCGAGGTCAGCCTATCCGCAGGATTCGTAGCTCGCGCAGTCGAGACCGTCTTCACCCGTATCGGGACCGCAATCGACCGGTCCGGGAGCGGCGGGAGCTGTTCCGCCAAGGAACAGGTAGTTGAAGATGAGGATCGCATCGGTCAGGTCGAGATTTCCGTCATTGGTGCTGTCGCTGGCATCCGAGCAATCAGGGCCGGCGACCCCGAGAAAGAGGACACTGAGGATGTGAACACCATCGCTGAGATCCACGGTCGCATCGGTATTTGAGTCTCCGCGCCGGAAGCCGGACCCGCCGCCGTCTTCGATGGTCACCACCACGCGAGCGGTGTCCTGTGCGGCTCCATCACTGACGGTGACCTCGTAGGTGTATACGCCGGCGCTGAAGAAGGTGACAGCGGTGGATTCTTTGTTTGGACGTCCGATCGTGTCATCGTCGGGACCCGAGATTTTCTCCCAGGAGAAACTCAGCTCCTGTTCGCCGTCGTCCCCATCGTCTGAGCTGGTGGCATCCAGGTAGACGATCGCGAAGCCATTCTCTAACGGTAGGCTGGGAGGATTCGGGTTGGTCGAGATGCGCGCGTTCGGAGGATTGTTAGGCGGGTTGACCGGGATCACTCTGTAGATCGAGCCGGTGTGGGCGGCGATATAGACCTCTCCAAAACCATCGAGTCCGAAAGTCGAGATCTGCCTGAGGTTACCGGGGATACCGCGATTGAGGCCAGCGGTTCGATTGACAACCTCTCTTGCCACGCCATCCTGGACTCTCAGGGTCCGGACCCAGTTGGTGCAATAATCAGCGAAGAAATAGACTCCTTGCAGATCAGGCATCTTGCAGCCGCGATAAACAACACCCCCTGTGAGTGAGCAACCCGATCCTGCTCCGCTGTGGCGGTATTCGTAGATCGCCCCGGTGCGCTCGCCAGCTCCGTAGGATGTTCCTGAGCTGTAGCTGTGGTTTCCTTCTCGTACTTTCCACTCGTAGTTTTCACCTCCATTGGAGTCGGCTGACTGGAAATCAATCTCCTCCCAGGCGTTCTGGCCGACATCGCCGATGTAGAGATCGTGGGCTTCTGGATCGAAGGAGAAGCGCCAGGGGTTGCGTAAGCCGATAGCCCAGATCTCGTCGCGAACCGAGCCGTTGTTGGTAAACGGGTTGTCGGCCGGGATGTCGTAGGGATCACCTCCATCGACATCGATTCGCAGCATCTTCCCAAGCAGCTGGCGTCCGTTCTGGGAGCGGTTCCCGGGGTCGCCTCCGCTGCCCCCATCGCCAAAACCAATGTAGAGGTAGCCGTCCCTGGGGGAGAAGGCCAACTGCCCGGCGTTGTGATTCGAGTAGGGCTGGCTCACCGTCAGGACGATCTGCTCAGTGTTCGAGCTCGCGGTGGTTGCCGAGGTGGCGCGGTAGCGGGCAATGACAGAGGTGCCGCCGGAGTTGGTGTAGTTGACGAAGAAATATCCGTTCTTTTGAAAGTCCGGGTGGAAGGCCAGTCCGAGAAGGCCTCTTTCCCCGCCCGAGCGAACACGGGAGGTGATGTCGAGAAAGGACCTGGAAACCAGGCTGTCGTTGGCGAGGTTGATGATCCGGATCCGGCCGCGCTGCTCTACGATGTAGAGACGGCTGGTGTCCCCTGGGGCGGCCTGGATGTCGACGGGCGAAGACAGTCCCGACACGACCAACTCAGCTGTAATCTCTTCCCCGGGGGCCGTCGCGATGCCATCGCAGTCGAAGGCGGAGAGATTGTTTGAAAGAGAGATCAGAAGCAGAACTACAAGCGCCTTTAAGGGGAGCTTCATAACGAAATCACCTTATCTATCAGAGCAAATCCCTGGAATGGACACTCCGTCCCCATTGAACCGCTGCCCACGTTTCCGCTCATCTTTCCAGGAGGAAAAACACAGCAGCAAAACCGATGATTGGCGTGCGGTTCGCGTTAAAACGCTCTCCGGCCGCCTCCATCTAATGGTAAACCCTGCACCCTGGAGAAATCCCCTAGATTTCCAGCCGAATGAATGAAATAACCTGGAGCCCGGGTCTATTTGGTTGGCTGGGGAGTCAGGGTTACCTTCCTGAGATCAATCAGGAATTGGGAGATCGGTCCGGCAGATTGCACCCGGATCCGCTGGATCCCGCTTCGCAGGCTGATTTTTCCTATGCTGGTGGTCTTGTAATTATCCCAGGAGCCGGTGCTCTCCACCTTGAAGAGCAGTCGGCCGTCAGCGGTGACGAGCTGAGCCTGGTTACCAGCGGTCGATGGCGTGCAGGCCCATTCGATGGTGACCTCGTATTTTCCCGCCGCGGGAATCTCGATCTTCCACACGGCCATGTCATCCACTCCGCTCCACATGCCGAGATTTCCGTAACGTTTTTCAAGCTGGATCGATCTGCCGTAGATAGAGCAGGTGTCGGTCGAGAGCGTCAGCTCGCCCGCGGCGTTGACCTCGACCTTGCGCGGCGTGTTGCCAGGGAATTTCTTCGGCTCCGGGTACTGTTCCTGGAGGGCGGCAATCAGGTCAGCGACCGATTGGGGGTCCAGATCTTTCTCCAGTCCTTCCGGCATCATCGATTTACCGTTCGACTCGAGTCGAGCGAGTCGGTTGCGCAGGAAGACGGTCTTCTTGCCTTCCTTCGCCAGCAGGGTCACGCTGGTGCCGGTCTCCTCGCTGATGATCCCTGTGGTGATTCTTCCATCGGTCGTTATCGCCGTGTACTGGGTGTATTTTCTTTCCACCCCCAGGTTCGGGTCGAGCAGGGCGGTGAGCAGCGCGTCGGTTGATTTGTCGACGAGGGCGGTAAGGTTTGGTCCGAGATGGTGGCCTGCGTCACCAAGGCGATGGCAGGGGGTACAGTATTTCTCAAAGACGGCGAATCCTTTTCCGGGATCGGCCTTGAGGGTCTTGACCACCTGGTATTTCCTGATGACCGCGGCGCGGTCCGCGTTCGCCGCACCAAGCAGGGCTTTCGCTCTTTTGCGCAAGGAGGCGTTGGGATGGCTGGTGAGACCGGCTCGCTCGAGGGCATCGAGTTCACCCTTGGAGACCCGACCCGATTCCATGGCATCGAGGAGGGTCGGCAGCCACTCTTCCCGCCTGAGGATCAGGGTGAGGATCCGTGAGCGAATGGAGGGCGCCTGTCCTTTCCAGCCGCTGAGCAGGAGACCGGGAATCTCCGGGCTCACGAACCGCGCCAGGCTGTCGACAGCCAGCTCCTGCAGGGCCAGCTCGTTGCGAATGTTCAGCAGGTCTGCGAGAGCCCGCGGGGTTCCAGCCGGCATGGCGTCAAGAGACGGGCTGTACCCAAGGAGCCGAATGGCCGCGTAGCGGAGGTCTCGAGGGGTCTTGGCATCCCGGATGATGGCGGCGGCGGATTGGACCAGCTGGATGACGGGCTCTCGCGCCTTGGCGAGCTCCTTGTTGAAGGGGCTGTCCTTTCGGGCTGAGCTTTCGGCCAGGCCGGAGAGCGCGTTCAATTGCCAGGGAGCGTAGCTCTCCTTCCCTTCCGGTTTGCGGGTGATCTCTTCGAGCACGGTGGCGATGGCGCGGGGCTTGCCGAAGGCGCCGGCCAACGGCAGGAGCTTCGCGCTGAGGGTCCGGGCGATTTTTTGCTGCTGTGAGCTTCCCTGGGCGCCGGCAAAGACCACGGCGATCAGCTCCTCGAGGTTGTTCTCCGCGGAGCTCATGACGGCGGCCGTAATGTACTGGTCGCCGGCGTTGGCCAGCGCGAGCTTGCCGAGCGCTCTTCCGGCCTGGGGCGCGTCCCATTCTCCAAGGCTGTAGGCGAGCTGCAGGCGAACGTGGGCATCAGGGTCCTCCCCAAGCTTGAGAGCCGCCTGCTGCAGCTCGGGAGTGTCCTGGAGCAAGGGTTCCGAGAGACGAAGCGCGTGCCGCCTCACGCCCGGATGTCGATCGCCGAGAGCCGCGGTGAGGGTCTCGACCATGAGTTTTCGCCCGGCTTCTTTTCGCAGGGTTCCAAGAGCGCAGAGGGCCTGGACTCTTCCCGGAGCACCGGCGGCTTCAAGGGCGAGACGCGCGAGCAGGGGTGCCGCCTCCGCCGGTCGCGAGCGGGAGAGCAGCTGGTGGGCGAAGTCCCGGACCCAGCCATTGGGGCTGGTGGTGGCGGTCGCCAAGCTGGCCGGGGTCGCGCTGTCGGGGGAACTTAGCGGCGCGAGCGGACGCGTATTCCCCGCCGCCGGCACCACCCTGTAGATTCGTCCCATCCTGTCGCCCGCGCGTACGTTCAGCTTTTTGAAGTTACCCTCGTAGAAATACTGCGGGTGTTCGATGACTCCGCGGTACATGTCGGCGATCCAGAGCCCTCCATCCGGTCCGGTGCGGATCATCGTCGGTCGGAACCAATTGTCGCTCGAGGCGAGGAACTCCGAGCGCTCCTCGCCGCTGGCCCTGCTGGAGCCGAAGGTGACCCCTCTCGGCTCCAGGATGATTCGGTGGACAAGGTTGTGAACCGGCTCACTGACAAAGGCGTTGCCGTTGAAGCCGGGTCCGAGCAGCTTATCCCGGTAGATCGTGAGTCCATTGGCGGAGGTGAAGTGGTTGGCGCCGTGCTGATCGTTGTAGCGAGGCATGAGCCGGCTGCGGGGATAGACCCTGCTGGCGTTCGGAGCGACGGTCAAGGTGGCTCCGGGTCCGGAGAAATGGGGGTTTCGCCTCATGTAAGAGTCCATGAGGACAAAGTGGAACATGGGGCGGGGATTCTGGCAGCCGAACCAGTTTCCCCAGTCGTCCCGGGTTGTGGAGAACTGGGTCTGGCCAGTGCAGGTGTCGAGGAGCCCCTCGTCTGGACGAATACGAAAGTCGCGACCGTTGATGTTGGTGGTCTTTCCTGTCAGGAGTGAACGGATCTTACCGCCGCTGTCTCCATTGGCGCAGTGGATCCAGCCGTCCAGACCCCAGGCCAGGGTGTTGACCCTGTGCTGCTGGTTGCCCAGGCCGAAGCCTGAGTAGAGCTTGCTGGTCTTGTCGGCCTTGCCATCTCCATCGGTGTCTTCAGCGTAGATGATGTCGGGGGCGGCGGTTACGAGGACTCCTTCGCCCCACGGGCGAACGCCGGTGGGGAAGTTCAGGCCTTCGAGAAAGATGGTCGAAGTGTCGTAGACTCCATCGGAATCGGTGTCTTCGAGGTAGACCACCTTGCCTCCCTCTCTGGCATCTCCGGTTTTTCCCAGTGGGTAGTCGATCATCTCGGCGACCCAGAGCTTTCCATCAGCTCCCCAGTCAAAGGCTACCGGATCTCGCACCAGGGGCTCGGCCGCCATCAGCTCGACCCGCAGCCCGGGCCTGGTTCGAATGCTTCTGAGCGATGCCAGGGGCGTCCTGGGGCCCGGCTCCAGACCCCTGAGCAGGCCGGTGAAGGATCGGCGGTCGACCAGGTTGGGTTTTCCCGAGGTCTTTTCGTTCTGAATCCAGAGATGGCTTGAATGCACGAAGGCTCCCAGGTTCATTCCCTTGCTCACAAAGGGGGGGATGGCCTTGGGGTCGTCCTTCCCGGGGATTCTTTTCCCGGCAAGCACCCGGCGGGCCCAGCCTTTTTCCATCGAGGAGAAGAGGTCAAGGGAGTAGGTCTCATCGTTGGAGTAGACCAGGTCATCTCTCAAATCCTCGTCGACATCGATGAATCTCAGTCCGGCATCGCGCCCCTCTTTATCGACGAGCAGGGCTCCCTCGGGGAGGTCGAAAGAGAGCCTGCGCCACAGCGCGGCCTTCCGGTCCCGGCGGAAGATCGCCTGGCGGGTGGGGTTGGAGACAATCAGCTCGCAGATCCCATCCTTGTCGAGGTCCCGCAGCCGAACCCCCTGGTCGATTCCCTCAAGGGCGGTGTAGATGGGCTCTCCATCGATTTCAAGCCCCCGCAGCAGGGTCGGGTCTTCGACCCATGCGCCAGCCTGGAAATGCCAGCCGCCCGATTGTTCGCGGCTCCTGCAGATCATGCTGGCCGCTCCGTCTTCACGCACGACGCCGAAACGCACGCCGGAGTCGATGCCGGCTCTCTCCGCCCGGCGCTCAATGAGCTTCACAGGCAGGGGGCTTTCGACCCAGGTCGAGCGTTCCGCGGACCAGAGCCTGGTCTTCCGGACCCTGGCGTTTCCGATGAGGACATCCATGAAGCCATCCCTGTCGAGGTCCAGCAGCCGGACTCCGTTCCCCGTTCCTTTTTCGCCCCGGAGGGTCTCGTCCCCGAGGAGGTTCACCCGGATCCTCTCGGCCGCCTCGTCAAAGTTGAGGAACTTGACCTTTTTGCCGTAGCTCCTGACCGCGTGATCGATCAGGTCGACGAGCTGGGTATTCCGGATCCAGCCATGGGGGTGGAAGATCAGGCTGAAGGTACCTTTCTTGACCGCGTAGGTGTCGAGGGCGGCCTTCAGGTCGTTCACCGTTACCGGGTTGTTGACTCCGTGGAGCTTCTGGGCCTGCCAGTCACTGGGTACGGCGCATGGAAATTGCCAGCAGAGCCTGCCGATGATGTAGGGGTAGGGGTAGTTCTCGACGGTGTTGACGTAGGATTCGAAGGGGACGTATTTGCGGAATTTTTCCCGCTCATCTTCATCTACCAGGAGCCCGCGGGGCAGCTCGATGTCGTCGGCGGTTGGGATGTTGCAGATGGACGAGTCGATGGTCAGGAAGTTTCCCGCCGGGGTGACGCGGTTGAAGATCTCGGCGAAGAATCGCGGGCTGGGGGTGTTCAGCGAGTCCATGCACGGCATTCGAAAGGCGACCGGGAGATTGCCTTCAACCTTTGTCATGAGATCGATGCAGCGGTCAAAGGTTGATTTCGCCTTGAGGAAGTCATTCCCGTTCAGGAGCGGGCAGGGATGGTCGATGGTGTGGGTCTCCAGGCTGAGTCCCTCCGCCAGCCAGGTCTGCAGGTGGGGCTCCGTCGGGGGGATGGAGTTGGTCATGATGCTGATGGGAGCGCGGCCGTCGATTTTTTTCAGGCGATCGAGGATCGGCCGCAGGTAGTTCTCGTAGTGGCCGACATCCCGCATGTCATCGATGGAGAGGACCACGGCCAGCTCGACGCCCTTCTCGCCGATCCACTGGGGGGTTGTCAGCCTGGGGAAGTCGAGAGAGACGTAGTAGGGATCGTTTTCATCCAGGTAGGCGAGCCGGTTTCCATCCGCCGCAAGGCAATGGTAGCTCAGGAAGACGATCCAGATGGTTGCTGCGGCTTTGTACATGAGCTTGGCTGCTTTTCAATCGGGGGGCTTACGCAGGTGAATCATTCCTGGTTTCTTTAAAGGCCCAGTCAAGCCAGGGGAAGAGGGCCTCGAGGTCGGAGGTCTCTACTGTTCCGCCGCCCCAGATTCGGAGCCCGGGCGGAGCTGCGGCGTAGGAACCAATATCCCAGGCGGCTCCCTCTTCGGCGAGCATGGCGACAAGACGCTTTTCGATGGCGCTCTGCTCTTCTACGCCCTGGGCGGCGAACCAGGGGTCGACAATTTTCAGACAGATCGAGGTACAGGATCTTGTCGCGGGATCGGTCGCGAGGAAGTCGATCCATTCGCTCCTGTCGACCCAGGCCGAGACCGCCTCCAGGTTTTTCTCGCTCCGTGCCGCGAGCCCCCCGGCGCCGCCGATGGAATCTACCCAGCGCAGGCCGTCGAGGGCGTCCTCCACGCAGAGCAGGGAGGGAGTGTTGATCGTGCTTCCTTCGAAGATGCCGCTGATGAGTTTTCCGTTCTTTTTCAGGCGGAAGAGCTTTGGCAGGGGCCTCTCGGGCTGGTAGCTATCAAGGCGTTCGATGGCTCTCGGGCTAAGAATGATGATTCCATGCTGGGCCTCGCCTCCCAGGACCTTCTGCCAGGAGTAGGTGGTCACGTCGAGCCTGTCCCAGGGAAGCTCCATCGCGTAGACGGCCGAGGTGGCATCGCAGATGCTGAGGCCTTCCCTGTTTTCGGCGATCCAGCTTCCATCGGGAACCCTGACGCCGGAGGTTGTTCCATTCCAGGTGAAGACGACATCCCTGGAGGGGTCGGCCTGGGTCAGGTCGGGCAGGCTGCCGTATTCGGCCTCGAATACCCGCGTATCCTCGATACCGAGCTGGTTGATGATCTCATCGGCCCAGCCCCTGGAGAAGCTCTCCCAGGCGAAGACATCCACTCCCCTTGCGCCGAGCAGGTTCCACAAGGCCATCTCAACGGCCGCTGTGTCGGAGCCTCCGATGATTCCAACCAGGTAGTCCGCCGGCAGCCCAAGCAGGTTTTTTGATCTCTCGATGACTTCTGTGAGCCGGGCCTTTCCTTCTGTGGATCGATGCGATCTCCCCAGGCAGGCGTTTTCCAGGGCGGCCAGATTCCAGCCGGGGCGTTTGGCGCAGGGACCGGAAGAAAAGCTGGGGTTTTCTGGTTTCTTACCGGGCTTCATGGCGTTTTCGTTTCATTTCGGAGAATGAGGTGGAAGGACAGGAGTTTAGATCTATGAGAAGACGGTATCAAGCCGCGGTCATATTCCCGGGGACAGCTTTTTGGAACCGGTTGGCCCTGGCTGCCGCAACCGCGCCTGGTTGGACCGACCGTGTGTAACGATGAGCTGGAGGCCGGCATCTGCCGATTTGGTTTGATCGTCTGTAATTCCAAAAGAAAGAATAACTTATAGATATTCGGGTGAAGCTTTATCGGTTCAATCTGAAAACGCAACAGAGCGCGATCATCGGTCTCATCGGGGTTCCTCGACCGCTCCGTGGGCGTTCAGGGTCTATCGATGGCATAATTTTACAGGTCCGGATGGCTTCAAAAAGCCCGAAGGTGCGGGGTTGCTGTTGATGTCTCTTCGCTTGTTGCTATCGTAGATCGATTGTCTGCAGCGCCCGAGAGCGGGTAGGTAGCTCCCAGTTTTTCTGAAAGTATAGAAATCATGGATAAAGCCTGGTCCCCGAATTCCTGGCGGGAAAAAACGGTCATTCAGATGCCGGACTACCCGGATTCGGAAGCCCTGCGAGAGGTCGTCGGGCAATTGGGAAGGCTGCCTCCGCTGGTTACCAGTTGGGAGGTAGAGAGGTTGAAGGATTACGCGGCCCAGGCGAGCCGCGGGCAGGCCTTCGTGCTGCAGGGAGGCGACTGCGCTGAAAATTTTGATGAGTGCGAGTCGAACAATATCGCCAACAAGCTCAAGATCCTTCTCCAGATGAGCCTCGTGCTGCTTTTTGGCGGCAAGAAAAAAGTCATCCGTGTGGGACGCTTCGCCGGGCAGTACGCCAAACCGCGCTCAAGCGACCTTGAGACCAGGGGCGATGAGGCCCTGCCGTCCTATCGTGGAGACATGGTCAATCATCTGAACTTTACCGAAGGCGACAGGGTTCCCGATCCGGAGAGATTGCTCAGGGCTTACGAGCGCTCTGCGATGACGATGAATTTCATACGGTCGCTTGCCGCCGGCGGCTTCGCGGATCTCAACCACCCCGAGTACTGGCGGCTCGATTTTGTCCGCGATGAGAACCTGCTCGATGAATACCAGGGGATGGTGAACGCCCTGCGTGATTCGATAGGATTTGTCGAGAGCATCATGGGCTCTGGCGACAGCGAGATCAGCAGGGTTGATTTCTACTGCAGTCACGAGGGACTCCATCTCGAATACGAGGCGGCGCAGACCCGCCAGGTCCCGCGTCGGGATGGATGGTACAACCTGGCGACCCACATGCCCTGGATTGGAGAACGTACGCGAATTCTCGATGGCGCGCATGTCGAGTATTTCCGCGGCATCGTGAATCCGATCGGGGTGAAGATCTCCCAGGCGATCGATCCGGATGAGCTGGTTGCGCTTGCCAGGATTCTGAATCCTGACAATGAACCCGGACGCCTGAGCTTGATCCATCGGATGGGAAATTCAAGCATCTCCGATGGGCTGCCGGGCCTGGTCGAGGCGGTGAAGGAGAGCGGCGTCGAGGTGATGTGGATCTGTGATCCCATGCACGGCAACACCGAGTCGACCTCCGAAGGCGTGAAGACACGTGATTTTGATAACATCCTGGGCGAACTGCAGCAGGCTATGGACATCCATCGTGATTGCGGCTCTCGTCTTGGAGGCGTGCACTTCGAGCTGACCGGAGATGATGTGACTGAGTGCATCGGCGGAGCCTGCGGGTTGACGGAGTCGGATCTTTCGACGGCCTATACGACCCAGGTAGACCCCCGGCTGAATGCCGGTCAGGCGCTCGAGATGGCCATGTTGATCGCCAAGAAAATGCAGGGCAGGTAGAACCCGCCATCTGCCCCGGGGAGGATTGCAGGGATGAGGTCGCTGCTGATCGGTTTTTTACTGATCGTCACTCTTGTCATTCCATTTATCATCTGGGGAGCCTCGTTCGAAGATTTCTTTTCGCCTGCGGGAACCAGGGACCTGCTGGAGTCTTATGGCGGGTGGGCCTGGCTATGCGGGATGGCGCTGCTGGCGGCGGATATACTCCTGCCAATGCCGGCGACCGTGGTCATGTCCGTGCTGGGTTTGATCTACGGCCCGGTTCTCGGTGGGATGATAGCGGCGGCCGGATCCTTTCTCTCAGGTGTCATTCCGTATGTCCTCTGCCGTCAGCTGGGAAAAGGAGCGGCGCGGTGGCTGATCGGGGAGAAAGAGCTCAAGAAAGGCGAGCGGCTCTCCGGGAGGGTCGGGGGCTGGGCCGTGGCCCTGTCACGGTGGATGCCGCTCCTGCCTGAGGTGGTGGCCTGCTTCGCCGGGCTGGTGAGAATGCCGCCCGGAAAATATTTTTCCGCCCTCGCCTGCGGCTCGATTCCGATGGGTTTCGCCTTCGCTGTGATGGGACATATGGGGGCGGACAGACCTCTTCAGACCATCATTCTCAGCGCTATAGTCCCGGCCTTGCTTTGGCTTGTTGTGGGGCGTATTTTGACACGACTTTCGGTTAGCGATTGAAGCCGAGACGCTGGCAAGGGAATGAAACGAGAAGGCATGAGGATAGCGATGTGGTCCGGTCCTCGATCTCTGTCTGCGGAATGAGATTCCCTTCAGGGTGAAAGACATCTCGCTCACGGAGGTGTACCGGGCGGCCGGGATGTTCTGTACCGGGACCACGGGAGAGCTGGCCTCGGTTACCCGGGTCGACGGGCGTCCGGTCGGCCCTTTCGAGGTGCCGGGTCCGCTTACCGCGGAGCTGTCAAAGCTCTACCTGAAGCAGGAAGCAGACGGTCAACAGCGGCGAGCAGGTCGTCTCAGGCCGGCTCCTTCCGGGTGTGGAGCTGTTCTCCTAGCAGGACTCGTAGACGCAGTCGGCGAGGCCGTCTGTGGGGTCGCCATCCGTGCCGCAGTTCTGTATTCCCGGGGGAGGCGGAGGCGGTCCGGCCTGGAAGAGGAACACGAGCAGAAAGACCGCATCTGTGAGGTTAATAGAGCCGTTGTCATCCGCATCCGCGGAGTCCTGGCAGGCGGGGGATCCTTCGGCGCGGAAGAGCCAGCTCAGGATGAAGATTCCATCGGTCAGGTTCACTCCGCCTGAGTCATCCGCGTCACCACGGCGAAAGCCGGTGATGGGTGCTACTTTTTCTCCTTCCAGGAAGATGGTGCAGCTCAGGGGGTTCTCTTCGGAGCAGTTGGTTCCGCTGAGAGTTCGCGCGATGACTTCGTAGACAAGGTCCACCCCGACAGGGGCGTCGCGGTCGGTAAATATTCTAGAGCGGGGGCTGCTGGGATTTCCCAGGAGCTCGCCGTTCCTGTAGATCTCGATGGATTCGTAGGGGGGCGGGGTGATCGTGTTGTACCAGACCAGGCGCACTCCGCCGCTGTTTCGCTCGGTGCAGGTCATCCTGTAGGGGCAGACGTTTTCGTAGTAGCGGACGTAGGGGATGAGGGTGAAATCGGAGCTCGTCAGGTTGGTGTTGTGTCCCTCGATGGCCAGGATGTTTTCGCCCTCCTGGAGCGTGTCGAGGGCCTCTGCGGAGAAGCTGAACCAGTCTGGAGTGGGTGTCGATTCATGGTCTCCGGCGGTGGTGTCAAAATTGGCAGGAATCCCGGCCGCGCCCATGCTGGGCGACCGGGTGAGCTCCACTCCATTGAGATAGGCGATGAAGCCATCGTCGTAGCGCATGCCGAGCTGGATGAAATTGATCGCGTTCAGATCGTCGATGTTGATGAACTTGCGGATGTAGACGCTCAGGTAGCCGGGCTGATCGGGCAGAATCTGCTGCATGTCATCGAGAATCGTGTTGTCGTCGACATCACCATAGCCAAACCCCGAGGCGCCGATCTCCCATTCAAAATCATCGAATTCAAGGGTGTTCCAGTCATCCGGAGGGGGCTCGGTTCCCTTGAAGTAGGTGTATTCCTCCCCCTCGTCAATCAGGAGGACCGACTCGGGGAGCTCCTGGGCATCGAGGCGGTTGACCGTGGCGATTTGCAGAGAGGCCAGGAGAGCCGCGAGCGTGAGCAGGCAGCCGTTTCTGTTCATGCTAATCATAAAATTGAATGTCCTTGCATGGAGTAGCGGGAGGTGGAGGCGGCAAAATCCGCTCATGCCTTTAGCTCCCGATGTTTATTCAGACCCAGCTTTGAAACCAACGCTGTCGATCTCCAAGGCTAACCTCCGTAGATCCACCGGGCAAGTAATGAAAATGCCGCTGTTTACATGTCGAGGACGGCCTTGACGACTCCTGATCCCGGCTCGACCCAGCGCCTGAAAGAATCGACAAAATCTTCGCAATCTGCGCGATGGGTGATCCATGGGCCGGTGTCGATGGCGCCGGACTCCATGGCCTTGATAATTTTCCGGAAGTCCCGAGGGCGGGAATTCCGGCTCGCCAGCAGCGTGAGCTCCATTCGATGGAAGTCAGGGTCATGGAAGGTGATGTTATCCATTACGATTCCAACGAAGATGATCCGGCCTCCCTGGGCAACATACTGGAAGCTGCTCATCATCGAGTCCGCGTTACCGGTTACGTCGAAGACCGCGGTCGGGAACTCACCTTCGAGCGCATCGGCGAGCCTCTCTGGCGCATCGTCGCCGCCGAGGATCGTGTTTTCGACACCGAAATGATCGCGGCAGAAGCGAAGGCGTTCAGGGTCGAGGTCCAGAACGCTCAGGCGGGCTCCAGCCAGCTGCGCGAACTGGACCACACTGAGGCCGATGGGGCCGCAGCCGATGACAAGGACGGACTCACCCGCGGCCAGTCCGGCGCGCTCTACGGCGTGGGAGCCGATTCCGAGGGTCTCGACCAGGGCCAACTGGTCAGTCGACAGCGCCTCGGACCGGTGGAGCTTACCTGCCGGAACAGAGATGACCTCCCGCATGCCGCCATCTACATGGACTCCGAGCACCTTCAGGCTGGTGCAGCAATTGGGACGATCGGCCCGGCAGGAGATGCAGTCTCCGCAGTTGAGGTACGGCTCGACAGAGCACAGCTCGCCAGCCTTCAGCTCACCGGAGCTTCTGCCTGGATCGATAATCTCGACGCCCAGCTCGTGTCCGAGGATCCGGGGATATTCAAAAAACGGCTGGCGCCCACGATAGGCGTGGAGGTCTGTTCCGCAGATTCCGACGCTCCTGACCTTTACCAGCACGTTATCTCCAGTCGTCTCGACTGGAGGTTCCGTCTCGGTCACCAGCAGCTTGCCGGGTTCTTCAAGCACGATCGTCTTCATGCCGGCATTCTGCCAGTCAGGACCCGGGTAGACCAGCCAGTTTCTGGAGGTCTATCAGCAGGTGGTTTGCATTGCGGATGGACCACCTCCGCAGGTGAGTAGTACAATAGGAGGTCGGCACTCCTTTCTTCGCAACTGGAGCTTGTTTTCAATGAGAAGCCCTTTTAATCCATATTTTTTTTCCGCGGTTTTTTGCCTGTCGATGATCCTGTTCGGATCGTCACTTCAGGCTGCGGAGACCATCCTGGTGCCCGTGGAGGCCCAGTGGAGGTACCTCAGGGGGCTTGAGGAGGCATCAAGTCCCGACCCGGTTTCCTGGAGGGAGCCGGAGTTCGATGATTCGGCCTGGACGCTGGCGCCCGCGGCGTTCGGTTTTGGCGAGCCCGACCTTGTCACCACCGATCTGTCCGAGCTGGAACCGCCGATGAGGAGGAACTACACCTGCATTTTTCTCAGGAAGACCTTCGAGGTCGCCTCGCTCGCCACTCTCGAGAGCTATACCCTCTCCTCCCTTTACGATGATGGGTTCATCGTCTGGATCAATGGAAACGAGGTGCTGCGGGTGAACATGCCGGGGGAAACTGGAGATTTTGTCCCGGTGGAAGAAGATGCCATGCGCAGCCACGAGGCCCGTGAGTTCGAGGATTTTATCCTCCCCGGCATCCGGGAGAGTGTTGTCGAGGGGACGAACCTCCTGGCGGTCCAGGCCTTCAACGTTTCCGCCACCAGCAGCGATTTCGTATTTGAAATGAGCCTGGTCGATCCTTTCGGCCCGGATGTCACGCCGCCGAGGCTTTCTTCCACTATTCCTTCATCGGGTTCCATCGTGCGCAGATTGACCCAGGTAGAGCTCGGCTTCGACGAGCCGGTAGCCGGGGTTGATCCCGGGGATCTGCTGGTCAATGGCCGGCCTGCCAACGGTGTCTTCGGAGCCGGAGCGGGACCCTACGTTTTCTCCTTTGACCAGCCCTCGGCAGGCGAGGTCGTTTTCTCCTGGAGCGTCAATTCGGGTATCACCGATCTGGCGGAGGTTCCGAACCGTTTCCAGGGAGGCGCCTGGAGCTGCCTGCTGGATCCTGACGCGCCGCTTGATCCCATCATCATCAGCGAGCTGCTTGCCTCGAACCGTTCTGGAATCAGGGATGAGGATGATGACAGCTCCGACTGGATTGAGCTTCACAACGAGGGAGATACGGCGGTGGGGCTCGGCGGCTGGGCCTTGAGCGATGATGAGCGGGACCTGGCGAAGTGGGTGTTGCCCGATGTGAGCATCGAGGCGGGCGGTTACCTGCTGGTGTTCGCATCGGGTAAGGATCGCAGGGATCCGCGCGCCGAGCTACACACCAATTTCAGCCTCAGCGCCGATGGGGAGGAACTCTATCTCAGCAGCGCCGAGTCGCCGCGAACGGTTATCTACCGCTATGAGTCTGTACCGCCCCAGAGACCGGATCACTCCTATGGAGTAGGGGCCGCCGGCCAGTTCGGATATTTCTTCGAACCAAGTCCCGGCGAAGAGAACCCCGATGCTCAGCTCAGGGTTTCTTTTGTTGAGGGTCCGCGTTTCAATTTCGAACGAGGTCTCTACGACGAGGGCTTCAGCCTGGATCTGTCGACTTCCACCGAGGGGGCCAGGATCTACTACACACTCGATGGTGAGGTTCCAACGGTCGAGCGGGGGGAACTCTATACCGGGCCGGCCGTCATCGATGGGATGGGGGGGCGGGCCGTGGTCACGATCCGGGCCGCCGCCTACAAGACCGGTTACCTTCCATCGAGCATCGCTACCCACAGCTTCATTTTTTCCGACAGGGTCCTCTCTCAGCCCGCCAATCCAGCTGGTTTTCCGACTCGCTGGACCGGCGCGCCAAGGGCGGACTACGAGATGGATTCCCAGATTGCCGGCAATCCGGCCTATAGCGACAGCGTCAGGGAGGGCCTGCGTTCTCTGCCGAGCGTCTCGATCGTCGCTCGTGTCAATGATATCTTCGGTCCCCAGGGGATCTATTCAAACCCGGGTGGTGAGGGTGTGAACTGGGAGCGTCCGTGCTCGGTCGAGTACATCCTTCCGGATGGAAGCAAGGGCTTCCAGATCGATTGCGGGATCAGGATCCTGGGCGGCGCCAGCCGCAACGCCAACATTCCCAAGCATTCTTTCCGCCTGCTCTTCAAGAGCGATTACGGGCGTCCCAAGCTGAAGTACGGGCTCTTTGAGGGCAGCCCGGTCAGCAGCTTCGATACCCTGGTGCTCAGGGCCAACTACAATAATTCCTGGGTGCACTGGGATGGCGGCCAGCGCCGCCGCGCGATGCTCATCCGCGATCAGTTCGCCAAGGATACCACCCTGGACATGGGACAGCCCGGAACCTATGGGCGCTTTGTGAACCTCTATGTGGGAGGCCTGTACTGGGGTGTTTTCAACCTGGTCGAGCGTCCGAGCGCTTCCTTTGCCGCCGATCATATGGGAGGTGAGAAGGAGGAATGGGATGCTCTCAACTCCGGTAACGCCATCGATGGAAACGGCACGGCCTGGGGGCAGGTCCAGTCAGCCGCGGCGGCAGTCGGCACGGATGGGGCTCGCCTCTCCGGTCTGCGAAACCAGCTGGATATCGAGAACCTGGTCGACTACCTCCTGATGAACTACTACGGAGGAAACCACGACTGGGACAGTCACAACTGGTACGCCGCGCGCCACCGGGTAGAGGGCGGGCAGTGGAGATTCTTCAGCTGGGATGCAGAGAGAATCCTCGAAGGGATTGGGGACAGCCGTCTGAATGTCAACCAAGGGAACGCCCCAACGGGAATCCATAACCGGCTCAGGAACAATCCAGAGTACCGCCTGATCTTCGCTGATCGGATCCATCGGCATTTCTTTAACGGTGGCGCCCTGACACCGGCGGCGACGGCTGCCCGCTTTCTTCGGCGTGCGAACGAGGTCGAGGTCGCCGTGGCGTGCGAATCGGCTCGTTGGGGGGACTATCGCCGGGACGTCCATCAATGGCGCAACGGTCCCTATGAGTTTTACCGTCCGGATTCGCATTGGCTGGTCGAGAAGAACAGGCTCCTGGCGACCTATTTCCCCAGGCGCTCGGAGCAGGTGCTGCGAACCCTGACCTCGGCGGGACTCTACCCCCGTATCTCGGCGCCGGTCTTCAGCCAGGGAGGCGGGCTTGTTGAGCCCGGCTTCGGACTCGCGATGACGCGGCCGGCCGGGCAACAGGGTGAGATCTACTACACTCTCGATGGGAGTGACCCGAGGGTGCCGGTAAGCGGCGAGGTCTCCGCCGCCGCGGTCCGCTACAGCGCGGCGGTTTCCATTTCGGACTATACAATCGTCAAGGCTCGCCTGCGCTCTGGAGTCCAGTGGAGCGCTCTCAACGAGGCGGTCTTTACCCTGCCGCCGGCTTACGATTCCCTGCATATCAGCGAGCTTATGTACCACCCCCCGGGGGGACGGGAATTTGAATTTATCGAGCTGGAGAATTCAGGGGAGTTGACCATTGATCTCGCCGGGCTCGAGTTTACCAACGGCATTGAGTTCAGCTTTCAGGATGGTGAGGTGCTGCCGCCAGGCGAGCGCTATCTCCTCGTCGCCGACGAGGCGGTTTTCCGGGAAGCCTTCCCCGATGCCCCAGTCAGGGGCGAGTTCGGCGATAACCTCTCCAACGGAGGCGAGAAGCTGACCCTCAAAGATAGCGAGGGCTTGACCATCGTCTCTGTTGATTACGATGACGATGGCTTCTGGCCGATTTCAGCCGATGGCTATGGTCGTTCACTTGTGCTCGCGGACCGGGAGGGTGACCCTGACAGGCCGCTCACCTGGCGTCCCAGCGCCGAGATTTACGGAAGCCCCGGGCGCGCGAATGGAGCTGCCGGTGTTCCCGCCGTGTGGATCAACGAGATCGTCAACTCTGCGGATGGAGGGGTCGAATTGTACAATCCTTCCGCGAGCGAGGTCGACGTCAGCGGCTGGCAGCTCAGTGATCAGCTGTCCGGCGCGGGAGCGCTGCCCGGTTTCCAGTTGCCGGCGGGTTCCCTGATCCCCGCCGCCGGCTACCTGGTGATTTCCGAAGCCGCCCTGCGGGCAGCCGTCCCGCTCTCCGCTTCCGGCGGTGATATCTATCTAAGCTCTCCTGTTGAGCCTGCCGAATGGATTGTCGGCGTGGGCTATGGCCCCGCCGAGGGAGGAGGGAGCAGCGGCACCTGGGTCCATTCGACCGGCCGGGATTTTACGGCGCTCGAGTCCCCGACCCTGGGAGCCGGGAATTCGAGTCCGCGTGTGGGCGCGGTCGTCGTGAACGAGATCCATTACCACCCGGCCGCGGAACCCGGAGGCCCGGAGCCTATGGAGTTTGTCGAGTTCTTCAATCGAACTGCGGTTGAACAGCCGCTCTACGATTCCGAGCGGGGGGCAGGATGGACGCTCAACGGACCCAGGGACCTCGCCGATGAAAATGAGTTTATCTTTCCTCCGGGAGCCCTGATACCACCGGGGGGTTTTCTGCTACTGGTGAGCGGAGACCCCGCGCTCTTCAGGGCGAGGCACCAGGTGCCGGCCGGGGTTGTGGTCGTCGGTCCCTTCGCCGGCGGGTTGGCCAACGATGGGGAGCGTCTGACACTGTCGAGACCCTGGGCGGATGCTGAACTGGTCGTTGATCACGTGCGTTACAATGACCGCTCTCCGTGGCCCACCGAGGCTGATGGCGGGGGGGCATCGCTCGAGCGGGTCTCTACCTCGGCCTATGGAAACGAGGCCGCCAATTGGGGAGCATCCCTTGCAGCGGGCGGGACGCCGGGGCGGCTGAACTCGATTGCTGAAGAGGATGAGCCCGGAGGCTGGCAGATTCCCGGCGATTTCAGCCAGGATGGACGGCTGGATCTCACGGATGCGGTGGCCCTGCTTGGATTCCTTTTCCAGGGGGCGCCCGCCGGATTGCCCTGTGGGGACGGCACCGTCACTGACCCGGCCAATATTTCGCTGCTCGATGACAATGCCGATGGGGGAGTGAATCTCTCCGATGCGGTCTATGTTCTCGTCTACCTCTTCAGCGGCGGACCACCGCCGGTCGCTGGCGTCGATTGCCTGCAGATTTCCGGCTGCGAACAGGTCTGCGGCGAATGAAGGGACCCTCGGAAATTGTCAAGGAATCCTGGAGTCTCGGAGATGTCGAGTTTGAGCGTACTGAAAGTTTCCGGGTTCCCGTTGCCCGGCTTTTCGGCTACGTCGCCGACCTGAGAAACCTGCCATCCTGGAGGCAGGAGATCAGGAAGGTCACGTGTCTCTCCAGCCGCAAGGGAGCAGGCGTTCCCGGAGACAGCTTCGTTCTCGATGTCCTCCAGGGCGATAGCCCGGTGGAGGTCAGAGTTGAGATCAGGGCTCTTGAGAAGAATCGTCTACTGGAGCTGGAGATTTCTTCGAGCTCTTATCAGGCGATCGAGCTCTACCGATTTAAAGAGGACGGAGGTAACACACGGCTCGAATTTTCCTTTAAGGCCACGAGACCCGGTTTCCTGGTACGAACCCTGGCGCTCTTCGCGGGCTCCGCCTTCAGGGAGGACCTGGAGAAGAAACTGGCGAGTCTCAGGTTCGCGGTAGAGGAGAGAGAGAGCGTCAGCAGCCGCCTGCGCCAGTATGGGGCTGCCGTTCATGAGCGGTTGTGTCCAGCCTTCGAGGAGGCGCGCGTCAGCTATCCTCCAGCTTCAGTCCTGCTGGTGGGCTTGAAGCAGGAGCGTGTACTGGATATCTATGCCCGCGGCAGCGGTGGTGAATTAGCGTTCATTCGCCGTTATCCAGTGCTCGGGGCGAGCGGGACGGCCGGTCCGAAGCTGCGTGAGGGTGACTGTCAGGTACCCGAGGGGGTCTATACAATTGATGAGCTCAATCCGAACAGCCGCTTTCACCTCTCGCTCCGGGTCGGCTACCCCAACGTGTTTGACCGGGCTCGGGCGAAGGAAGATGGCCGTTCCGGTCTCGGCGGCGATATCATGATTCACGGCGGGAGCTCATCGGAGGGCTGCCTTGCCATCGGAGACAAGGCGGTCGAGGAGCTCTTTGTTCTGGTCGCGGATTGCGGTCTCGTAAATGCCAGGCTGGTTCTCAGCCCGGTCGATTTCAGGAAGCGGGAGCTGCCCCTGTCGTGCTGGAACCTGGCTGCCTGGACGGAAGAGCTCTACGATTCGATCAGGATCGAACTGGCTGACCTGCCGGAGGCGGAGACAGGGCCTTCCGGAGGGCTGGGAGCCTGAGGATATGAAACAGGCGAACATCCATTTTCTCGGAACGGGAGATGCCTGGCATTCCGATGGGCGCCACCACCAGGCGATCCTGCTGAGGCTGGCCGAGGGGAACGTATTGGTAGATGCCGGCTCGACTGTCTGTCTCAGCCTTGATCATGCAGGGGTTGGCACCGCCGAGCTTGACAGGATTTTTATTACGCATCTGCATGGTGATCACATTGCCGGCTGGCCCTTCCTGCTGTTGAGGATGGTATTTCAGGATGAGCGTGTTCGCCCCCTGACGATCTCCGGGCCGCCGGGTACGCGGGAAACGCTCGAGAGCCTCGCCCGGCTCTGCTACAGCGATTCCTCGCTCTACGAAAAGATCGCCTTCGAGCTACTCTACGAGGAGTTCCCTGCCGGCGAGCGTAGGGACGTCGACGGTTCCGGGCTCCTGGTTGAAACCTTCGCGATGGCTCATCACGCCACCTCGATCGGCTATGTCTTCTCTTCGGGAGGATCTCGCATTGGGATCAGCGGAGATACCGGCTGGTGCACGGGACTTGAGCGGCTGGTGGGAGCGAGCGATACGCTCATTATAGAATGCACTACGGTGGAGGATGCGGGAGCGAAGCACCTCTCGCTTGCGGACTTTCGCGCTCACCAGGGTCTTTTCGAGGGCAAGAGAACGTTTCTCGTTCACCTTGGAGCTGGTGTTGACGAGGCTCTTACCAGCGAGCCGCTCGCCGGGGTTGAGGCCGCCAGCGACGGCCTGGTCGCGGCGCTCTGAAGCTCAGCCAAGGAAATAGAGCCCTGCGTAAATTTTCGGATCGATGAGACAGCCCCGCTCTACCGCAGCGGTCAGCCAGGCGTCCAGCTGGTCAAGACTGATGGCGTGCACCGTGATGTCCTCGGACTCATCGCCGCCTCCGGGGCCGGTTTTACGCAGGCCCGTGGCCCTCAGCAGCGTCTGGATCTCGCTGGTAAGCCCGGCGGATGGGGGACCCTCACAGAGGAACTCGATGCTCTCCGCCTCGTAGCCCGTCTCCTCGAGCAGCTCTCGCCGCGCTGCCTCCCTGAAATCCTCGTCTCTCGCGCCCGGCAGGTCGCCCGCCAGCCCCGCCGGCAGCTCGATGACCCGCGCTCCGACCGGCACCCGGTGCTGCTCGACCAGCACCAGCTCGTTCTCATCGGTGACCGCGAGAATCACCACGACCCCGGAGGAGCCGACACGCTCGACATATTCCCAGCCGCCGAGCTTGAACATCTCCAGGAAGCGTCCCTGGTGCAGTAGTTCTTTTCGGGGCTTCTCTTGCGCCATGGGGTCTTCCGGGTCTATAGAATGAAGGAGTAGAGCTTTGCGGATCGCAGCTCAAATTTCAGCCGGATCCGGTTTTTCGCCAGCTCAGCGAGTGAGAATCCGCCGGGCCATTTGAGCTCGGCATCCGTAGCGGACCCGGTCAGGGGTTCGCTGACGGCAAGGGTTTTGTTGTCTTCATCGAGAAGGGCGACCCTGATCGCTCCGCTGCCGGAAACATCAGCCGAGAGTCTGAGGGGATCACCGGAGCAGGGCAGGGGTGTCGTAGTGATGAACGCAGGCCTGTCGGCGGCGGGTTCAAAGCCGGCCCAGCCGTCCGGGCGAAGCGTCGCAAGGGCGAGCCCGCCTTTGCGCCAGTCAAAAAAGTACCAGTCACTGGCGCCGTAGTAGATCCGGATCTCCCGGTCGAGGATGACCGGGGTCGAGGGGAACATCGCTCCCCAGTCACAGGGCATGGCCCCGTATTTTTTTTCTTCCGCGGCAGTATGCCCTACCAGCGGCGTTCCCGGGCAGATGCGATGCCAGGTGGTGGAGTCGGGACTCCAGGCGAGCTCGATATGCTGGCGCACCCCCTGGCGTGATTTCAGCGATGGGTAGTGCATCATTCCGAGCAGCCCGAGGAAGACGCGGCCGGCTCGAAAGATCACCATGTCGTGCGTCTGTAGCTGCGGAGACCCCTCGATGGCCAGCGTCGACCGGGTCCATTTCACCGCATCAGGGCTCTCGGTCCGGGCGATCTTCCGGTTTCCCACCACGGGAAATTTATCGTAGTGCCTGACGATGCCAATGTATTTCCGCAGCTCCGGTGACCAGATCATGTTCGCGTGGCAGTCGCTCTCGATCCTGATTTCCGGGCATCGAATCTCGGGTCCCCAGTGCAGGCCATCCGGTGAAAAGCGAACCAGCTGCATGTAGCCGACCTGCGCGGCGTAGAACGCCTTGTAACGGCGTTCCGGGTTCGGATCGCGCGTATCCTTGTAGACTCCCGCTCCGGATGGACCGCGCACGACAATGTTGTTTTTCCTGTTGCCGCCGAACTCGATGATGCCGAGCTCGGGCTTCTGCCAGTGAATACCGTCCCTGGATGTGGCGTAGAGAAGAGCCTCTTCGCGGCGATTGGGCCTGGCGCTCATGTAGTCCTTCGAGGCGGGATTGCGCTTTCCGGCAGGCGTGCGGGTGGTCCTCTCGTCGATGATGAACGGGCAGTACCAGCACTTGTAGAGCCTGTCCTCTTCGTCGTAGATGACGTTAGGGTACATATTGTCGTAGCGGGCTTCCCACGGCTTATCGGCGCCAAAGAGAGGGTTGGCCTCGGATTTGACCACTGTTCCGAGAGCCAGCCTGGCGTTGTCGGCCTTCTCGACGACACGCGAGTCGAGGAGGTGGTAGCGGACGCATTCAGAGCGGTTTTTTTTCTTTTCGACAGGATCCTTGATGATCGCTCCGTAGACGATGGGTTTGAGGGCCTGTCCCAACTGGCGCATCGGCATCTGCTGGCTCAGGGTGATGACCACCAGGTCCTCGCGCGGTGAGAGCCAGAACTCGGTGCCGGCGCCCCCAAGCCATTCGTATTCGCCGATGGATGATGGCTCTGAATCGATCTTCCTGATCCGGACGGCAAAGCCGAGGCCGAAGCCGCGTCCTCTCGGCCTGCGGCTGATCTCTCCGACTCCCGGCGGCAGCTGATCACGGGTCATCTCCGCGACCGTTGCCGCTTTCAGAAGCCGGACTCCATCGAATTCACCTTTTCCCGAGAGCATCAGGCAGAAGCGCATGTAGTCGGTTGCCGTGGAGACCAGTCCGCCGCCGCCGGAGAGGAATTTCGGTGATTTCCTGAAGCTGAAGGGGCCCGAGGTGCCGGGCTGGGGGGCGCTCGTTGCCCGCAGGCGGTTGTCGTAGACGACCGCGAATCGATCGAGCTTTTCTTCGGGAACATAGAAGGCGGTGTCTTTCATTCGAAGTGGTTTGAAGATTCGTTCAGCGAGAAACTCGTCGAGCCGCTGTCCCGAAACAGCCTCGACGAGCCGGGCAAGAAGATCGGTGGCGAAACTGTAATGCCAGCCCTTGCCGGGGGGGTAGATCAGCGGCACGGTGGTGAGTCGCTCGGTCATCTCCTTGAGGCTGGAGTCGGCCAGGGACGGAAGGCCTGCCTGGCGCATCGTTCGATCGACGGTGGAGTTGTTCGGCAATCCGGAGGTGTGCCGCAGCAGGTCGCGTACCGTCATCTCCGGTTTCACCACAGCACCCTTGAATTTCATTCCCCGGGTGCCGGGCAGGTATTTCGAGACCGGCGCATCGAGCTTGAGCTTCCCTTCCTCTGCGAGGACCATCGCTGCTACGCTGATGATCGCCTTGGTCATCGAGTAGATGCGGAAGATCGTGTCCTTGCGCATGGGTTTCTTTGCGGCGATGTTCATCATCCCGTGGGCCTTGAAGTGGGCGACCTTGCCGTGACGGGCGACGATGGTGATCGCTCCGGCCAGCTGTTTTCTGTCGAGGAGCTTTCGAACCTCAGAATCAATCTTATCGAGACCCTCAGCCGAAAGTCCCACCTCTTGCGGTTTGGCCAGCGGCAGGTCCTGCCCGGTGGCCGGGATGGCGCTCAGGAGCAGGGCTGTGAAGAGCAGCGGTTTCATTTGCCTTCGCCTCGATGGGACGGGGTTTTCGCAGGGAACGGACTAGAACACCTTCGGAGGCTTGAGGCAATAGGATGGGGTGGCACTGGCGGGAAATCTTGCGCAGGAGAGGAAGCCGTGTAGTTCTGCGTTGCGGTGGCAGGCCTGTAAGGTACGCTTTCGTTTTACAGGGGATCTTCTTTTGAAGGAGAGAGCATTTGGATGATTCCAAGTTCGGGAAAGTAGAGTCCGGCGACGAGTGTCCGGATGGTTCCGGAGATCTCAAGCGTTCGATGGGACCTGCGATGGCGGTCTCCGTGAGCGTAGGCTGTGTCATCGGAGTGGGGATCTTTTTTATCCCCGGCCGGATTGCGGCTACCGGAGCGGGTTTTCCCCTGATCATCTCCACCTGGGTGGTGGTGGGAATAGCCTGTTTTCTGGCGGCTCTCTGTTTCGCCGAGATGGCTCTGATGTACCCCCGCTCCGGCGGGCAGTATGTGTACCTGGGGCAGGCGTATGGCAGGCCAGTAGCCTTCATGATGGGCTGGGCTGCGGTCCTGATCATAGCGCCTTCCGCAGCGGCCTCTCTCTCGGTCGCCTTTGTCGAGACCTGCGCTGGATTTTTCAAGGTGGGGCTTTCCATCACGGGTAAAACCGCGGCGGCGGCGATGGTGCTGGGCGTCGTGGTCTGCATCAACCTGCGCGGGGCGCGGTGGGGCGGAGGCTTCCAGGCGGCTACCACTCTTGTGAAGGTGGTGTCGCTCTGTTGTCTTGCCGTGCTGCCGGTTCTGATGGGATTTTTTTCGGATAAGGGCATCGACAGCGCCAACTATTCGTCGATACCAGATGCCGGGGACAAGAGCATCTTCGCTCTCTTCGCCGTGGTGATGGTGTCGGTGATGTTTGCGTACGAGGGGTGGCAGAATGTCACCTTTGTCGCGGGGGAAATTCGCGAGCCGCAGCGCAATATTCCCCGGGCCCTCTTTGCCGGCCTCACCCTGGTCATTCTCCTCTACGTCGCGGTCAATCTCGCTTTTCACGGTGTGCTGAGCATGGAGGAGATCGCTTCAAGTAAGAGCGGAGTTGCTCAGGATATGACGACCCGCCTGCTTGGGCCGGCGGCGGGGGGGGCGATCGCCCTGGTGATATTGTTCAGCACCATCGGCAGCCTGAATGGCGTAGTGCTGGCGAATCCGAGGATGCTCTTTGCGATGGGGAAGGACTACCCGCTCATCGGCAGGCTGGCCAGTATCCATCCGCATTACGGGACGCCATCGACGGCGCTTCTGACCCTCTTTGTGGTTTCGGGCCTCTACCTTGTCGCTGCCGGGTTGTTCGTCGCTGCCAATCCCGGAAAAGATCTCTTCGGTATCCTCTCGAAGTACATGGTCTTCGCCACGAGCTTCTTCTACTCTCTGAGTGTGCTGGCGTCCGTTGTTCTTCGCTTCCGCCGCCCTGATGCGCCCAGGCCTTTTCGCGTACCGCTCTTTCCGCTGGTTCCAGTCCTTTTCCTGGGCCTCTACGGATGGTTTCTCTGGCGCATTGGATTTGAGCAGCCGGTAGAGGCTGGCATTGGCCTGCTGGTTATTATTGCCGGTCTGGGAGTCTATTTTCTCTTCTTCAGGCGGGGAGTCCGTGTTGAATCGAAATGATCCGGGTCTGGCTCATCTCTTGACACACCCTGAGTTGTCTGCCAGATTATCGCCTCGACCAGGAGAGGTGCCGGAGTGGCCGAACGGGCCGGTTTCGAAAACCGGTGAACCTGCAAGGGTTCCGGGGGTTCAAATCCCCCCCTCTCCGCCAGATTTGAGTTTAGATATGAAATAACAGGAGAGGTGTCCGAGCGGCCGAAGGAGCATGCTTGGAAAGCATGTGCGGGGGCAACTCCGCCGGGGGTTCGAATCCCCCCCTCTCCGCCATTTTAACGAGGCGGATATGAGTCGAAACAGGATCGAACGCAGGAGGTTCTTGAAATCTACGGCATTTGCGGGCACTGCGATCCTCGTATCGGGCCAGGCCTCCTGGGCCGCCGTGAAGGCCGAGGTCAGCGAGAGGCGCGTCATCTCGCAGAACCCCGGTCGCTACCATGGCTGGCCGACGCTGGCCGCCCGGGTCAGCGGCCAGCTGCTGCTGGTTTGTTCCGGAGGCAGAGAGGGCCATGTCTGTCCCTTCGGCCGTGTCGAGCTGATGCGCTCGGACGACAGCGGCCTGAGCTGGAGCTTTCCCCGGGTGGTGATGGACGGAGGCATCGATGATCGTGATGCCGGGGTTCTCGAGACCTCCAGCGGCGCCATGCTGATCACGACCTTCACCTCCAACGCCTACGAGCCGATGCTGGCGGCGGCCGAAGCCAAGCCCGGCTCCTGGGATGAGAAACGGCTCGAGCGATGGCAGGCGGCGCACAACCGGCTCTCGCGGCCGGCCCGCAAGGCGAGCCTCGGTGTCTGGATGATCCGCTCCACCAACGGCGGTATCACCTGGTCGGGGCGCTATCGCAGCATCTTGAACAGCCCGCATGGTCCGATCGAGCTCTCCGATGGGAGGATCTTCTACGCCGGGAAGCAATTGTGGAAGGGAGACAAGGTCGGCTTCGCCCAGTCTGTCGATGATGCTCAGACCTGGGAATACCTGGCCGATCTTCCTGTTCGCGACGGCGACGATAAGGCCAACTACCACGAGCTCAACGCGATCGAGTGTGAAAGCGGCCGTATCGTGGTTCATATTCGTAACCACAACAAGAAGAACAGCGGCGAGACTCTCCAGAGCCACTCGACCGATGGCGGGAAGACCTGGTCGACGCCGCGCTCGATCGGCGTTTGGGGGCTTCCCTCGCATCTGCAGCGCCTCGGCGACGGTCGCCTGCTCATGAGCTATGGTCACCGCCGCAATCCCCTGGGTAACCAGGCGCGGGTGAGCAACGATGAGGGCAAGACCTGGTCGGCGGCCATGGTGATCTCAGGCGATGGCCATTCCGGGGATCTCGGCTACCCCAGCACCGTTGAGTTCGCCGATGGATCCCTGCTCTCGGTCTGGTACGAGCGCATGAAGAATTCGCCAAACGCGGTTCTCCGACAGGCTGACTGGACGATCAAGAGCTGAGGATCAGTCCTCTTCCGGCCGGGCCCACGGAGCGTAGGAGTCGCCTATGCCGCAGGCCAGGTAGCCGCCATCGACCACCAGGGTGTGCCCGTTGACGAAGGAGGCTCCGGGACTCGAGAGAAAGACCGCGGCGCCGGCGATTTCATCGGCCGTACCGAAGCGCTCCATCGGAGTGTTCTCAATGATCCGCCGTCCGCGTTCGGTTCCCTCAAGGAATTTACGGTTCAGGTCGGTAGGGATGAAGCCAGGAGCTATAGCGTTGGTGCGGATGCCGTGCTTGGCCCATTCATTGGCGAGACTGCGGGTGAGCCCCAGGATCGCGCTCTTGGCGGCGGCGTAGGCGGTGACCTCCACCAGGTCGACGAAGGAGCTGATCGAGGCGATATTGATGATAGAGCCAGAGCCCTGCTCTGTCATCGCCGGGGCCACCGCCTTGCAGCAGCGAAGGGTGCCGGTTACATGTGACTCGTGAACCGTGTTGAATTCCTCCAGGGTGAGCTCAACTGTTGGCTTCTTGATGATGATCCCGGCTGAGTTGACGAGGATGTCGACGCGGCCGAAGGCGTCCAGGGTGTCGGCGGTGGTCTTTTCTACGCTCTGATCGTCGGTCACATCGAGGCTGGCTCCGAGGACAGCGTCTTCAGCGGCGCCGGTAATCTCTCTCAGTTCGGAAATGGCCGACTCGACCTTTTCGGCCGTGCGTGAGCCGATCCAGACCCTGCCGCCGGCCTCTATGATCGCCTGCGCGATCGCCTTGCCGATTCCGCTGGCCCCTCCTGTTACGAGGGCGGTCTGTCCTGAAAGATTGAAGCGCTCACTCATCTTGATACTCCGAATGGTTGTGGTTCTGGTCTCAGGGGGACTTCAGGAGCTGGCGGGCCACATGGCGGCCTGGACCTCTTCCAGGCTTACCCCCAGCAGCTTCGCCGCCAGCTTGTCGAGTTCTTTCCTCGGTCCCTGGAAGTGGTAGGTTGCGTGGCGATGGCTGATGTTCTCTCCCTTGCGCAGCGGCCTGACTGGCGAGGCGCTTTCAAGCTCGAAGAAGGCATCCTGCGCCAGTCCGTCCGGGCTCTTGTCGTCGCCGTTGTTGTAGCTCTGGAAAGCATCTCCCGAGTAGGGGTTCTCCTGGGTTACGTGCCAGGTGGAATTACCATAGCGTTCCATGGTCTGGGGTACGCTGAAACGAACCACCGTGAGCAGGTTACGGCCGAAATCAAAAGAGCCCGCGAGGCCCGTGGTGCGCCCCTGGCTGAGACCGAACTTGCTGACCTTTCGCGCGTCGCCGCGGAAGATGACTGATTGGCCAATGACCTTCAGGCGGCTGTCCTCAACCTTGCCGAAGTAGTCGTCATTGTAGGCGGCCTTGCCGTCGTCGGCTGATTTGAAGGGAGCGATAACCGCTGCCTGGTCTGAGGCGTTGAACATTCCGAGGATCCAGATTCCGATCAGCCCGGACTTGGGGTCCCAGTCGTTGCCCGTATTGGTGAGCTGGTTGTCGGAGTAGCAGCCGATGTAGCTGACTCCAGCGGGGAGCTTGATTCCCAGCTCGGCGCCAAGGGAGGCCGAAGGGATGAGGCCGATTTCCCGGGTGACCATGGTCTCAAACTCGACACCGAGGAGATTGGTTACGTCGATCTTCTTGCGCAGCTGAACCTTGCGCTCGGTTTTTTCTATTACCTCGAAGGCGCCCTTGTCAAAGGAGGCTGGAACCTGCCAGTTATCCCGGGTCAGCTCTTTTGCGCCCTTGGGGAAATAGACGCCGTATTGTCCAGCCTCGGGGCCGATCCAGAAGCGGTCGATTCCTCCGAAGTTGTTGAAGTGCTCATGGATCTCTCCCTCGGAGATGGTTTTCTGTGGTACCAGCCCGGTCGATTCCACGCTGCCGACCTTGGCTGTCATGATTCTGCCCTGCAGCCGCGGGCTGACGAGCAGCTTCGAGCCGGTCTCTCCCTTGAGGACGATCGTGTCAGCGTTACTGTCGAGTAAGACGCGGATATTCTCGAAGCCCGTTGAGCTGGAGAGGCAACCCTGCAGGGCTAAAAACCCGGAGCAGAAGACAAGCAGGCAAATGGTTCGATTGGTCATGTACTGGTTCCCGTGAAAAAGTGATGGATGGCTGATGAGCTTCTCGTTCAGTTTCAGCAAGGATGAAGATGATGCTTGTCGAGCATGCGTGCTGTCAACATGCTGCATCCATCTTCGTTCGGCGCTTGTGGTCTTTTCGCTCTGTCGATAGAATGCCGGTCCGGGTTACCGAAGAGGTCGCCTGGACTTATGAGGGCAATAAGGTGCTCGGATAACGGGTCAGATCCTAACGGAAGCAGCCCACCTGGGATTTCCTTATGTGCCCTCACTCTTTTTCCTCTCGCCAGGATGCAGGTTTTTCGTCTGCACGATATTCCCCTGTCGGTTAGAATCCTTTTTTCGACCTGAGCATCGAGGCTGTCTCTGCGGCGCCCGCGCCGTGCCTGTAGTTGAGGACGTGGATGAAATACGAAGTCATCGCTCGCCGGTACCGGCCGAGGAAATTCGAAGAGGTGGTTGGCCAGGAATCTGTCGCCCGGACTCTCCGCGGCGGGATCCTTCAGGATCGAATGGCTCACGCCTATCTCTTCGCCGGTCCCAGGGGGGTCGGCAAGACCTCGATGGCGCGAATCTTTTCCAAGGCGATCAACTGTCCTGTGGCCAGCGACCGTAGCCGGCCAGAGGAGGAGAGGGCAAGCCCTTGCGACAAATGCGGCGTCTGCGAGGCGATTCATTCCGGCCAGGACATCGATGTTATCGAACTCGATGGAGCCTCCCATCGCGGCATCGATGATATCCGGGCGATTATCGAGGGGGTTAATCGGCCGGCTTCGCGTGGAGATTACAAGGTCTACCTCATTGACGAGGTTCATATGCTGACCCGTGAGGCTTTCAACGCGCTCTTGAAGACCCTCGAGGAGCCTCCGTCGCACGTCAAGTTCATCTTCGCCACCACCGAACCTCACAAGATTCCCGATACGGTTCTCTCGCGTTGTCAGCGGTTTGATTTCAAGCCGATCACGGAAGAGGATACGGTCACGCGTCTTGCCCAGATCTGCAAGGCTGAGAAGCGCAAGGCCGGCAAGGAACTGCTTGGAAAGATCGCCCGTTATTCCCGGGGGGGGATGAGAGATTCCCAGACGCTGCTCGACCAGCTGATGACCTATTGCGATGGAGAGCTCACAGAGGACGGGCTCGACAAGCTCACTGGGCGGGTGTCGACCAGCAGTCTTGACGAGCTCCTGGCGGCCCTGGTCGGCCGGGATGCGGCGTCCGCGCTGGTGTCTGTGCGCGCCTGCTTCCAGGCCGGAGCTGATCCAGCCGTCCTGGTAGAGCAGGTCATCGAGCGTCTGCATGAGGAGCTCGTGAACTGTCTCAAGGGGGGTGATGAGGATGCCGCTGGCGGCGAGGTTGACAGGATGATCGGCTGCCTGCAGATTCTTCTCGGGACAGCCAGCCAGCTGAGGTCTTCAGCCTATCCAGGCATTGCTGTCGAGGTAGCCCTGGTGAAGCTGGCCCGGTTGGAAGATCCGCGAGCGCTGGATAAGGCGCTGGGGGAGCTGAAACAGATGGAGCAGAGAATAGGGCAGGGTTCCGGAGGTGGACAGGCTTCCATCGGCGGGAGCGCTTCTGGAGGAGTGCCGCAGGCCCAGGACTCCCCGCGGTCAGGGGGCGCGTCGCGTCCGTCATCGCCAGGCGGCGGAGGAGGTGGACCGCAGGCCAGGGAGCGGCAGGAAGAGACCGCTGTAGCGGTCGCTGAGCCGCCGCAGGCTGAACCCCGGCAGGCTTCCACTGAGCCGGATTATAAGAAGCTCTCCGACCTGTGGAACGAACTCGTCGGCACCCTTGGAAAGAGGAGCGATCTTGTCTCGGCCTTTCTTGAAGGCGCTTGCCTGGAACCATCCGGGCAACCCGGCGAGTTCTGCATCCTTGTTCAGAATCCCCTGGGCTTTAAGCAACTGCAGCAGCCTGAATACATCAAAGAGATCCAGCAGGTTGTCCTGGAGCTGACGGGAGCCTCCTGGGGTGTTCGAATCTGCAGGGCGGAAGAAGGCTCCTCCCAGGTTTCCGATGGCGAAGAGAAGGCCGGTCGCGAGGTTTCCGACCTGCCTGAGAATGCGGAGCAGGAGGCTGAGGAAGATTCTGAGGTGAGTAAGACCCTCGAAATTTTCAACGGCCGCAAGGTGAACTGATTTTCACGTTGAAAAAATAGCAGGAATAAAAAGATGAACCAGAAGGGTATGGGAGACCTGCTCAAGCAGGTCTCGAAAATGAAGAAAGATATGGAGCGGGTCAATGATGACCTGAAGAACCGCTACATCGAGGAGCAGTCCGGAGGGGGGCTTGTCTCTGTTACCGTCAACGGCCAGCAGGAGATCGTGAAAATTTCCATCGATCCGAGTGTCCTGCAGGCTGGAGACGATGGGCAGGTGGATCTGGAAATGTTCGAGGACCTGTTGATCGCGGCGATCAACCAGGCGGTGGGCAAGTCCAAGGAGATGATGAATGAAGAGATGGACAGCGCCACGGGCGGTCTCGCCGGGGGCTTTCCCGGGTTGTTCTGAGCTGAACAGGAGTGTGAGGAAGAATGGATTTCAAGAGCCCGGCGCTGGATAAGCTGGTGAAGGAACTGCAGAGGCTGCCGGGTATTGGCAGCAAGACGGCAGAGCGGCTGGCTCATCACATTCTGCGCCTGTCTCGCGAGGACGCCCTGGAAATGGCAGATGCCATACGGGACGTCAAGGAGACGGTAACCTATTGCAGGAGCTGCTTCAATTTTGCCGAGGGAGAGCTGTGTTCGATCTGTTCCGATACGGCGAGAGATGGAAGCAAGATCTGTATCGTTGAGCAGGCCCGGGATCTTTACGCTATCGAGAAGTCGGGGTCTTACGATGGGACCTACCATGTACTCCTGGGAGCGCTGGCCCCTCTTGATGGCATTGAGCCGGAGGATCTGACGGTAGAGGGCCTCCTGGAGCGAGTCAGGGCAGGAGGTGTTTCCGAGGTCATCATCGCCACGAATCCGAGTTTTGAAGGTGAGGGGACAGCTCTCTACCTTCGCGAGTCGTTTTCAGAATTCAAAGATCTTCGCGTAACCCGTATCGCCCGCGGCATGCCGAGCGGAAGCCACTTCGAGCATGTGGGCAAGAACATAGTCTCAGATGCTTTCGAGGGTCGTCGGGAGATGAGCTGAGCTGGTCTGGAGTTGCGGGCAGTGCCCCCTCTCCCAGGTTTCCTTGAGGAAGGTGCATATCATGAAAAGAACACTGTTCGTATTTGGCCTGCTGTCCTGCCTGGGCTTGAGCGCCTGCTCAAATTTTGAGGCGGAGTGGGACAGGCGGCTCCATACCAGGCCGCTTGATGGATTTGACGGTTGCTGGAAGGGCGAGTGGCGCAGCAGTAAAAACGGACACAATGGTGACCTTCGGGCCATCGTTACCCGCAAGAGTGATTCTCAATACAGCATTCGCTATCACGCGCTCTATGGTCCCAAGGCTCTGCCGATTCCTTACCAGTACACCCTGGATGAGGTCAAGGTGCAGAGGATGGGGGAGACTATCCAGGTTGACGGCTACGCTGACCTGGGTCTTTTCGGCAAGTACAGCTTCGAGGGGAAATGTGTCGGGGACGATTATAAGAGCACCTACATCTCGGAGTATGACCGCGGGATCTTCGACCTGAAACGGACAGCTGCGAAATAAGGCCGACCTCCTCCCTCCGGTTTTCGGAAATTCTCTCAGACGTCCCAGGAGACCCCGGCTGTGACAATCTCATGGATGGTCCCCTTTTCATCCGTCACCAGGAGCTCACCGTTGTTTCCGAGACCTGTTGCGGTCCCCAGCAGCGCAATCTCGCCGCTACGCTCTACGCTGACCTTTCTTCCATCAAGGCACAGGCTCTCGCCAAGGAGCTCAGCGAGCGCTTCACCGCGCTGAAAGCGCTTATAGAGGTTTCTGAGCTCCTCAAGGATGCTCAGTGCGATGATTTCAGGCTCAGATTCGGAGGGAGGGCCTGCTTCACGGAGGCAGATAATCGTGTCGCGGAGGTCGCCAGGAGCCTCTTTGCGCAGCTCACTGCTTTCGAGGTCGATATTGATGCCGATTCCGAGGGAGATCCACGCTCCGGTTGACAGGGACCGTGATTCCGCCAGGATGCCGCCCAGCTTGCGGGAGTCGACATAGAGATCATTGGGCCAGCGAAGCTCTACGGTCTTGACGCCCAGCGACCTCAACGCGGACCGCGTCGCGGCTCCCGCCACCAGGGCGATGCCGCCCCAGGTCTTTCGAGATGTGCGGGGACGCAGCAGGGTCGACATCCAGAGCCCAGCTCCCGAGGGGCTCCACCAGGGCCTCGCCTGCTGCCCTCTTCCTTTTGTCTGCTCACGAGCGATGTGGGTGGTCCACTCCGGTGCCCCTTCGGCAGCCGCCTGGTGGATGCTGTCGAGGGTCGAGGTGAGAACTTCAAAGATCTCTATCGAGGGGAATGGGGTGTCGTTTTCCATCTGTAGGACTCCAGGCGGGAAAGCGGACTTTCTTCAGCTACGTCCGGGAGGAGACTTTTCCCTTTTTTCCCCCTGATTGTCAAGTTCGCACAGGGATCATATAATCTGAGGTGGTTTTGAGAGCGAGGGAAGCCGGGCCGGGCTATGAGCAAAAGCAGTGAAAATTATCTCAGGGCGGGAGATGTTCTCAAGCAGGCGGGGATCTCACACCAGGTGCTCTACAGGTACGTCACCCAGGGGCTGATCGAGGAAGCGGGACAGACAGAGGGGGGGCAGCGTCTTTATCACCCGCGGGTAGTTCACCTGATTGAACGAATCCAGGGACTCAGCAGCAGCGGCTACTCGCTGCGGGATATTAAGGACATCTTTTTCAAGGAGAAGAGGGTGAGGCGAGCCTGCGACAGCGATCCGCCGGGGACCGAAAAAAACCGGAATTCTCAAGAACCTGAAGCTCAATAGAACCGTAGGCTCTTGAGAACCCGGAGCGCCCTGAGGCGCGTATTTTTATTTTTCCCAGAGTGAGTGGAAGGCGTTTTCCGCTTTGTTCACCTTCTCCTCGGCCTCTTTCCGTACCGAGTCGGCCATGGCGAAACCTTCGCAATAGTTCTGCGCTTCGCGCGAGCCCTCCCAGAAGGTGCCATCCAGGGTGCATTGGCGGGACAACTCATGGTCGAAATGATGACAATTATTGCAGCAGTGCAGGGTCTTGCCGCACCCTTCGCAAACCTCCCTCAACCGCGGCTGGGCACCATACCCCAGCCATGGAGTTCCACACCGATGGCACTTCTTCATTTTCTTTTCTCTTCACCTTGATGATGACCGTGAGGGGGGGCGGTCACAGCAATAGATGGCCTCTCCACTGGCGCATCAACGAAGAGGTTTTATATTTCGGGATGAATCAAGTCAAGGCTTTATCAGCTCCTGATGGAAGAGGACCGTATTTACGCGGATTCCTGGGAGCAAATTTTTCGTCCTCTGATGTTGCCTGACCTTTTTCTACGGGTGAGCCTGCGGTAGAATGCTTCGCAATTGAGGAGATAGTATGGCGCGGTTGATGATATTCGATGATTGCGTACGCGGCCTGGACCTGCCGGAGCACGCCATCATCGTGGGGCGGTCGAAACGGGTGGATGTTCCTATCCGGGACAGGATCCTTTCACGCAAGCACTGCAGCATCATTCCAATGGAGTCCGGCTTCAGCCTGGTTGATCTCAAGAGCCAGAACGGGACCTTTGTCAACGGTAGCCGGATTGAAAAGGCCGAGCTTGAGTACGATGACGTCATCGAAATCGGCGAGACCGTCATCGTGATCCTTGATACTGATTCATGGGAGCGGGGTGAAGGTCTCACTCGCCTGCGCAATCCGGTCAAGGCCCAGGACCTGATCCAGCGGATCAACAAGAAGAACGTTCCCGTATCCGGTGTGACCGATGCGCGCAATGGAGAGTCTGCGGGTTCGCCAGCAGTTCCGGCCGGGGAGCTGCTTGAAGAGCTGGTGATGAGACGCCTGGCGAAGGTCCTTGCCCGGAAGGATCCTCTCCAGGGAGAAATAGCAGAGAAGGTCGTAGAGAAAATGCTCAGTGAGGGCTGGCCCGATGAGGGGCTGGACTCTACCCGTACAAGAGTGAAAGAGCTCCTGGAGAATTTCGTGAGTTCGCAGGGTTCAAGGCAGGACGGTAAGGCGGCGGATAGCGGTTCACCTGAGGAGCAGGAGTGAGAAGAAGTTGAGCGAGAGCGAGAAACCTGAAGAGACCCTGACGGAGGAGGAGCTGGAAATACTCGGCCAGGTTCTCGACAACATTGTTTCCGGTGCGGCGGGGGCAGACCTTGCCGCCGATGTCAAGGAGCAGCCTCCCGCCGAGGAGCTTGCGGCAGAAGGCAAGATCCTCCTGGCCCTGAGCAGCGCCGACGACCGCAATCTCCTGGATGGAATCTGCAGAGAGCTTGATGATGGTGTCCTGCATATCCGCAATCGGTATTCTGTTCTCGATGAGCTCCGGCGGCAGCCTGTCAGGCTGGTGGTCAGCGATCTCTGTCTCTGGGGTGATGGAGGACAGCTGCTGTCCGAGCGCATGACCCATGGCAGTGGTGAGATCCCGGTTATCTTTATCCGTGAGCCGGGCGAGGAGCTGAGCGACCAGGCGCGAGATGTTATCGCCTGCGGTGTTCTCGATCGCCCCCTCCAGGCACCGGCTGTGGAGGCTCTTGTGCGCAATGCGCTTGCCGGCCCTGTATCGGATGACGCGGTGCATAGGGAGGAAGAGGCTCACGAGGAGCCCGGGGAGCCGGCTGGTGACAGCCGCCATCCCAGGCATTGGCTGCCGTTTTTCTTCGATGCTCGGAAATCGCTCAGAACGTCTGATTACAAGGGCCGCCGTTTCAGGCTTGTTCTCGGGCTTCTGGGAGAACATCTGTCGCCTGAGTCGGCCTTTCTCCTTGAGCGTGATTCCGAAGGCACCCGCCTGCAGGCCTTTACCCATGCAGACCGGGACTCGATTGACACAGATGACCTGCTTGCCCGTATTCGAGAGATCCTGGGCAAGGGTCAGCTAGTCGGCCATGGAGAGAATGGTGAGCTGGCCTTCAAGCTGCCGGCCAGGGGCGGCTGCAGGAGGCTGATTTATATCGAATTCGGGTCGAAGCTTCTGGGGTGGGAGTCCGAATACCTGGATGAGTTGCTACACCTTCTTGCAGAGGAAGTATAGCCTTGACCAGCGTGGCCGCCGGGGTTGGCACGACCAACTGACAAACCCTTCCTTATCTTTTTACTTAAAGACTGCTGGGACAGGCATATAATTAAGTCCAGGTATAGGGACACTTTCAAGAACCGTCAGGCGGGTGAAGGGTTCCTTTGAGGGCAGGGTGCCGAGGGTCTTTTGTGGGGCAGTCGGATTTCATTTATCTCGCGAAGAAAAGAGCAAAGATGGTAAGCAGTACATTAATCAGGGCTTTCAGTATTGATTCTGTTTGGACGGGCGGAGTTGAATTGCGAAGCTTCCGGCAGGGAGGCGCAGGGCTGGCTTCTTGCGCTGTTCTCTTTCTGTGGGTCTGTTTCTCCGGCGGTCCCCTGGACGCCCAGGTTATCAACGAGGTGATCGCTCAGAACAGCACGCAGGAACCGGCCGATATAGCCTGCGCCCATCCTGACATGATCGAGCTTTACAACAACACCAATCAGACCGTCATTCTTGGACGGGTCTCGCTGGCTGACAGCTATTTTCTTTCCGATTGCCCTTCCGATGCCCAGCCGCAATTTGATTCTACGACGGCCTGGCCTTTTCCTCCCAACAGGTCGACCCTGGGAAGGGGTGCGCGGCTGGTGGTCTTCTGTGATGGGAATGCAACCCAGGGGACCTGTTCCCTTCACGCAGGCTTCAACATCGAGAATAACGGAAGCGAATCCATCGTTCTCTGGGGACCCGAGCAGGCCGATGGAACGCGGCAGGTGGTGGACAGGGTCTTCCTGCCGCCGCTGGATGAGGATGTGTCCTATGGACGGAGTCCTGATGGGGCCGGCGGGAACAATGTGAGCGTCGAAGACAGCCCGGAAAGTTTCACCTTCTTTCTTCCGGGAGAGACCACCTTCGGTTCCTGTACGGCGATCGCCGGCGTCTGTCTCGTTCCGGGGCAGAGCCGTCGTCATTGCAGCGGAGGGCGTAATGGAGGAGGAAGCAACCTCGCTCCGCGGGTTAACAGGGTGGACCAGTCCACCAACCATCCAGCTGCCGGAGAAGAGGTCGAGCTGACTGTTCGAATTCGCGATGACAAGATTCCCTCTCCCGGAAATATAGCCAGTGTTGAGATCGCCTACCGGGTGAGAAGCCCCGCGGGAGATTTTTCCGACGAACAGGTCGTGGCGATGGACTACGATTCGGACTTCGGAGTTCGGGCTGAAGCTGTCACTCCGTTGGATCTCTTCAGCCTCTGGACAGGCAGAATTCCAGGGCAGGCAGCCGGAGTGCGGGTCGAGTTTTATTTCCGAGTTGAGGATACCGAGGGGCTTTCGGGAACAAGGCCGCGTAATCTCTGCCACCTGATGGATGGTTATGGTGAAGGAGTCGGGCCCTGTGATCGTGAGTTCGGACCGGCGGCCAATGGCTGCGTTCTTGATGCTGAGGACGTTACCTGCCGAGGCGGATCGGTAAAGGAAGGCGAAGATGACGACGGCTGCGGCGAGGAAGGCGGAGGAATTACCGGCGAACGTTATATCGCCTGTAACGCTCGCTCCACCTACGCGGTAGGTTACACTCCGCGAGCAGGTGTCGCGGCAATCCTGGTCAACGAGATCATCGCCAGCCAGTCCAACCTGTTGACGGATCCGAGCGAGCCGCCCTGCCTGCCCAGCGATGCCTGTCCCGTTGGCAATCCTGATTGCTGCCGACGCGACGAAGACTTCGTAGAGCTCATCAATACCTCCGGGCAGCAGGTAGACCTGAGCGAGTGCTATCTTTCCGACAGCTTCTTCGACCCGCGCCGCTGGAAGTTTCCCGAAGGCTCGGTCATTCCGGCCGGTGCCAGGTTTATCGTCTGGCTTGACAACGATGGTTCGAAGTGTCCTGACCCAACCGTTAGCGTACAGAATCAGCCCTGTTTCTGGGAATGCCCTGATCCTAACATCGTCTCGATGCAGCTGGATCCTCCGCAGTTCCATGCGAGGTTTGCTATCGATGCCGATGGAGACCAGGTGTTTCTCTATGACTCCGAGGCTAATAATTTCGGTCTGCTGCACGGTTTCGATTTTGGCCAGCCATCGGAAGTCTGTGGTTTTACAGACGATGTGCTTCTGAATCCCGGACGGGATATCATGACCGACCAGTCGATCAGCCTGGTTCCCGATGGGGCAAGGAGCGGCCAGTTTGTCGTGGTTAACAACCCGTCGCCCGCCGCGGAGAACTCCGGCGAGGGCTGCGACGAGGCCGTGACCTTCCGCCGCGGAGATGCCACCGGCGATGGGGGAACTGATATTACAGATGGAGTCTTTATCCTGAATTATCTCTTCCTCGGAACCCGGGCGCCCGATTGTATGGACGCGGCCGATACCGATGACAATGGAAGTGTTGACCTCTCCGATGCGATCCGGGTGCTCAACTTCCTCTTCCTTGGCGGAGCGCAGCCATTGGCTCCCGGCCCGGCGGCTTGCGGTCCGGACCCCGGAGATGATGCCCTCGCTGATTGCGTTTACGAGGCCAATTGCGGTTGAGCAGCCCGTTGTTCAGATGAGCGTATCCCAGGCGCTGAGGGCCGCACCGGCGGCTCCGGCGTAGGCATCCAGTCCAGCCGGACGTATTTCCGGACAGCCGGCCTCATAGGAGCGCAGACGGCGTCTCAGCGCCCGCCTGGCTGCTGGTAGAAACCATTCAGAGGCTCCCGCGACACCGCCGCCGATGATGATGCCATCGGGTCTGAGCAGGGGCACGAGGATTGCGAGCAGCTCGGCGAGAAGCTCACCGGTTTCGAGCCAGGTATCGAGAGCCGCTTGATCGCCGTCCCTTGCCAGCTCAAAAAGAGCCAGGGTTCCCGGGGGCCGGGATCTGCCGCTCCTCTTGCGGAAGCGCCCCAGTATTCCTTTCGCGCTCAGTAGTTTTTCCGCTTCCCGACGCTTCTGTCCTCCGATGGGCACGCCCGCTACATGCCCTACCGTATTGTTGCTGACCCGGACGGGGACGCCCCCTATGGTAAGCGCGGCACCAAGACCGGTCCCGATGGAGAGATAGAGGAGGCGTTTGAACTCTCGCCCCGCTCCAAGCCGGGCCTCTCCGACAGCCCCTGCGTTCGAGTCGGCTTCGAGGAGAATGTTCCATTTGAGTCTGCGTTCGAGCCGCATCGCCAGGTGGAGACCGTCGAGCTGAGGCAGGTTGGACAGACGCAGGATTTTTCTACGTTTCTCGTCGAGAAATCCGGGCAGGGCTATGCCGGCGGAGGCGGCTGGCAGCGGCCGCAGCAGGTCGACGAGCCGGTCTACGAACTCTTTCTGCCCGCAGTCGGCCGGACAGGGCACAGACTGCCGTCTTGACAGTCTGCCCCCGCGCAGCAGGAGGAGCTTTACATTGCTTCCACCGATGTCGCAACCGATGGTGCCAGCGGCTCCCGCGTGCCGCATATCCCTACGAGGAGATTCTCTCGATCAGGTCGCCGACCCTGTTCGAGTAGCCCCACTCATTGTCATACCAGGCGTAGATCTTGGCTGAGCGTCCGGTACCTCCAAGAACCATGGTCGCCTGGGCGTCGAAAACCGCCGAGTGCGGGTTCGTGATGATGTCGCTGGAGACGATGGGATCTTCTGTGTACTCGACGATTCCGTTCATTGGACCATCGGCTGCGGCCTTGACCGCGGCGTTGATCTCCTCGGCTGTGGTGTCCTTTTCAAGTTCCACGACGAGGTCGACGATCGAACCGTTTACCACTGGTACGCGGAGGGAGAGGCCATCGAGCTTTCCATCCAGTTCCGGCAGGACCTGGCCGACGGCCCTGGCCGCCCCGGTGGTCGTCGGGATGATGTTCTGGGCTGCGGCTCTTGCACGGCGCGGATCAGAGTGCGGCAGGTCAGCAACGTGCTGATCGTTGGTGTAGGCGTGGACCGTCGTCATGATTCCATGATCGAGACCGAAGGAATCGTTGAGAATCTTGGCGATCGGCGCCAGGCAGTTGGTCGTGCAGGAGGCGTTCGAGAGCGTTTTCTGCTCGGGAGTGATCGTGTCATCGTTTACGCCCAGGACGACCATGTTGTCCAGCGGAGCCTTCGGGGGAACGGTCAGGATGACCTTCTTGGCGCCGGCCTGCAGGTGCCATTCCACCTGCTCGGGGGCACGGAAGATTCCGGTTGATTCGACGGTTACGTCAACATCGAGGTCGCCCCAGGGGAGGTTGGCGGGCTCACGTTCAGAGAGAACCTTGATGGTCTGGTCTCCAACCTGGATAGAATCGGCTGTCGCTTTGACTGCGGCATCGCCGAAAAATCTTCCTGTGACGGTGTCGTATTTCAGCAGGTGAGCGAGCATCTCGTTGTCGGCAAGGTCGTTGATCGCGACCACCTCGACACCGGATCTCTGTGAAAGCACTTTGAATACATTTCGGCCAATTCGTCCGAAACCATTGATTGCGACGCGGATCGCCATGACTGTGTTCTTCCTCTCGAATCCAATTGCTTCTGGCAAATAAAAATGAAGCGAGGATTTTAACAGGATAGATCGAGAAAGTCTCTAAAGACCCATCTCGCAATACCGGTTAATTCTTCAGGGCGATGGGTGCTGGCGATCGCGGCCGGCATGAAACCTCCCCTGTGGGCCCCCTCGAGACCGTGCAGCGAGTCCTCGAAAACGATGGTTTTCCCCGGGTCGCTGCCAAGGTCTTCGGCTGCCTTCAGGAAGCAGTCCGGGGCGGGCTTGCCCGCATCGAAGAGTTCACGATGAACCAGCGAGCTGAAGAGACCAGCCCAGCGGAATTCCTCAAGGAGAAAACTGACGTTCTCTTTCGGGCCCGAGGTTCCTATGGCTGTCGGGATCCTTTCCTCCGCCAGCAGACGCAGGAAATTCTCGATGCCCGGCATGGGCTCGACCTTGCTGCGGGCGCAGCTTCGATAGGCCGCCTCTTTTTCATGGCTTAGATCCGCCAGCTCATCTCCGATTGATCGATCTGCCTTTTTCCACAGCAGGGGAATGATGGTGTCGTTGGATTGGCCGAAGGTGCTTCGAATCAATTTGAGCATCCCATCGGAGACGCTCTCTTTCTTCACTTCGGGACCGGAGGTCTCCAGCGAATGGTTTTTTACCAGCTCGATCCATGCCGCGAGATGGAATTCCTCCGTATCGGCAAGCACCCCATCCATGTCAAAGATGACGGCCTGGCAGTCGGCCTGGCGCAGGAACTCTCGTGCTTGAATTGTCGAATAAGCTTCGGTCATGATCGCAGGCCTCTCCTCCAGGGTGTTCAGGTGACGTGGGAATAGTTCATCTGTGGTCAGAGGTCAAGAGGCTGGATTGTTCGTGCCTTCGCCTAAAGCGACAAAATCGCCAGCTATCGACTTGTTTTTTCGGGCGTCTGATACTTTAATCGCCGTTTACCATTTTCCCCAGTGACCAGGGATTGCGCTTTAGATAACCAGGCGAAAACATATGTCCGACCTTGCCGCTCCCGCGAACGCGGATTCGAAACTTACCGAACTCAATCAGATCCTGAGCGAGGGAGATTTCGATCGGCTGGAGAATCTCTGGATGGAGGTTCTCGGAAACTCGGGCCAGCTGGCATCTTCGGTTGCCGAGCTCGCCGCGGCCGGAATCGAGGGGCTGCGGCTGGGCTACGAGGCGGAGATCAAGCCCCTGCTTGAGTTGACCTGGGGGGCGCTTGGCGAGGGGGAAGAGGGGGCGTCCCCAGGTGTTACCGCGGGGGACAAGGCCGCGCTGGGAGAGGCGTTGGTAAGGGCCTTTCCGTCCAAGAAGGAATACCTCGCCTATTTTCTCGATGCTTTCCTCGAGTCGAACGATCCTATGTCCGTCGAGCGGGCTTTTTTCAATGCCTGCGGTATCGAGGATGCTCCTGACAAGGTGGAGGCCCTGGATCGGCTCAGGCAGCTTCTTGAATACAAGCCAGGAGCGATTGTCTATCATGAGTCCGGCTGGGGAATGGGAGAGGTGCTCGAGGTCGATGCCCTGTTAGGCCAGGTCAAGGTCGACCTGGATGAGAAGAAAGATCACAGGATTAGCATCGACGCGGTTGACTCGATCCTGCAGCTGATACCGGAGGATAGCTTTCGCGGGTTGTCTTACCGGTCGTCCGAAGAGCTCACGAGGATGGTTGAAGAGGATCCGGTCAGTCTCGTTCAGAAGGTACTCGATGACTTCGGCAGCCCCATGGCCCAGAAAGACATCAAGGCTCACCTGACCGCGGGAGCTATCGAGACTTCCGGCTGGACGCGTTGGTGGGGCCGCACGAAAAAAGAATTGCGAGCATCGGGCTTTTACAGGATCGGAGATCGTTCTCCCTACCATGTCGAAAAGCTCGAGGAAGCTGTCAGCTTCGAGGATGAATTGATCGCGCGCTTCAAAACCGCCGAGTGGAAAGACGGTCGACTCGCCGTCAGGGAGTTGCTCAAGGGAGGCGAGAAGAAATATCCGAATGCCTATCCTGAGCTGGTCTCCGGCCTGATCGGCCTGCTGGGTCCGGGCTCGAATAAAGACAAGCTTCTCGAGATTTGCCTCTTCCTGTCCAGGGTGAAGGAGGCAGACGATTCCTGGGTCGAGGTCTTCAAGCTGATCACGAACGACGAACTGGTGGTCGCTCTCGAAGCCCTCCCCGTAGGAGAAGATCCTCGCAAAGTTTTCAAGCTCCTGGGTGAGCTCAGGTCGGATGACCAGCTTCCCGTGGCCATCGATGCATTTATCTGCAAGTCTGACAATATCAGGAAGGTCGCCTTCGAGGTGCTTGAGTCGGTTGGCGCGGACGAGTTGACAAAGATATGTTCACAGATCTATGCCTCTCCGAGGATCGCTCCGGAGGCCTGTCTCTGGCTTCTCAAACGGCGTCTGGCCGGGCAGACCGGAACGGGACTCGAGTCGCTCTTTGAGCGCTCCACCCGCGAACTCCTGATTCTCATGGTCGACCTGCTCGAGCATCTCATCGACAAGGAGGCGCGCCTGGGCCGCAGCCTGGTGAGAGATCTTATCAAGAAGATTGAGCCTCTCATGTTCCACGAGGATGGTGCTTTTTTCAGAGAGGCCATCGAGATCATGGAGACCCCGGAGCGTGAGATGGTTTACAGGCGGATTCTGAGGAACCAGGAGTACCTTCCCAATAATGCGCACAGGTTCCTCGACATCATCAGCCAGATTGAGCCGGTCATCAGCCTGGAGAATGAGGTTCCCGACTGGGAAAACCCCGACATTATTTTCTCTACCAGCAAGGGTGAGGAAACTCTCAAGGAAGAGTTGAGGGAGCTTAACGAGGTCAAGCTGCCGGAGATTGCCAAGGCGATCGGGGCGGCCGCCGATCTCGGAGACCTGAGTGAGAACGCCGAGTTCACCTCGGCTCTCGAGGAACGGGACAACCTGGTCAGCAAGGCGGAGAAGATCCAGGATGACCTTAAGAAGATTGTTCTCATCGACGCTTCCCAGTCTGAAGAGGGAGTCGTCGGCCTGGGCTCAAAGGTCAGCGCTGAAAACCTGGAGACAGGTGAGAGGGTCGTCTACGCGGTACTCGGGCCCTGGGATGGCGGCCCGGAGGATGGTGTGCTCAATTACCGGAGTCCGCTGGGACAGTTCTTCCTGGGCGCGAGCGTCGATGATGAGCTCGATGTCGTTCTTCCAGGAGGCACCTCCCGCTACAAAATCCTCGAGGTCGAGTCGATCTTCGACTGATCCAGCCTCGGTTTTTTCAAGGTCGAGGCCAAAAAACAGGGATTCCTCCTGCGGCTGGACATTTCTGGTTTTAAGATAACCTTGTTGGACGTTTACCAGGCATGGGGCTGCCTTGTTCGTCCCGGGACCGATTCAGGGTCCTGATTGAATTTTCGTAAACTCTTTTTCGGTTTTACCGGGGTGGTTCATCATGTCGTCAGCTCACTCATCTTACAGGAAATATTACAAGGACCCCCTGGAGCTTGTTTCCAGGTTCCAGGATCTCGTCGATAACCGGGACGACTACCCGGGCGCGGATCTCTTCCTCCAGATGTTCGAGAGAGTCTTCAGGATGGTTGGAAACGAGACCTTCACCGCAGACCTGAAGATGTTGAATCACGCCCTGCTGGAATTGCGCTATGCGTTCAAGGTGTTCGCTCCTTACAGGTCCGTACGCAAGGTCTCCGTCTTCGGGTCGGCCCGGACACCCAGAGACCGCTTCGAGTACAAGATGGCCGAGAGGTTCGCGAACCTGGTTACGCGCCTGGGTTATATGGTTATCACCGGAGCGGGTCCCGGGATCATGGAGGCTGCCCAGGGCGGGGCCGGCCGGGCGAGGAGTTTTGGTGTGAATATCAGGCTGCCGTTCGAATCAAAAGCGAACGAGGTGATCCAGGACGACCCCAAGCTCATCCATTTTAAATACTTCTTCACCCGCAAGGTCTGCTTCCTGAAAGAAACCGACGCGGTCGTTATCTTTCCCGGCGGCTTCGGAACCCATGACGAGGCCTTTGAATCGTTAACCCTGGTTCAGACAGGCAAGAGCCACCTCATTCCGATCGTATTCGTCGATCGCCCCGAGGGGACCTATTGGAGTGACTGGCTCGAGTATATACGCAAACACCTCGTTGATTCAGATTATGTGGATGGGTTCGATCAGAGCCTTTTCCAGGTGACCACGAGCGTTGACGAGGCGGTGGCCACGGTTGACAGGTTCTACCTCAACTATCATTCCTGCCGCTACGTGAGGCCTCTGCAGGTGATCCGGCTGAAATACCCTGTCAGCGATGAACTTTTAAAACAGCTCAACAGAGATTTTCGGGACATCATTGTGGCCGGTTCCATCGAGAGGCTTCCCTGTGCTCTCGAGCCGGAAATTGATGAGCCGGAGGCTCTCGACCTTTACAGGATAGCCTTCCGCTTTGACCGTAAGAGCTATGGCCGTCTTCGAGAGATGATCGATGTTCTGAACAACGACGCGGCGGCTTGATTATCCGTGCGCGGCCGGATCAGGCAGGGCCTGAGTACTCAAACAGGTTCTTTTCCGTTTCCAGGATTCGCAGGAGCTTGAGCTCTGCGGGAGAGGGAATGCTGTCTGCCAGCCGGTTCCAGATATCCCTGATAAGAACCTCCGTGGTGGGGGGCGGTGTACTCCCGGTTTCGAGTACCTCGTTGAGGTTCCGATGATCGATCGGTTCGATGACCTTCTCGTTCACGATCGTGTCAAGAAGCTCCAGGGAGATGAGTCGGCCTGTCAGAGGGTCCGGGGTTCCGCTGATGACCACTTCGAGATCATAGTTGTGTCCGTGGCCGCCCTCGTAGCTGCATTTCCCGAAGACCTCAAGGTTCCAATCGGAATCCCGGTCGGGCCTCGAGAGCCGGTGGCCGGCATTGAAACGATAGAGACGGCCAAGGTAGACGGTGCTCACGAAGATTCTCCGCGATATTCGGCGTAGAGAAAGGAGTCTTCTCTCAGCCTCACCCTCGAGAGCTGGACCTCTTCTTTGCTGAATTCAGGTTCGATGAGGTCCCAGATGTACACGGCCAGGTTCTCGGTTGTCGGTATGTTGTCCTTGAAACCCTCAACCTCCTCGTTGATGTGCCGATGATCGAAACGGCTGACGATTTTTTCCCGCAGGATCTCATCGATACGCCGTAGGTTGATCACCATTCCTGTGAGGGGGTCAACCGATCCGCGAATCGTCACCTCGAGCTCGTAGTTGTGGCCATGGCCGTATGGATTGTTGCAGGCGCCGAACACCTCGCGGTTTTTTTCAGGTGTCCAGTCCTTTCGGTGGTAGCGGTGGGCGGCGCAGAACCGGACTTTTCTGGTGACGTCTACTGATCCCGGGATGCTCATGACAGGGAGATGCCTCCATCTACAGTGATGACCGCCCCGGTAGTCCAGGAGGAATCATCGGATGCCAGGAACAGAACCAGTGAGGCTATCTCATCCGAGGTGCCGATCCGTCCAATCGGATGCATGCCGCCGGCCGCCTCGAGGAATTCGCTGTGTGAATCTCCCGCGCCGCCCTCGCGTCCGAGGTGGATCGGGGTGTCGACCACGCCGGGGCAGATTGCTATGACCCGCACTCCGTTGCCGGCCTCCTCGATGGCGCAGGATTTCGAGAGCATGACGAGCCCGGCCTTGGCGACGCAATACGCGGCAGAGCCTGGAACCGGGCGCAAGCCGAGGCTCGATGAATTGTTTACGATGACTCCTCCGCCATTTTCCCGCAGCAGGGGGAGCGCGGCCCTTGTCATCGTGAAGGGGCCTGTGAGGTTGGAGGCGAGGGCTTCATTCCAGGCCTCGCTGGAGGTGTCCGCTACCGCGGCGGGCTGGTAGGTGCCGGCGTTGTTGAAGAGAAGATCCAATCGCCCCCATCGCTCTTTGACAGCCGTCACCACGTTTTCCGCATCTCCTGGCGTCTCGTGGTGTCCGCTGACGACCAGGCAATGTTCCTCACCCAGTTCGGCAGCGAGGGTATTCAGCTTGGATTCAGTGCGTCCGAAGAGAGCCGCCTTTCCGCCGGCCTCACAGTATCGCAGGGCGGTGGTTCGTCCGATTCCGGATCCCGCTCCCGTTATGATGGCGACCTTATTGTCCATTTTTCTGGCCAGTCCGTTGCTGTTGGGAGGTGGAGGGTAGATTCACTGCTTAAAGAGCAAAAAGAAAACCATACGCCTCTCGGAGCGACATTTCAACTTGTTGAGCTCGATTGAACCTGCCAGCAGGGATCTGGTTTTGACGGGGAGTCTGTGTTAGTTATTACTTTTGTGATTCGGCACCTAAGCTGGTTTTCTACCGGAAGTGGAAGGAACTGAATGAGCGACTACAGGAAGCTTGTCCAAAATGAAGCCCTGGAATTTATGAAAGAGTCCTGGGATCAGTACAAGGCGGACGAGGGAGAGTTCGGCGGAGCCTCTTCTCTTCCGAATCTTGCCCAGTGGATTGATGCCGGGGAGGTTCTCTCCGGACGTGTCAGAGAGATCTCCGCGAAGTGGAATCATCGGGATTATCTCTGGGTTGAGTCCAATACCCGCAACCCTTCGCGCGAAGCCGGCGGCGATCGCTCAAGCAAGGCCTTTGCGAGCTTCCTGCAGGATGTTCGTTACGAGGTGAAAAAAATCGCAAAGAAAAAGAAGAAGCGCTGAAGGCGCTCAGGCTCCCCGATCTTCTTCAGGCGCCCCTGCGGCGCGCGACTGGTCCCGGGTCGGATAGAGAAGACTGTCCATGCTCAAATGGCTCGAGTCCCTCCGCCGGGCCCGCTGGATGAGCATCGCTGCGGCGTTGCGCAGATGTCGGGGCCGGGTGCTGCGAGCTATGAACCGATTGAAATAATTTTGCGAGTGCATCCAGTTTCCGTTACGTCGGCACAGCTCACCTACGAGGTAGAGATAGACAGGGTTCTTCTCCTTGCGCAGGGATTTTCGAAGACAGGCTATCGCCTGCCGGAGGTATCGATGCCGCAATCTCTCGGCCGTGTTTTCATCGAGGAGCGCCGGGGTGTCGAGGCGAAGACCCCAATACGCTCGCAGCATCCTCATGCCGGTTTCAAGCGGCTCATATCCGAGCAAGGGTGAAAGCAACCCTGCCCAGTAATATTGGAGGTGAATGGGCGGGTCTCCCGGAGAGTGGTCCGTTTTAAATTCGTCATCGAGCTTTTCTATGTATTCCCTGAAATAAGCCTCGATGGTCAAGGCCGCGATGCGGCCGCCGAGGAAGTCCCGGCTGTAGCCGGAGAAACGGCAGTCGGGGCAGGAGTGGATCTCAACCCTGATGACATGCGGAGCCTTGGTGTGAATCAGGAGATCCGTGTCCTGGCCCAGCACCTCGCAGCCGCCAACCTCGCGTACATGGAGCTGGCAGCCGCACATGGGGCATACGGTTTCAATCGTCGACCAGCAAATCATGGCAGGACGATACTCCTGGTGGCGGTGGTTGAGTTATTTCAGACGGGGGGAGGCTGTTTTCAGCCGGGTTGACCTGCCGCTTTGCGCTGTCTGCAGGGTAAACCCTGGTTCCATTGTATCACCTGTCTGCGGACTCGCCTCGAAAGCAGGCCGGTGATTGCTTACCCGTTGCGGACAAATACCTCACAGAAGACTGACCTGGGGCTGAACTCGTACAGGGTACGGGCCAGTTCCTGTTGTTTCAGGGAATCCGGGGCCATCAAAGAGGCTTCCATGCCAGTGACATGGAGGCTGGAGAGAGCTCTCAGCGGGTCTTTTTACTGCCGGGGAGGGCCCGGCCGATTCTTCGCCTCGCGTTGATCATCTTGCGTCCAGCCTTGGATTTCATACGGTAGCGAAATCCCCTGCGCTGGCGTTTTCTGGAGGTGGTTCGAATTCTGACTTTCATCGGTCGGCTCAGTCTCTTGCTACGACTTTAATTGAAGCCGAGGATTATATTCTCCCGGAGGCGACAATTCAAAGAACAATCTTGCCGCGTCCCAGGATGTCGTGAAGGTGGATCATTCCGCCTGGCTTACCCAGGGGGTTGAGGACCACAAGTGAAGTAATACCATGTACTTCCATTAGCTGGAGCGCATCTTTGGCGGATGCAGTTGCATCGATGGTCAGAGGGTCACGAGTCATCACCTCACCTACTGGGGTCCCGAGATCAATGGATTCGGAGCTGTCTTGCTTCTGAACAAGGATTCTGCGGAGGTCTCCGTCTGAGAGGATACCAGAGAGTTCGCCGTTTTCGGAAACAACCAGGGTGACGCCCAGGTTTCCCTTCTCCGTCATTTCGGCAATAGCGTCCCGGAGGCTGGCCTCTGCTGTAACGGTCGGAAGCTCTTTGCCGCTGCGCTGTATATCCCGCACCTGGTAGCGCAGGCGCTGG
>DCKY01000249.1:0-137 GCA_002320775.1 Planctomycetes bacterium UBA1662
GATGTCTGTGACGAGGATGACGACAATGACGGTATTCCCGATGCCGGGGACAATTGTCCGCTGGTCTCAAATAGCGGCCAGGGTGATCTTGACCTGGATGATCTCGGTGACCTCTGTGACGGCGATGACGATAACGA
>DCKY01000249.1:442-9154 GCA_002320775.1 Planctomycetes bacterium UBA1662
CTGTGACGGCGATGACGATAACGATGGAATAGAAGATGGACTGGATAATTGCCCTCGATTGACGAATCCGACCCAGCTTGATTCTGACGGTGATGATGCCGGCGACGCCTGTGACCCTGATGATGATGGAGATGGGGTTGACGATGTCGTGGACAATTGCAGACTCCTGGCCAACCCCCGCCAGCTGAATGCCGATGGAGATGAGTATGGGGATGCCTGCGACCAGGATGATGATGGAGATGGCAGTCCGGATGATGAGGACAACTGTCCGCTTACGGCCAATGCGTCCCAGGAGAATACCGATGGTGATTTATTCGGAAACGCCTGCGATGCGGACGATGACGCCGATGGCATCGTGGATGGGGAGGATAATTGTCCGCTCCTTTCCAATTCCATGCAGGCAGACCTCGACTCCGATGGGCTGGGAGATTCCTGTGATCCCGATGATGACAATGATGGCGTCAGCGATGCGGATGACGCCTGCGCGGGCCATGATGACACCATCGATCAAGATGGCGATGGGATCGCGGATGGCTGCGACAATTGCCCGGCCCACGTGAATCCGTCCCAGGAGGATCGTGATGGAGATGGTGTCGGTGATGCCTGTGACCAGGTCGGCCCCTTCCAGCGTACGGATGCGAATGGCGATGGGCGTCTGAATATCTCGGATGTAAGTTTTACTCTCAGCTGGTTGTTCCGAGGCGGCCGGGCGCCGGAGTGTATTGCGAGCGCTGATTCCAATGCCGATGGCCGTGTCAATATTGTGGATGCCACCTATACTCTCAACTGGCACTTCTACGGCGGGCAGGAGCCTCCGGCTCCGCTGGCCTGCGATGTTTCGTTCCTGGAGACGGACCAGGAACTTGGCTGTGAGACGGGCTCCTGTCCATGATCCGGATGACCAGAATCATTCCTGGGAGGTTGGATCAGGACATAGCCTGGAGATATTGCCTGTCGATGACGGCCAGCATCGTTTCTAAGCTCGAGTAGGGGCCCGGGGTGTAGGCCCGTGAAGAGACGCCCCGTTGTGAGCGTTCGCAGATCAGCCAATCCTGCCTGTTGGTCTCGTCCCAGAACTTAACCGCCGGGCCGGGGTCAAAGTCCGGCTCGCAGATGGCGTCCGGATGGTAGAGCCATTCGCAGGTGATGAGGCTCTTTCCCGGGCCGTTTCTGACGAGGCGATGAACGAGGACGAAGTCCGGCTGGAGGCTGACCAGCATGTTCGGGAAGATCACGTAGTAATAGGCTCTCTGCAGGTCGGGACCCTCGAGCCCAGGAAGGTGAGGAGCGCAGCGTTCGCCGGTGGTTGTCATTCCGCCGCCGGGCCGGCCGATCTCCATTGGGCCGCCGAGGAACGGTCCCTCTTCGAGGTCGTTCGAGGTCGCTCGGAAATGGCTGAGCTCATTCAGGGCGGGGTGTACGGTGGGGCAGTGGTAACACTCGGAATAATTCTGGACGATCAGCTTCCAGTTGGCGGCGACGTCGTATTCCTCCTGGTGGGCGGTCCGCAGGTCGCCGATTTCCCAGGGACCGAATCTCTTCTCCAGGGGAGCGAAGTGGGTTCCGAAGTCGTCCGGATCATCCGAGAGGTTGATCAAGATCGCGCCCATCAAGGTTTCGCAGTGGGCGGCTTTGAGCGGGTAGTCATCTTTCTGAAAGCCCTCGGTTTCTTCCATGTTGGGAGCGCTGGCAAGTTCACCGTCAAGCGAATAGGACCAGGCGTGGTAGGGACAGGTGATGTATTTTCCGAATTTCCCCTCGTCGCTCGAGCACAGCCCGGTGCCTCGATGCCTGCAGAGGTCGTAGAAGGCGCGAACCTCTCCAGCCGGGTCTCTGACAATGATGATTCTTTCCTTGCCCTGGGTGTGGACGAAGAATTCTCCCGCTTCCTTGATAGAGGATTCTCTCCCCACGTAGATCCACTCCCTGGAGAAGATCCTCTCGCTCTCGCGTTCGTAGATCTCCTCGTCAGTAAAATACCGGCCCGGAAGGGTCGTCGGCTGGTTGTTCGTGGGTGTGGTCATGCTGATTTTCGCCTGTCGCGCGACTGCTGGCAGCGGGCTTCCCCGGCAACCTCCTGATGTGAAAAGAAGATGAGGGATCGGTCAAATGAAATTGTTCGGAGGATGAGGGTGATAAGATAAAAGGTCCTCGCTCAACTGAGCGATGGAGGGTTCCCGGGCGCTCGTTTATAATCACCCCGTAGTGTCAGTTTTTCCCGGGATCCCCCCGATCAGAACAGGGAAGTTTCACGCATGCCTCGCCAGGTCGTTTCATTCTGTTTTTCTCTCGCCCTGCTGCTCACGGTTTCCAGCCTTTCGTCCACCCCGGCCGTTGCCCAGGAAGCGAAGAAGGCGGGAGTCGATCTCACCGTTCGAGCTGTTCCGGCCGGCCGGCTTGCTCCCTTCCGTAAGAGCTTCGCAAAATACGTTAACGTTTTCGGTGTTCATGTCTTTGCCACCGCCAGGACTCCCGATTCGAAGGTTCTCCACGCGGGTACCATCCTGGCGGAATATCTCGACAATGATGAGGATGGCAGGCCGGACAACCCACTTGTCCTGAAGGCTCTCGTCGACAGGAATGCGTTCCTGATGATGACCGCCAGCGATCGAGGGCTTGATCGTATTGATCCCGAAGAATGGATGGATGCGGGCTTTCACGCCGGCCAGTTTCAGCATGCGGAAGAGACGGATCCGGGGCGGGGACGCTTTGATGCGAGCCTCGAGGAGGTTCTTCATCTCATCACCCAGCATGGCTATGGCAACGCCTATCCGAAAATTTTTGGAGACCGCAAGGGTACGGAGCTCTCGAAGTGTCTCGACAAGGCGCGGGGAGGGTATTTCACCCGTGTTCCGAGGCGCTACCCTCGCGGGGCCTGGTTTACCTACGATGATCGATCCTGCGACTACGGCTGCCAGACCCAGGAGTATATCTACTGGGCCCTGACCTCACTGCTCGGCGCCCAAAAGGACCCCGAGCGTTGCAGGGATATCTCCCATGAGTGGAGGCTGTGCACCCCCAAGGCGCTCAAGAGAGGCGACCCGGGAATCTACGCTCTCCTCAAGAACCCGAAATACAGATTCCCCAAGGTGCTTCCAGATGGAACCTATCGCAAAAACAGGACAAAGAAGAAACCCGGTGGCTCCTGATGTCCGGCGCCCGGCGCTCCTGGTTCTTTGCGTCCTGCTGGCCGGCTGTGGACTGGAAAGGAAGGTCTCGCAGAGGGACGACCTTCCCGCCGCGGCGGAAGCGAAGCAGTCGGCCCTTCCGGTTGATTACGGCTACTCGCGTGATGACGAGCTGAGAATCAATCATCTCCAGGTGAAGGGGACTCACAACAGCTACCATCGCCGCCCGGCTTTTTCGCTTGTCAGTGAACACAATTATGAACAGGCTCCGCTGGATGTGCAGCTTGGTGAGTACGGAGTTCGCGCGGTCGAGCTGGATATTCACCCCTCCTCAAGGGGCTACGAGGTCTATCACCTGCCGGTGATCGATTCGCGCAGCACCTGCGCGTTGTTGGTCGATTGCCTCGCGGTCCTGAAGAGCTGGTCCGATTCAAACCCCGGCCATCATCCGTTGTTTGTCTGGATCGAGCCGAAGGATGAATTTGGCAGGGGTGTCTTTGATATGGACGCTCTCGACGCCGAGATTCTCTCGGTCTGGCCGGAAGGCCGGCTCGTGACACCAGCGCTGGTCAAGGGCGACCAGGCCTCCGTACGAGAGGCCATTGTAGAGCGGGGCTGGCCAACGCTTGGACAGGTTCGCGGCCGGGCGATGTTCATGCTTCTTGACCGGGGTCGTCAGCGAGACGCCTACCTGCGAGGAGAGAGAGGGCCTGGCGCGCTGGACGGGCGAGTACTTTTTGTTCACGCCAACCCCGCTGATTTCGACGCGCCCTTCGCGGCTGTCGCGAAGATCGATGACCCCTCCAGTCGGCACATACCTGTCGCCCTGGCTAAGGGAATCATCGTTGGAAGCAATATCGGCTCAGCCTCGCGCTCAGACGATGGCAACCTGAGGAAGTTGCAGGCGGGGCTTCGAAGCGGGAGCCACCTTCTGACCGGAGATTTCCCGGCGCCTGTAAAGGGGCGGAGCTATTGGTTCAAGATGCCGGGGGGAACTCCATCGCGCTGCAATCCCATCACGGCGCCGGGTAATTGCTCAAGCCTCGATGTCGAGGACCCCGCGGTTCTCCGCCGAGGGCGACAGACGTCCGGGGAATGAGGCTGAGCCTATTTCTCGAGTCCCAGCTTTTCGAGCTTCGGGGTGATGACGAATTGGCAGTAGGGGACCGCCTTGTTGTTGCGGTAGTAGTCCTGGTGGTATTTCTCCGCCTCGTAGAACTTCTCAAGCGCGCTCACCTCGGTGACGATGGGCGAGCGGAAAACCCCGGCCTCGTCCTTCTTTTTGATCGCAGCCTCGGCGATCTCTTTCTGCTTTTGCGAGTGGAAGAAGATGGCTGAGCGGTACTGGGTGCCGACATCATTGCCCTGGCGATTGAGGGTGGTCGGGTCGTGCAGCTTCCAGAAGTGTTCAAGCACTCCGGCGAAGTCGATGACCGCCGGGTCGAAGGTGACCTGTACGACCTCGGCGTGGCCGGTGAGGCCCGTGCAGATCTGCTCGTAGGTCGGGTTGGGGACGGCTCCACCCATGTAGCCTGAGGTCACATCGCTGATTCCCTTGATCTGTTCGAGCACAGCCTCGATGCACCAGAAACAACCGGCTCCTAATGTGGCTACCTCGGTAGCCGAAGCGGGGGCAGGGGCCGGCGCCTTTTCGGGTTTCTTTTCTGATTCAATCTTTACGGGGGCTTCGGTTTCTTTTTTCGGTTCGGACATCGTTTTTTTGACCACGTTGGAATCTACCCGGTCGCTACAGCCGCCGAGAGCGAAAGGCAGGACCGCGAAGCAGAGCAGGTAAAGGTAGGTTTTCATGAAAATGGATTTCATAGGATGGAGGTTAACAACAAAAAACGCCTTTGATCAATACGACCGCATTATACCTGTATTCTCCGTTTTCTCGTTATTTTGTCCATGATGCATCCATTCGTCTTTTGCGACTCTTCGGCCTCCCGGGCCAGTTAGTTTTGAATTTAACCGCTGATTTGGATATATTTGAACCCAGAAAAGAAGCCTGTTTCCGGCTAACTAGAGTTACCACTTGAACGAATAGAGCTAGGGGAGCGTGAATCATGTTAACAATCCTTGGTGGATCCGGTTCGAATAAAGAGCGCCTCTGCGATGGTGTCTCCAGGCGGGGATTTCTCAAGGTCGGAGGAATGGCGCTCGGCGGCCTCTCCCTCGGGCAGCTGCTCGAGCTGGAGGCGGCGGCGGGCACCGGCAGCTCTCACAAGGCGCTCATCAATATCTATCTTCCCGGAGGTCCCTCGCATATCGATCTATGGGATCTCAAGCCCGATGCGCCGAGCGAGATTCGCGGCGAGTTTCGTCCCATCAAGACGAACGTTTCGGGTATGGAGATCTGCGAGCTCTTTCCGAAACTTGCCAAGATAGCCGACAAGTTCTCCATCATTCGCTCGATAGTCGGTGCGCATGGCGCGCACGACGGGTTCCAGTGCATGACAGGCAGGACCCACGGTCAGCAGCCACCGCTGGGTGGTTGGCCGGCTCTGGGCTCCTGGGTGTCAAAGGTCCAGGGACCAGCCGCTCCCGGCGTCCCGCCGCATCTGTCGCTGATGTACTCAACGGGCAACAGGACCTGGGGCGAACCGGGGACCGGTGGTTTTATCGGCGCGGCGCATTCGCCGATCGGGCTGGTTGCGCGCAAGGGCCAGAGCCAGGGGCCGGGCGTGGACATGGTGCTCAAGGACATGCCCCTTGAGCGATTGAGGGAGCGGGAGCGTCTGCGTCGAAGCCTCGATGGGTTCAGGCGCTCGGCGGACCAGAACGGCGTCATGGAGGGGATCGATAGCTACAACAGCCAGGCCTTTGATATTCTCACCTCATCCGGACTCGCCGAGGCCCTTGACCTCTCGAAAGAGGACCCCGAGCTGCTGAAACGCTACGGGGAAAACGATACAAAATACCAGCGCGATGGCGCGCCCAAGATGATCCGTAACTTCCTCGTCGCCCGCCGGCTGGTTGAGGCCGGGGCGCGGGTGGTTTCTCTGAATTACAGCCGCTGGGACTGGCACGGTGGAGACGGGATGAATTTCCCTCGTTCACGCCAGGAGTTTCCGCTGCTTGACCAGGGTCTCTCCGCGTTGATCACGGATCTCCATGAGCGCGGTCTCGATAAGGATGTAACCGTCGTGGTCTGGGGCGAGTTCGGCAGGACCCCTAAGATCAACAAAAACAACAGCCGAGATCACTGGCCGCAGGTCTCCTGCGCCCTCGTCGCAGGCGGCGGAATGAGCAATGGCCAGGTGATTGGAGCCACCAACAGGTACGCCGAACATGCCAAGGACCGTCCCGTGACCTTCCAGGAGATGTTCGCGACCTTCTATCACAACCTCGGCATCAACGTGCAGACTGCGACCGTTACCGATAACAGCGGTCGGCCGCATTATCTCGTCGATTCGGGGGTGCAGCCCATCCGGGAGCTCGTCTGAGCGCGTCGGCCTTCAGGTCTTCTCCTCGTTGATTGAATAGTGGCCTGAGTAGCGTTCGCGGCATCTCGCCTTGATGTCCTCACGGTTTTTCAGTCCAGGGTCATCGTCGAAGCGATCGGCGCAGAGGTGCTCCACACCCGGACCGAAGATTCCATCGCAGATCAGGTCCGCCAGCAGGATTCCAACCGAGGTGCTCTGGAAGACCCCGCGTCCGTTGAAGCCGGTGCAGTGATAGAGACCTTCCAGCTCACGCACGGGGCCGCAGAGGGCGTGCCCATCCGGAGTGAAGGTCATGATGCCGCTTGTTACAGTCATCGGGGTGCGTCCATCGATGAAGGGGAAACGCCTCGATGCGCAATCGATCAGTGTCGCGACCTGCAGGCTGTCCCGCGGAGCGTTCATCTCGGACATCTGGAAGTCGGCGGGTAATTCCTCCATGTCGTATTCCGTGGGCAGCTCCTCATAGGTGCCTACCAGCAGGCCGCCGGCTTCCGGCCGGGAGTAGATGCGATTTTTTCTGTCACGCAGGGCGGCATCGGTCGTAGCGATCAGGACATCCGGAAGCGGACGCGTCACCAGGTAGGCGTGTCCCATGGCCGCCGTGGCCATCGTGGTGTTCACCAGGCCGGCCAGCAGGTAGGACCAGGGGCCGGCAGCATTGATGACGATGGGGGCATGGTGATCGCCGGCGGGTGTGCTGACGCCCTTGATGGCCCCACCCTGGACCAGGAGCTTTGTGACGGGAGAGTTGGTCAGGAAGGTCGCGCCCGCTGACCGGGCGAGCTCGATGTAGGCGCCCAGGAGCTCGCTGGGCTCGAAGTGTCCATCTGTCGGACAATAGCAGTACTCGATGAGATCATCCGCGCGCATGCAGGGCAGCCGCCGGCGGGCGAAATCTTCATCAACCAGGTCGATCTCGAAGCCGATCGCCTTTCCCATCCTGACGAAGCTCCGAAGCTCTTCCGCCCTTTCAGCGTCGGAGGCTACATGCAGCGAGCCGGTTTTTGTGAAGATCTCTTTTTCTACCTGTCTCTCAATGTCCTTGACGACCTCGATGCCGCGCATCAGCAGGCTGGTCTCGTCCGGGTTTTCCCGCAGCTGGGCCCCAAGGCCTGCCGCGCGTCCGGTCGAGCCGGAGCCCAGCATGGACCGTTCGAGGACCAGGGTTTTCTTTCCGCGAAGGGAAAGCTGCAGCGCCGCGCTGCAGCCTGCCGCGCCTCCGCCGATGATGATGATGTCAGCTGATGCGCTCATCTTGATCCCGCTGCCCGGCGTCATCCTGGCGGCTGTTTCGGGCGTTTCTCCCCGCCGCGCTGTTACTTCAGTCCACCGAGCCAGCGTGTCGCGTTTTCGATCACCTTCAACATTGTCTTCTCGTGAAAGACCTTGTAGGTCTCGTGTCCGGGCCGGAAGTAGAAGACCTTGCCCTTGTCGATATTCCAGACCGCCGCGGTACGGAACCATTCACCGGTCGGCCAGCGCTCCTCGATGATGACCTCGTCAGGGTCGGGGACATTGAAGGGCTCGTTGTACATCTCGGTGTTCGGGATGGTGAAGTTTTTAGGCAGGTCCCTGGCTACGGGGTGTCCGGGTTTCACGACATTGAAGTGACTCGGCTTCGCGTCAGGCCGGTAGCCCGGGAAGCAGCAATTGGGCAGGTAGACGGTCACCACCGTTTTTCCCCCGGGATACTTGCGCGGATAGAACCGCGGTGTCGGCAGCGAGTTTTTTTTTGGTGTCGTGTAGCGTCGTGGCGGGGGAACGATCTTGAATTCGACCTCTTCCCCCTCGGGGGCGGGGAAGGCCTTCTTCGCGTTCTGGATCGTCCGGTAGTTCATGGCCTCCACGAAGGGAGTCGCCCAGTGGGCGGAATGGAGCGCTATGAACTGCAGCTTACCGGTCTTGATCTTTTCGAGGACAGCCTTGCCCCTGGCGGCGGAGACCTCGCCCTTTCTGCCGTGCACCCACATGATCATGACATCGGTCTTGTCGAGCAGCTCGTTCGAGAGACCCTGCTCGGGGTCATCCAGTCTCACCGACGTGACCTCGAAATCCTTGAAACCCTTGAGGTGCTCGGCGATATGGTTTCCCAGGAAGTTCTTGTAGGAGGACTTCTGGGCGGGTTGCTGTGAGTCCCA
>DCKY01000249.1:9525-10846 GCA_002320775.1 Planctomycetes bacterium UBA1662
CTGGGCCAGCAGCAGGAAGATGACAGCCAGGCAGGGCAGGAATCTATTCAGCATGATGTTTCGCTCCGTTTCATGGCGCTTGTTTCAATCCTCGTTTCGTTTTACGAGCATATTCATTCAACAGGATCTTAACAAGCGGCGGGGCCTGTTTTTGTAAAAGGCCGACAGGGCTCTTTCCTGCGCGGGGCTGCCGATTTACGATAGAGCGCGCTTCAGGAAATTAAAGATAGACGACAGGAGCTCATCATGAGTCAGCGTACGAATACCCGCCGTAGCTTTTTGAAGAAGACCGCAGGCGCCGCGATCGCGGTTCCAACCATCGCCACCGTTCCACTGATGGGGGAGGACGCGCCCAGCAATAAGGCGACGATCGGGTTCATCGGAACCGGCAACAATGGCACCAACTGGATGGGCCGCTTCCTGGGAGACAAGAGGATGCGCGTGGTCGCTGTCTGTGATGTCAACAAGGAGGGGCCGGGCTATTGGGCCGGCTCTGTTCGCGGCCGCGATCAGGCTGTCCGGAAGGTCAACGGCCACTACAAGGACAAGGGCTGCAAGGGTTATGAGGATTTTCGCGATGTCATCGGACGCAAGGACATCGACTCGATCTATATAGGGACTCCCGATCACTGGCACGCCCTGATCGCGATCTACGCGGCGCGCGCCAAGAAGGATATCTATGGCCAGAAGCCTCTCTCGCTGACGGTAGCCGAGGGCCGGGCGATGTCCGATGCCGTTAAGGAAAACAAGGTCGTCTGGCAGACGGGAAGCCAGCAGCGCTCGGACAGGAACTTCCGCCGAGCCTGCGAGCTGGTTCGAAACGGCCGGATCGGCAAGGTTCACACGGTGCTTTGCGGCCTGCCGGGTGGGATACCTGATTACGGCAGGACAGCGAGCCAGACCAAGACGGTTCCCGTCCCCGATGGTTTCAATTTTGACATGTGGCTGGGGCCGGCTCCGGAGGCCGAGTACTGTCCGGCCAGGGTCGGGGTCAATTTCAGATGGAACCTCGACTACTCCGGCGGCCAGCTGACCGACTGGGGAGGGCACCATCCCGACTGCGCCCAGTGGGGCCTCGGCACCGAGCGGTCCGGCCCTGTGGCGATCAAGAACCAGAAGGCTCAGTGGGCCAAGCACCCGGTTTACAATACGGCTACCGAGTATTATTTCGAGTGCCACTACGCCAGCGGGGTGAAGATGCTCATCGCCAATCGCGACCATCGTCCCGCCGATGAGCGGGAGGTTCGCTGGCGCGGCGGCGCGACCTTTATCGGCGAAGACGGCTGGGTCTGGGCGGACAGGGGACGCCACGATGCGAGCT
>DCKY01000019.1 GCA_002320775.1 Planctomycetes bacterium UBA1662
CCCCTCCAGGGTGATCACCAGGTTGCGCTTGGGCGTGTTGCCGACCTCGGCGTAACCGACGATCTTCTTGCTGGCGGTGTCGACGACGCAGACCTTCTTCTTGCTGCGCACGGCGAGATAGACGTACTTGCTGTCAGGAGAGAAGCACAACCAGTAGATCCGGCCGATCATCTCAATCGAGGCGATCTCCGGATAGCTCGGATCGGTGATGTCGTGGATATGCACTGTCTGGTGCTCGACGTTGCACGACCAGATCTCCTTCTGATCCGGGCGAATCGCCAGGCCGTGACAGCGACTCGATTTACCGGCGTATTTTTCGGGGATCTTGTGTTCGATGCGGGCGACCACCTTGCGCTTTGCGATGTCGGCAACTTCAAAACCAATCAGCCCATCGACGTTCTGAAAGAAGCGCTTGTTGTCGGCGGAGAGGGCCGGAGGCCTGACCGAGTTCGAAAACGGGATGTGCCCGACAACCTTGTGGCCCGCCTTGACGTCAACGATGGTTACCCGCTTCGGGTTCCCCATGGGCGAGAGATACATCCAGCGGCCATCCCGGGACGCCTGGGTATTGTGCGGTCTCCCGCCTGTCTTGATCTTCTCCACCACCTTGCGGCTCTCTCCATCGATCACCCAGTAATGACCATCATTGCAGGGCACGTAGACCCACTTGCCATCGGGGGTGCAGGCCAGCTGGTTGGGCTTGGGACCGATGTCCAGGCGATGCTCGACCTCGTAGGTGCGCGGATTGACCCAGACCAGTTCGCCGCGGGGTTTCTTGAACGCCTCAATCGCGATGTAGACGACACTTGCGTCATCGGGGGCAGCGATGCCATGCGGTTCCGGCCCCACCACGATCCTCTTGAGGACCTTGTTGCTGCCGACCTCGATGACATGGACGTCATTTCCGTAGGAGTTGGTCTGCCAGAGATACTGCTTCCCGGCGGCGGACGCGGCCTGCATAGAGAGCATCAAAACGGCGAGACACATCAGGCCCTGGACTCGGTATACCTGCACGGGCTTCCTCCTTATTTCTCGGCAATTCAATCAGATGGTCCCGGCCAGTCTACTACAAGGCCGCCGAAAACCGCCCGCGGTATTTCCCCCACCTCCCGTGATGCGCAAAGAACCGGCTCAGTCCCCCCGCCTTCGCGCGCGCTTGCGGTCCCAGTAGTCCCGTTCAATCGGCGCGCCACCGACATCAACTGGATTCACATCATCAGCCAGGGCTCGCCTTCTGCGTTCAGCGCGCTCCTTCTCCCGGATCTTCGATTTCTTCTGGTAGATCTTGAGCAAAGCGGCTCGCCTCTCCTGGATCCTGAATGTGGAGACGTCCGTTGTGCGAAACTCCGCCAGGAGAGCCTCCCTCTCGACCGCGCCGAGCTCCTCCGCGCTGTAGATCCTGATGCTGGCCAGGCGCAGCGCCTCGATCCTGTCGTAGAGCTCGCCCTTATGCTCCTGGCAGGAACCGAGGAGCGCCATGGCGAGAAACAGGAAGGGCGCCGAGCAGCGATGGGTCGCCGGAAAGCTCATCTTCGCGCGAAGGCGTCGATCTTTTCCATGGGATCGGCGCCGCCATTGAGGGCGTGGTTTTCACAGGCCTCGTAGATTCCCTTCAGCTCATCGTAGAGCGCCACCAGTTCCGGCTCAGGAGAGATCCTGCTCTCGGCAACAGGCTCAGCGAAGTCCGCGATCACCTCCTCCCAGGAGCTCGAACCCTGGGTCTCCATCTCCGCGGCATGGTACGCGCGCAGCGCGGCCCCCAGGGCGGCGGAATTGCCGACCTCGAACTGGTAGACCGCCGCGTCGAAGACCTGCGCCATGATATGAAGAATCTCCTTATTGCACGCCGCGCCGCCGGTCGCATAGATCGATTCGGGCTTGACCCCCATCCAGCGGGAGTGAATCGCCATCGCCATCATCTGGGCCTCAACGACGGCCCGGACGTTCGCCGGCCCCTCATCCTCGCTGAGGCCATAGCGCCGTGCGCCCGGCTCCTGGACATTCGGCGTGATCTCCGGCTCAAACCAGGGCAAGAGGATCGCCCCGTCATTTCCCGGCGGGGTCTCCCTCAGCACGGCGGAGAAACCATCCCAATCCAGACCCGCGGCATTGCAGATCTTCTCCCGTGCCAGGGAGCCGTTCTTGAAGCAGATCAGGCTCATATAATCACCCGTGGGAGCCCCAAAGGTATGTCCTTCCATCGCCGGGTCGACCCTGGGCTCGGGAAGATAACCAAAGAGCGTGTCGCTGGTGCCGAGCGAGATCGCCAGCCGGCCTGGCTTGACGAGACCGACCCCAACCAGGCTGCAGGGGTTGTCACCGGACCAGCAAACCACCCGGGTCGCAGGCGAGAAGCCGTAGCGTTCAACCCAGTAATTCGACAGCGATCCTATGATGGACCAGGACTCTTCAATCGCGGGCAGCTTTCCCGCCAGGCCCGGAGCCGTAGCCTCCAGGGCCGCCGGCGCCCAGTCCTTTTCACGCAGGTTCATCAGGTTCATCCCCGCCCCATCTCCGGGATCTATAGGGGCATCGGCTCCCGCCAGCAAGGTGGCCATGAAGGAGCTCACCAGGTGGATGCGGTGAGTCGCATCGTAGCCCTCGGGGTCCTCCTGGTAAAATTTCCTGATCTGCGGACCCGTAAAACGCTCAAAGGCCTTCGAGCCTGTCAGGCCGGCAAGCTCGCCAGAGCCGCCAACCGCGGCCGTGATGGCTTCGCACTCCGACGAGGTGCTCGAATCCATCCAGATCGGCGAGGTGGGCCGGGAAAAGATACCCTCGAGCTGGCCAACCAGCTCCCTGGCCGGATCAAGAGAGCTGAGACGCGGGCCGGCCTCCGAGTTGAAATAAACGCTCCCGTGCTGCTGGCCGGAACCGGCGATCGCCCGCAGCTTATCGAGCGGGAATTGTCCTTCTTCGGCAAACACGGCAAAGAGACGATCAAGCGCCTCCGCCCACATCACCGGGTTTGAATGCGCCACCAGGGGATCCGAATGCGTGAGCACGCCATTCTGGCAACCGTAGGAAGCCAGATCCTCATCAAACCGGATGGAGCGCTGGTCCAGGACCTTTCGTTCATCGCCATCGATCTCGATGACCACCGCCGTCAGGCTCTGGGTGCTTGAGTCCAGCCCCATGTAAATCGCCATACCGCCGCCTCCACTGGTAAATCTCTTCAGGAAATTAGAGTCGATGCCTCTCGAGTAGACACGCCCTCTATCGCAAGGTTGACAATTCTCGACAATCGAAGGGCGCCGAGTTCAGCCGTGGCGCCCTCTCCCTAGCTCTCCTTCCAGCCATAGCGAATAAAGATCTCCCTGTTGAGCTCCAGAAAATCCGGCGCCCAACGATACTCTCTCAAAAGTTCCCTGCGGGGCGCTCCAAGGATCACGGTCGAAGCGAACATCGCCTCTACACTTGCCAGGCCGCCTCCCGGATCTTCAAAAAGCTTCGAGTGCCTCGGGTAGGCTGTCCTGAAGTCTCCAGGGAGAGAACGCCTGTGAAGCGCCGGGGCGCTCTCGAAACACAGCCGCCGGCCCAGCGGAGCCAGCCGGACCCAGGTCGAATCCAGGAGGATCAACCGTCCTTCACCATCGCCAAGCAGCTCGGCATCCGCAGGAACCAGCTCGGGAGCGGCGACCTCCAGAAGAATCCCCGAAGGCACCTCCACGAGCGCCTCACCCGGAGTCGGCATACCGAGGCGCAGAATCTCCAGCCCCTCGGTGCCGGCGAGCGGGTGCACCGTACATTTACGACGGTTCTCCTTGTAATCCTGGATCACGAGAAAATCGACCCGCGTCCCCGCGGTATCAGCCGCCAGCTGTTCTTCTTCGCCCGGAGAGGACCTTGTTTCTTCCATCTGAGTTCAACCAGCGCGCTCAGGCCTTCGCCGCGATGAGCTTGTCCAGCTCTTCCCTGAGCCGGCCAAGAACCTCGTCATAGGTATAAGCGCCCAGGGGCTCATCCTTGCGTTTGAGATTTACGGTGCGCGGTCCGCACCAGAGCCCCAGGTCGGCATCGTCCGTCTCACCGGGGCCATTCACCCGGCAACCCATGACGGCGATGGTCAGGTCGTGCTCGCTGGCGTAGGCCGTCATCTCCTTAACCTCCTCGGCAAGATCGATGAAGGCCATGTTCTCAACCCGTGAGCAGCTCGGGCAGGCGATGATGTTCAACCCCTCGCCCCAGTGCTCCGGAACTGCGCGAATCCGGCCGGCACGGATATCCTCGATGATCTTGTGACCAGCCTCGACCTCCTCCGCCTTGCGATCGTTCGGAAGCGTCAACGACACCCTGATCGTATCCCCGATACCAACCGTGATCAGCTGGTCAAAGGCGATCCGGGTCTTGATGACTCCATCGGGCGGCAGGCCGGCCTCGGTCACCCCCAGGTGCAGGGGGACATCGGGACGCTCCTCGGCAAAGAGACGGTTTGCCCGCACAACCTTCTCAGGTTCGGAATCCTTCAGCGAGACCACGTAACGGGTGAAGCCAATGTCATCGAGGTAGGCGCAGTGGTCAACAGCGCAGCGCACCATGGCCTCAATCCCATCATCCGGGTATTTCTCCTTATAGGCTGGATCGACGGAACCGCAATTCACCCCCACCCGCAACGCGCAGTCATTCTCCCCGGCCACCGAGGCGATGAAGGCCACCTTGTCGCGAACCGGCTTGTTCTTCTCCACGTGGTAGAGATGGCCCGGATTGTAGCGAACCTTGTCCACGCTCGGAGCGACCTCGGTCACAAGGCGATAGTTCTCCTGCAGATCGACGACAAGATTGGCATCCGTCTCCTTCCGTATCTCCGCAAGCGCCCTGGCATCTTTCTTATTGTCACAGGCGACACGAACGATATCCGCTCCCGCCCCCAGCATGTCCGCGATCTGGGAGAGCGTCTCCTCAATCTCCTGGGTATGCGTCGCGGTCATGGTCTGCACGGGAATATCATGCTCCCGGCCGATCATGGCCGAACCGACACGCACGGAGCGGGTTGGATTGCGTTGAATTTCTTTCGACATAGATGGTATCCAATCCTGGGCCGGGACCGTAAAAACAGGGTCTCAGACGAACGATTCCCGATGCGAGGAAGAACGCATTGTATTCAGCCCGAGTACATCGGTCAACGAATCCACCTTGCTCGCCTGTTCTGAATCTCGCTCTCTGCTCGATCTTACCGGCACCTTTATCTATGCTTTCCTGTCTATGATCTGTCACACAACCGACCTGAGAACTCTGCTGCCGCTGGCGCTCTGGCTGCTCTGCCATGCGCCGGCTCCCGCCCGGACGCAGGAGCCGGCGGATGTAACCATCGGCTCCGTGGAGTTCCCGGGGCGAACCTGGGTCCCCTACCGCAAGCTGCTCGAGGCGAGCGGGTTGAGACCCGGAGCTCAATGGGGTCCGGAATCCGGCAGCAGGGCTCTCGAGGGCCTGCTGAAACTCGAGTTCATCGAAAAGGCCGAGCCGCCGACCATCGTCTCTGTACCCGGCAAGGCTCCGGTCATCAGAATCACCATCACCGAATACCCCCTCCTTGAAGCGATAGAGATCACCGGCAGCGCGGCGCTTTCCAGGCGCTCACTGAAAGACTCCCTCCCGCGCAAAGAAGGCTCGGCCTTCAAAAGAGAAGACCTCGAGCTTGCCAGGGAAGCCCTCAGGCGAACCTACCAGGAAGATGGCTTTCTCTTCGTCCAGGTGGACGCGGTGCTGCAAACTCCCGGGCCGGGCCGAGTGAGGCTCCTCCTCAACATCGAGGAGGGGCTCCGGGCGAGCATACGGGATGTGTTCATCCTCGGAAACTCGGAGCTGACCCGGGATGAGATCATCGAGATCAGCGGACTGCGCCCCGAGCGTCTCTTCGGCGCCGTGGACAGGGGCTACTTTGTCCCCCACCAGCTCGACAGCTCGCTCGACAAGCTGAGAAGCTACTATCGCTCGAGAGGAAACCTCGACGTGAAGCTCGGCCTCGATGACATCTCCATCAGCCCCTCCCTCCGCGACGTCACGATCTCGCTGGAAATCAGGGAAGGCGCCCGCTACCGGCTCCAGGAAATTCGCCTGGAGGGGAACCAGGTCTTCGGAGATTCCCTGCTCCTCCAGGCCCTCTCCTTCGAAGCCGGCGCCTTCTATTCCGGCGCAAAGGTCGAAAAGCTGCGACGAACTCTTGTGAGAATCTACCAGGAACGCTCCGACCGCATTCCGCAGGTAGGCGTCCGGCGCCTCTATACCGGAGAGAACGACATAACTGTCGTCTTCCAGATCGATGAGCGGGAGCACCTCTTTGTCGACAAGGTCGAGATCCGGGGCAACACCAGGACCCTTGACCGGGTCATCCGCAGGCACTCGAAACTTGTCAGTGGGGCGCCGCTCAGCCTGCTCGCCATGGATGAAACGATGGACCGCCTGCGGTCGTCGGGCCATTTCGATGATGTCTCCTTCAGCGTAGACGAATCGACGTCGCCAGAGCTGCGAAACGTCCAGATCAACGTCAAGGAAAAGGAGGCTGTCGGCCGCTGGGACCTGGGAGGCGGTGCATCGAGCGGCGAGGGAGAGGTCGGCTACTTCAGACTTGAGCATACGAATTTTGACCTCTTCGCCCTGCCCCGAAGCCTGACGGACTGGTCAGACGCCTTCGTAGGCGGAGGACAGTCCGTCTATGCCGAGATCGTCCCCGGAAACGTCGAGAGCCAGTATATGTTCGGCTTCCACGAACCCTACCTCTTCTCCAGCGACCGAACCTTCACCCTGCGCGCAGGCTCACAAAAATTCTATCGGGGCGCCTACGAGGAGAGCAGAGTGAAAACGGAGCCCGAAGCACGGCAATACCTCGACAGCGACCACCGTCTCTCTCTCGCCCTCGCCTGGCGGCTCGATGACATCAGCCTCGGAGGCATCAGCGCCTCGGCGCCGGCGACCATCGCAACGGCCCCGGATAGCATCCTGCTCAGCTATCCGCGACTCTCGATTCGCTACGCTGAGCTTGAAAACAACATCTACGGAGGACCGAAGGGGCTGCTGGCTGAGCTGAAGCTCGATGCCTCAGGGCCCGCGACCGGCTCCGACATCGAGTTCTTCCGAGGAAGTGCCTCGGCCGATTACTACAGGCCTCTCTTTGATCGCTACGCCGATCTCAGGCATCTCCTGCACATTGGAATCGAGGCGGGCTGGATCGGAGCCGGCTCGGACGAGGTGCCGTTCTACGAGAACTACTTCCTTGGAGGACCGCACAGCTTTCGCGGCTTTGAATACCGCGAGGTCGGCCCCCACGAACAGGGAGAGCCGCTTGGAGGAGGAGCCCTGCTCAGAGGAACCATCGAGTATTCCGCGCCGCTGTTTTTCCGTGAGCTCAGGGCCATCGCCCTCTTTGACTGGGGGTTCCTCGAGAGTGATCCCGACGACTTCTCCAGCGGACGACTCCGGGCGACGGCCGGCGGAGGTCTCCAGTTCCGATTTCCTTTCCTCGGACAGGTCGTTCCCATCAACCTCTATTGGGCCAAACCCCTCGCGAAGCGGGACGGGGACCGGCCCGAGGTCTTTTCCTTCTCCCTCGGCTACGCCTTCTGACAAGACCCCTGGCTCCTCCGGGCTTGCAGCCACGGTCTCCAGGACTCCTAATACATTCCATGACCCGTCAGACGGCGAACATTATCATCTACCGCCAGCGCCCCGAGCTGAAGGTCTTCCTCGTCACGAGATCCAGCGAGATGAACTTCCTCGGCGGCTACCTCGCCTTTGCCGGAGGCAAGGTCGAGCCCGGCGACGAGACCATCCCGCTGGCTGAAGAGCTCGGCGCCGACAAGGCTGAGATTCTGGGCTGCGCCATACGGGAACTCTTCGAGGAGACCGGTATCCTGGCGACCCGCGGCGGAGCTCCAGCGGAGGAAGAGCTCAAGAGGCTGCGTCTTGAGATGCTTGCCGACGGTGACGCAGGGGAGTTCTTCTCCAGGCTGCGGACCTCAGGCGCCAGCCTCGAGCCCGGCACCTTTGTGGAGGCGGTTCAGCTGGTCACACCCCGGTTCTCCCGGCAACGCTTTTCGAGCACCTTCTTCCTGTTTAAGACCGACAAGGAACCGGAGATTCTTCCCGGAGAGCTTGCTGGCGGCGGCTGGTGGGCGCCTGCCGCGGCCCTTGCGGCCTGGCGCCGGGGAGAGCTCCTCCTCGCCCCTCCCGTGATTGTCATCCTCCGCCAGCTGGCAGGCGGACTCGATTCCTCGACTCTCGAATCAATGCGGACCAGCCCCAGTGAATTCGAGGGCTCGGGCCTGGCCATTCCCTGGGGACCCGGCATCGAGCTCCTGCCTTTCCACTGTCCGCCGCTGCCGCCAACGCTGCCTTCGAGCACCTTCCTGGTCGGCTCACGAAGGTTCATCATCATCGACCCCTCGCCAACAGGAGAGAAGGAGCAGGCCCATCTCCTGGCGGCAATCGAAAACCGGCTGGCCGGCGGCGACCACCCCGAAGCCATCGTCCTCAGTCACCATCACGCTGATCACGTTGGCGCCGTCGAGGCGGTACAGGAGCGCTGGGATCTGCCCTGCTGGGGTCACAGGAAAACCGGCGAGCTGCTGGAGAGAAGCTTCGACAGGGAGCTCGACGAGGGCGACCTCATCGAGCTGGGAGAAAGCCCGGCCGGCGATTCCGGCTGGAGCCTTCGCTGTCTCTTTACCCCGGGGCACGCAGAGGGCCATCTCGCCTTCTTCGACGAACGTCACCAGGCCCTTCTTGCCGGCGACCTGCTCTCGACCCTTGTCAGCATGTATGTCGGCTCTCCAGGCGGCCACCTCGAGAGCTATTTCAGGTCACTGGAAAAGATCCGCTGCCTCGACATCCGCCTGCTCTATCCTTCCCACGGCATGCCGACCGCCGATGCCCGAAGCCTGATCAATAAGACCATCCAACATCGCAAAAAAAGAATTGGGCAGGTCCAGGACAAGCTGGCGGAGGGCCTCGGCGAGGTGCGTGAGCTCTCCCGTGAAATCTACCGGGATGAGGCGGACTCCAGGCTGCGACCCCTCTACGAAAGAACCACACGGGCCGCGCTCGAATACCTTGTCGAGCAGGGCAGTGCGCGGAAGCTAGCAGAGGATCGCTACGAGATCACGCCGGGTTCGCAGCTTGAGCCGCCGCCGGAGAGCGGAAGCTGAACCAGACCGCGAGCATGAGCAACAGCACCTTGGCCAGCTCCAGGCTCGTATAGATGCCGTGCAATCCATTGAAGCGTTCCAGCGCGGCCGGGGGAGGGTCCCGCGGAACGAAGTCCAGGGAACGCCCCAGCGTGGTGATCTCCGGCGCCAGCCAGAAGGTCAGCACAAGAACGAGGGCTCCCGCTCCGCAGACCCCCAGGAGAGCGCCTCGAGAGCCCGCGCGCAACGCGCAAAACAAGGCGGCTCCGGCAAGCAGAAGCTGGCCTGCATTCCAGCTCGAAAAATTCTGCCTGTTCAGCTCCCCGGTAATGACCCAGGCTACGCTGGTCTTCTTCGCCGCGGCATCACCGGGCTTGAAGCCGACCCTCGAAGCCAGCTGCTCGTTTTCCACCACGGCCCTCTCGACTCCGGGAAAGGATGACCCGACCACCCAGAGCAAGAGGAAACTCGCCCCCAGCCAGGTTCCAAGAACCAGTGTCAGCGTCATCTTTCTCCTGGCGGCCATCTGCGACTTCTCACTCAAGCCCTAACCCTCCACCTCGTCGTCTCCTGCAACCGGCGCACCGGGCGCCTCCGTAGCCGAGTCCGGCAGCAGGTGTCCCATCTTGTCGCGCTTGGTGCGCATATAGGCCTCACTGTGTTCATTGGCCGGGGCGATGATCGGCTCCTGGCTGACAACCTCGAGGTTGTAGCCATAGTAGATAAAGGCATCCTGCTTCTTGGGATTGTTGGTCAGCAGGCGAACCTTCCTGAGCCCCAGGTCCTTCAGGATCTGGATCCCTACTCCGTAATCACGCATGTCGGCCCTGTAGCCGAGCGCCAGGTTCGCCTCCACCGTATCCAGCCCCTCATCCTGCAGCGCGTAGGCCTTGAGCTTTTCCAGCAGGCCGATGCCTCTCCCCTCCTGCGGCAGGTAGACCACCGCGCCGACGCCTTCCCCGGCGATCCGGGCAAGCGCCCCTCGCAGCTGCCCACCGCAGTCGCAGCGCAGAGAATCAAGCACCTCGCCCGTAAAACACGACGAATGAACTCGGATCAGGGGAGCCTCCACGCTATGAAGGTCTCCCTTGAGGATGACGATCGGCTCGCTGGAATCGAAATGAACCTTGTAGCCGTAGACCGTCAGCTCGCCGAAATCCTCGGTGGGAAGCTTCGTCTCGACAACCCTTTCCACCAGCGTCTCGGTACGGCGGCGGTAGCGGATCAACTCTTCGATGCTGACGATGGGAGTTCCGCTCTCCCTGGCAATCTCAAAGAGACGTTCTCCCCGGGCCATCTGCCCATCCTCATCGAGAATTTCAATCAGGGCTCCAACCGGCGTCAGCCCGGCCAGCCGAACGAGGTCGACAGCCGCCTCAGTATGCCCCGCGCGGTGCAGGACCCCGCCCTCGTGCGCGACCAGCGGGTAGATATGCCCCGGACGGGCAAGCTCCCCCGGGGTGGTCTCCTCGGCCGCGAGGGCCCGGATCGTATCACAACGCTCTGATGCCGAAACCCCGGACTTGAGAGTCGCCAGGTCGACGCTCACCGTGAAATTCGTATGGTGGAGAGCCGAGTTGGAATGGGAGGCGGGCTCCAGCTGCAGCGTCGCCGCCCTGTCCGGGGGCATAGGAACACAGAGCACTCCTCGCCCATCGCGCAGCATGAAATTGACCATCTCCGGGGTTATCTTTTCGGCGGCGCAGATAAAGTCGCCTTCGTTCTCACGAGCCTCGTCATCGACGACGACAACCATCCCTCCAGCGGCGATCGTTTCGATGGCCTGCTCTATCGCTGCAAAACTATTCTCTGACAATAAACCTCTCCAGTAGACTTCCAAACTCTCAGCATAACCCCCACCGGCAATCCTTCAAGCCGCCCGAAGGCGCCTATTGTAGCCAGCGGAAAAAAAGAAACCCCGATTATTTCATCCCCCGGAGGGCGCCAGGAATAGAAAATCTCGTCCGCAACGCCGCAACGGGAACAACAGCCCCGTCCCGGCTGTCCGCCGGTACTCAAGGCGAAGAAAAACTTTCCGGAACAGGGTAGTATTTCCGCTGGCGGCCTCTCTTTCCCCAGCCGGTTGTTCCGGCCGACCCAGATGGTACCTCTCGATGCTGAAGCGCCTGCTGATTTCTCTCGCAACCTTCATTACCCGCCAGCCCTGGCTGACCGCCGGGCTTTACATGATCCTGGCCGTAGGGGCCATTCCGGCCGTGCTGAAGCTCGAGTTCAAGACTGACCAGAACGATCTTGTGGGAGCGGACCTGGAATACAATCGCAGGTACCTGGATTTCCTGAAAGAGTTCGGCGACCTTGAGTTCATCTATGTCGTGATCGAGGTCGGCGAGGACCAACAGGCCGCCCTGGCGGCCGCCCGCGAGATCAGGGAGCGGGTCGAACAGCTGGACGAACACGTCGAGTGGGCTCTCGATCGCATACCGGCCGAGGCGATGCGCTACGGCATCCTTCACCGGGAGGATGAAGAGCTGGAAGTCCTGGCCGCGGCCCTGGCAGAAAACCGCGACCTGCTTGAAAAGCTCGGGCAGGCCGACCGCCTGGAGAGCCTCTTCTCCTTCTTCGCGGGACTCCTTGATCCCGAGGAGGTCGGCCGGCGCTTCGCATCCGGAGAGGACAACCACATCGGACCCGGCGCGGCAGGCGGCGCCATCTCGCTGCTGGAACATTCTCTCGCATCCACCCTCGCGGCCCTGGAAGGACGGGAGGTCGACAGCCTCACCCGGCGGCTCGAGACGGAACAAGGCGGCTCGCTGCGCGAACGCGGCTACCTGGCGACGGACAATGAAAAGTACCTGCTTGTCGAGATCCTACCGAAGAAAGACACCGGCACCGTTGAACTCATTCGTGAACCGCTGCTTGAAATCCGCAAGGTCCTCGCGGATGTGAAGCTCGCCCACCCCGAGGTCGAGCTGGGCCTGACCGGACGACCCGTCCTCCAGGCTGACGAGATGATGACCACGGACAAGGACATGAAAAGGGCCACCCTGGCGGCCCTGGTTGGCGTTTTCGCACTCTTTGTCATCTTCTTCAGGCGGCTTGGAAGACCCCTTCTCTGCATCCTGACCCTGTCCATCGCCATCCTCCTGACCTTCGCTCTCACGGCCCTGACCATCGGCTATCTCACGCTGCTGTCCATCGTCTTCGCAGCCATGCTCGTTGGACTTGGAATCGACTTTGGAATCCACTTCATAGCCCGCTACCAGGAAGAGCTCAAGCGAGAGGGGGAGGTTGAGGCGGCTATTCGCAATACCATCGGGACCACCGGAAGAGCGATTGTCATCGGCGGGATCACGACCGCGGCAGCCTTCTACATGACCCTCTTTGTCGACTTCAAGGGTCTCCGGGAGCTCGGCTTCATCGCCGGGAGCGGGGTCCTGATCTGTCTCTTCAGCATGATCACCCTCCTGCCGGCGCTGATCATTCTCTTCGATAGCCGCGCGGGAAGAAAGGCCTCCGCCCGGACGATCCGCGTACCGTTACTCGAGCTGGCCGGCAGCCGCCCCCTGCCGATCATCACCATCGCGGGCGTCGTGACCGGAGCCGGCTTCTTCTCTCTCGCGGGCCTTCCCTACAATCCGAACCTGCTCGAACTACAGGACCAGGATCTCGATTCCGTCAAATATGAGCGCCTGCTGATCGAAAATTCCGATTTCTCCACCTGGTACGCGGCCTTTATCGTAGCGGACATCGAGGAAGCCCGCCGCAGACAGCAGAGCCTCGAGGCCCTCGACAAAGAAGTCATTGCCAGGACCGAGAGCGTCCTTGATTATCTTCCCGACCGGCAGCTCGAAAAGCTCGAACGGCTCGAAACCGCGCGCTCGGCCCTCGCCGGGATCGTGATCCCCGCCGCCGCGGAAGAAGTCGATGCGAAGAAGCTGGGCGGCGCCCTCGAGCTGCTCCAGGGCAACCTCTTTGACCTGGCCGACCTCGCCGCCGAAGCCAATGAAGAAGAGGGGCGCCGGTTCGCCGCTCGCCTCCTTGCCGCGGCCGACCTCAGCGGAGAGCTCGCCGAACTCCTGGAGAACAGCCCGGCTGAAAAAATTGCGCGGCTCTCGCCCTTCCAGCGGGACTGGGTTACGGAGGTAAACGGGTTGCTCAGCTCCCTCCAGGCCGCGGTCATTGAAACAACGCCCATCTCGCCAGCCAACCTGCCCGACATTCTCAGAAGTCGTCTTGTTTCCCGCGACGGCAGCGAGTTCATCGTTTACGCCTACGCTAATGGCGACCTGTGGCAGGAGGAAACGATGCGGCACTTTATCCGGGAGATGCGGCGCATCGATCCCGAGGTGACAGGCGCCCCCGTACAGGTCTACGAGTCGGCCGGCCGCATGCGTGAAGGTTTTGAAAAGGCGGCGCTCTATTCCCTCGGAGTTGTGTTCCTGTTCCTGCTCGCCGAGCTGCGCAGCCTCCGGCTGACCCTCCTGGCCATGGTTCCGCTGTTGGTGGGCCTCCTCTGGCTGCTCGAGGCCCTGCCCCTGCTGAAGCTTGATTTCAACCTGGCCAATTTCTTCGCCCTGCCCATCCTCATCGGCTGTGGAGTCGACGGCGGAGTCCACATCATCCATCGCTTCAGGGAATCAGGTTCCGTTCTCTCGGTCGGCAGGACAACTGCCGCAGCCGTGACCCTGTCTTTCCTGACCACCATGATTGGTTTTGGCGCCATGGCTACAGCGAGCCATCGAGGCGTGGCAAGCCTCGGCCTGATGATGATCATCGGGCTGCTCTGTATTCTCGCAGCGACGGTTGTCCTGCTGCCAGCGCTGCTGAAACTCACCGAGCGGAAGTAGCTGCTCCATCGATCCATAGAATTTGCGTCGCCAGACCAGCCGTGTTTGAATGGCATCTGACTTTCATATTCACGGGTGCCAGGCCATGCTCCAGCAACGCGGTATTCTCCTTCTTTTCCTGTTTTTTTCGCAGTTTCCTGAAAAATGCCGGGGTGCGGACGCCCCCCCCAGCCTGGCTATTATCCAGCCGGGGAGACCCGGGTCTCCAAAAGCGGCTGAAGGTTTTCTCGCTCGGCTCGGTGAATACCTGGCCTCCCAGACCGGGCTTGCCAGGCCCACCCTCAGCTACCAGAACACTCCGAAGGAGGCCCTGGCCGCCCTGGAGAAAAAAAATCCAGCTCTTGGAATTGTCAGCCTCGGTTTTTACCTAGAGCATCGCAAGCGGTTTGGACTCAAGGCTGTCCTGGAAGCGTATCCACTTAGAAAATATGTGCTTGTGGCATCGGAGGGAAGGGTGAAAACAGCCTCCGATCTCGATGGCAAGCTGGTTATGGGCGGTCCCCTCTACGAACCGAAATTCGTTCGACGGATTCTTTTCCCCGAAGCTGCAAAGACGGCCGCAAGACTCGCTGACTGGCAGGGAGCCTCAGCCTGGGTCCCTAAGCCCACCACCCGGGTATCCTCAGCCCTCTACCAGCTTGGCAAAAACAGGGTCGGAGCCGTACTTCTTTACGACAGTCAGTACGAATCGATGAAAAATCTCGGAAGACTGAAAAAAGTGGAGAAAGTCATCGAATCGTCCTATTATCCTCCTGCTGTCATAGTTGCTTTCAGAGGAGCATTCAAATCAGCAGCGGCTGTAAGTGAAGAGCAGCGCTTGCTGATAACCGCCTTGGAAAAGATCTCTACGGTAAAAGATGCCGGTGAGATTCTGCAGCAGATGGGCTGTAAAGAATTTCGCCGCGTCCGGTCTGGGTGGTTGAATGAAGTAGAAAAGAAGTACCATTTTGAAAGGGGAGAGAAGAATGAAGAAAAATAGAGCTGAATCCATAGTCCTTGGTCTGTTCTGCGCCGCCCTGGTTTTCCTGGTGGCGGGCTGTTCATCCTACGAAGCGAGGCAGGTCTCGGGTACGGAACCGGAGGCAAAACTGAATGACGTCCTATTGCCGGCCGCCGTTCTTGAAGAAAGAATCGGAGAGATTGACAGGAGCTACGAGGAACCCCGAACGATATACAGGGTCGGCCACTCCCTCGGCGCCTCGAAAGATTCCGTATCTTCCGGTAATGGTTATCAGTCGCTCTGGCGCGGCGTAAGGGCCTGTTCATGGCTTGCCTTGAATCATCAGAACCCGGCAGAAAAGAAGAAATACGCGCTCGAGGGCGTCTACCTTGGACGCGAGGCGAGACAAAAAACCTCGCTCCAGGCGGAAGCCTATTACTACTCAGCCCTCTGCATTGGAGCCCTTCTCGATGTGGTGAAGGAGCCTAGTACAAAACTCCTGCGGGAGATGAAGTATTGCCTGGAGGTTGCCCATGAGCTGGATGGATCCTGTGACCATGGCGGTCCTGCCCGGGTGCTTGGCACCCTGATCGTCGAGACGGCCGACTACGAATTTGTCGGGTATTCCGTTGGAAGCCTGGAGGAAGGCATCACGACCCTCGAGGCCGCCTGCAGCAAAGATCCCGTCTTCGGAGAAAACTGGCTCCTGCTGGCGAGGGCGCTGGCCAAGGCCGAAGAATACCAGCGGGCCCTGACGGCGATTGACAAGGTCTTTGCCTGTGAGATACCTGCCGACTACAGCGTCGAGCACAAGGAGTGGCTCATCCAGGCTCAGAACCTGAAGTCCGGTATCGCGGTCAAGATCGATGACAGCGTTCCGGCCACCGCCTTCCAACCGAAGTAACGCTGCCAGAACAAAACAGCCGGGCCTGGCCCTCCTGAATGCGCAACACACGCGCAGCGGGGAAGCGCTCCCTTCGGTGAAGCCTACTTCAGCTCACCACCGACGATTCGCACCTCCTCGTAGATCTCACGGGCCGCGGCCTGCAGCTCCGGGATGCCGGAGCATCCTTCGAACCGGCCGCGGTAGCGCCCTCGAAGACCGACCAGGAGCTTGAGGTCCCCCCGGACGCGCATCAACAGGACGAGAAGGTAAATCAGCAGCAGGCCGAACAGCACCGCCCCGCCCGTTGCGACAGAAAGTGCCAATGCCCACCACGCGCCGCAGCTGATGCCGAGCACCACCCCTGCCAGGCCGCAAAGCTTCGCCTGGCGGCCAAGCGCTAGCTTAATACCGGCAAGGATCCGGCGATCAAGGACCTCCAGCCCAGCCTCCAACCTTACCCTGAGCGCCTCAGGCTGATCGGTCATGGAGAGATCGACGCCCTCCCCACCCAGCAGTCGCTCCAGCTCAGGCGCGTTGAACTCCTCTCTCACACCGGGCGTACGAAGTATCCGAAGGTCCATTGGCTTGAGCTTCGATTCAGGCATCCGTACCGACTCCTTCCAGCCTCCTCAGGGTTCCCGCAACAAACGCGGCCAGGCTGGCTGCCGCGAGCGCACTGCGGCTCCTGAGCGCGTAAAGCCGGGGAAGGGCCCAGGGACGCCTTAAAAGCAGCTTGATGACACCCAGCAACCGCGGACCGCCATCCGGGCCCGGGATGTTTTCAAGCCCCCGGGGCAACTCAAAAGCCGCCTCGTCAAATATCACCCTGGCTGCGATACAGGGGATGCCTCTCTCCCCGGCGATTTCAACAATGCCAAAAGATTCCATGTCGACCCCGTCCGCGCCGTAACGTGAACCCAACTTACGTTTTTCCTGCGCGGAGAAGATGACATCCGGTACCGTCAATAAGGTTCCCCGATGAACGCTGGAATTCGGAACCGTAACACCCAGGGACATCTCGAGCAGATCCTGGCCTGGAGAAAGGCTCCTCGGGTCAAGTCCGGGGCTGGCCGCCTCCAGCACCCTCTCGGCCAGGATGATGTCGCCTCCACGAAACCTGCCCGTAAGCCCACCGCCAAACCCGGTCGCGAGAATGAGATCAGGTTGCCACTCGGCTAACACCGCCTCGAGCTTCCGCCTGGCCCTGGCAGCGCCGACCCCTGTCAGGCAGAGCTGAACCCGTGCGCCTTCAAGCGCTCCAGAGAGGTGGCCGCCCTGCGCGGACAGGGCTTCAGCATCTGCAAGCTGGACCTCGAGGCCTGACAACTCCTGGCGGACAGCCGCGGTCACAAGGACTCTCTTCATCACGACGGCTCAATCCCGGCGCGCAGGCACAGGCTCGAGCGCTGCCTGGCGACCCCGCTGGCCTGCGATGGCCCGGTCTCCCGCCGCCTGGACGTCATTCCTGTACATGCCAAGCGCGAAAAGCGGAAAGTAGAGACTGTACATGTGATACTTGAGATAGAAGACCCTCGGGAAGCCCGTTCCGGTCCAGCACTTCTCGGTCCAGTCACCATCGGCATCCTGGTGGTCGATGAGATACCTCACTCCCCGCTGAGCCTCGGGAGAGTCCGTCTCGCCGGCTGCGATAAGCCCCATCAGGGCCCAGGCTGTCTGGGAAGCCGTAGTCTCTCCCTTGCCCGCGCAGGAGGTGTCATCGTAGGACCGACAGCTCTCTCCCCAGCCGCCATCTTCGTTCTGGTGATTTTTCAGGAAAGAGACCGCGTGACGAACATAGTCCTCATCCGGGTTGATGCCAACCGTCATCAGGCCCTTCAGCGCCTGCCAGGTACCGTAGATATAGTTAACTCCCCAGCGGCCGTACCAGGAGCCGTTAACCTCCTGGGTGTCCTTCAGGTACCGAACTCCACGCCTGACCGCTTCATCTACCCTGGGATCATCGAGACAGCCCTGCGTGCTCCCCAGCATTTCCAATACGCGGCCGGTGATGTCGGCACAGGCCGGGTCCAGCATGGCGTTGTGATCAGCATAGGGGATCTCATTGAGAATCTTACGCTCAACATTCGCGTCAAAAGCCGCCCAGCCGCCATTGGAACATTGGAGGCTTAGAACCCAGTTAATTCCCCGCGAGACCGCCTGCTCAAGCCCTTCAACCTCACCTGCGTCAATACGATTCAGGGCCATCACGACAGCGGCGGTATCATCGATATCGGGATAAAATTCGTTCCTGAACTGGAAGGGCCAGCCGCTGGCCTCGACATTTGGCACGCGCTTCTGCCAATCGCCCGGCCGTCTCACCTCTTTGGACAGAAGCCATCTACCGGCCGCGGTCATGTCCCGGACATCACCGCCAACCCCGGCTTCACCGAGCGCGTTGAGGGCCAGGGCCGTATCCCAGACGGGAGACAGGCAGGGCTGAAGATGAAGCTCCCCATCATCTTCAATCTCCAGCTCTTCAAGTTTCTCGAGCCCCTCCAGGACCAGCGGGTGGTCGGCCTCGTAGCCGAGGCAGCGAAGGGCCAGCACCGAATTGATCATCGAAGGAAAAATCGCCCCCAGGCCATCGGAATCCTCCAGGCGGGTAACCATCCACTCCTCAGCCTTTTTGACCGCAAGACTTCGAAGAGGTTTGACCCTGGATTTCTCGAGTTTCTTAAGCACCAGGTCAATCGTCGTAAAGACCTTGCGCCAGCTGAAGATCGACTCGGTATACCGGTGAAGACGGGCTCCGTCAGCTTCGGCCCCGGCCGCCGCCGAACCGACGCGGCCTCCGCCCGCGACAGGATGTCCATTTTCCCCGTGAAGCGGCTCGCCGGCCTCACCATCTTCGGCAACCAAAGACGGAAGGAGCTCATTGATCGTCAGACCGTTGGGATTCGAAAACCCCGTCCACTTCGCGTAGAGAATCGACAGCGGAATGAGAATCGCACGAGACCAGTAGGATATCTCGTAGATGTTGATGTAGAAAAATCGAGGGAGCAGGACCACCTCCGGCGGAATAGCCGGAACCCGGTCCCAGGACTGCAGGTTGAGCATGGCAAGGTAGACCTTGGTGTAGCTGTTAACCTGGTCAATGCCTCCGAGCATCTGCACCGCCCGGCGAGCCTTGACCATCACTGCGTCATCTTCCTCGTAGCCTGCGATCTTCAAGGCGACATAGGCCTTGACGGTCGCGCTGATCTCGCCGGAACCACCCTCGTAGATATTCCAGCTTCCATCTTCAAGCTGATGGCGGGCGACAAAGGCCGCCAGCCTGGCAATCTTCTCGTGATGCCTCGTCCTGTCAAAAAGATACAGGAAAAGGATATAGTCAGACTCCAGGGTCGAGTCCGCCTCCAGCTCGCCGCACCAGAAGCCGTCGCCAGAACCCTCTTCGCGTTGGAACTGGCTGAAGAGGCAGTCCCTTGACCGGTCGATAGCGGAATCAAGCCCGGCCATCGTAAGCCCGTTCATGGAGGTGTTACTGTCGGTGTGGCTATCCAAGGTACCTGCCCTGTTTGACCGTTAAAAAAGCGAATTTCGATACGCTCCGGGAGCCGCTGCGCGTCGAAACCGGAATTCAGGCGGACAGCTTTTGTACCAGATCCAGCCGTGCCTCGGCAAGCTCTTTCGATCTCCGCCAGCTCCACCCCTCATCGGATAAATCATTTAATTCCAAAGGCTTGCGCCGCGCATCCAGGTGGATTCGGGATGGAGAAAGCTGCGGGTCCGGCTGATCGATCCAAAACCCCGATATCGCTTTCATCCGCCCAGGGCAGGGAATAACATAGGTGCTTTCCAGGTGCCGCCGCTCTCGCTGGAGAGCGACGGCGGAAAGAGGGAAGCCGGTGAAAAACCGGCGCGGCCCCCGCCACTGTAAGCGGATACCGCCTGCCCGACGGCTCCAGGAGCCGTACATCCTTTCTCTGAAAGGAGACTGCCACTGACCCTTGGCGAATGCCGGGTCGGGAAGGTTCGGGAGGGCGGCTCGATCCGTCAGCCAGGAGACCTGCCCGGAAAAATGCCCTGTCTTCGGGGATGGAGAACAGCAGGGAAAAACCAACGAAAGGCTCCCTTATCAAGCCGGCCCCCCGGCTGAAACCAGGCACCCACAAGCTGAAAGAATTCTTATGAGAAACTCTCTGCTGGTCGTATTGACAGGCATGGCCTTGAACCTGGTCCATCCGGGTCTTCTCAATGCGCAGGTAACCTATGAACTCGCCGATGGATTCGAATCGGAGCAGCTCTTCAGCTACGATGCGGGCGCCCCCTTCGCACTGCAGCTCGGAGGACTCGCGTTCTCACCCGAAGGCGAACCCATTGTCAGCGAGGGCGGCGAGATCCGGATTCACTGTGAAGACGGCGCCAGGGTCCTGGCCTCTTTTCAGCCGGCCGTCTTCGGTTCCTTCCTGGTCATGGGGCCTGGGGGGCTCAACGCCTGGTTCGGAGAAAGCTCGGAGCAGAATATCTACAGGGTGCCTCTTGACGGAAGCGGCGCGCAGCTTGTCGACCGAATCGGCTTCAACTTTGACATGGTCTTCGCCCCGCGGGCCGCCCGCGGGGAGATAGCCGGAAGAGGTTTCATCTCCGGCCTGGGGGCTTCTCCAGGGAACTCCGTGTGGCTCCTGGATGATGATCCAGAGGCCGCCAACGATGAAATTGTCACCGGCATCTCTCCATTCTCAGGCCCCATCACCTTTGATCCGGCCGGCAACCTCTACCTGGTAACCTCCGGCCTGACCGACATCGAGACCGGAACAGCCTCGGAAAAACTCGTGCGCTTCAGTCCCGCGCAGCTCGCCGCGGCGGTTGGCGAAGGAGCCCTCCAGCTCACCGATGGTGAGCTCCTCTGTACGGGAATGGGCGGCTATTACGATCTCGCCTGGCTTGACGGCAAGCTCTACGCAACAAGCCTCGGGTTCCAGAGCGGGGTGGGATCTATCGACACCCTCGACCCCGGGATGGATTTTTCCAGGAACACCTTCGCCCGCCTGTCCATCGGAACGGAGCCGGGAGGAAGCATGATCTACCTTGCCGCGCACGCCGGCAGCGAAGGCTTTGAGCCCGGAGCCGGGCAACAGGGCGGCTCCCTCCTGGCAAGCTACGGCAACTATGTCGACGCCTCGGGGCTGACCCGCTTCACTCCTGAGCTTCATTTCCTGCGAAGCGATGCCAATGGAGATGAGACCGTCAACCTGAGCGACGCGGTTTTCGTGATTGCCTATCTTTTCCTGGATGGCGAGCATCCCCGAATCAACGAGGCCTCTGACATCAACGCCGATGGCGCCCTGGATCTCGCGGACGCCGTCTACCTCCTGAACTTCCTCTACAGGGGAGGCCCCCAGCCCCCGGCTCCATTCCCCGGTGTCGGGGTGGATCCGCGCTGAACAGCCGGCGCGTCACAGGATAATCCGTCAAGGAAGTACGACCTCTGGAAAGGCGGATTCTGTTATGATCAGGTTCCCCCAAAATTCTATACAGCAAAACAAGACAGGGAGATCCCGCAAGTGGACAACTCAAAACCCTTCGAACTCGAAAAGATGCAGGCTGAGCTCAAAGAGGCCGGCCTTGACGGCTGGCTCTTCTATGACTTCCGCGGCCTGGACCCCATCGCCCACAGCATCCTCCGCTTCGCCCCCGGCAAGATGGGTACGCGCCGGTGGTTCTTTTTCGTTCCAACGGAAGGAGAACCCTCCAAGCTCGTCCATGCCATCGAGACCGCAGCCCTCGACCATCTGCCGGGTTCAAAAACAATCTACGGAACCAGGCAGTCCCTCGATGCCGCGCTCG
>DCKY01000076.1 GCA_002320775.1 Planctomycetes bacterium UBA1662
GATATGACCATCAACCGCGGAGGCAAGAAGGCTCCCAAGGGTTGGAAGATTAACGACAAGGCCAAGCACACCGTCGTCATCTACAAGAACAAGACGGTGGTCAAGACCTTTGGCCTGAACAAGATCGACAAGAAGACTGTCGCGGAAGTTGCCGCGGCCGCGGCCAAGGTGCTCGGTAGCTGAGACCTTTCGGCCTGTTTACGGGAGACCGTTTTTTTCTCAATCAACGGTCTCCCGTGATTTTTTTTACGCCGTCCGGCCACCGGGTTCCGGGCGAGTCCTCCGTACGCGACAGCTAATGTCACCATGAAAACAGCTGCTCCTCTTTTCCTGTTGTTTCTCTGCGTCAGCGCCGTGAAGGCTCAACAGCAGCCACCTGGCCCTCCCGGCGTAGCGGCCAATGTCGAGATCACCTTTCGCGTCAACATGAATACGCAGATCGGACTCGGTCGTTTCAATCCCGACGTTGATTTTCCAGTCGTTCGCGGAACGATCAACGGCTGGGGTTGCAGCGATGCCATGCTCGAGTCTGAAGACGAGGAGGGCGTCTACGAGCTGCGGGTGCAGGTTTTCAATCACGTGATCGGAGCCGGCGAATACAAGTTCAATATCAACTGCGGAGAGGGCGGCCTTGGTCGCTGGGAGGACGCTATCTCCAACAGGCGCTATACCGTCACCGGGACAGAGCCTGACGACAACGGCGATGGCTTTGGTGAGCTGGTCCTCGACACCGTCTTTTTTGACGATGCGGTGGGTGGAGCCGATGCCGAGCTGTTCTTCCAGGTCAACATGAATGTTCAGATGGACTCGGGACGCTTCAATCCGGCTAGTGACCAGGTCTTCGTCCGCGGATCGCTGAACGGCTGGGGGTGCAGCGATCCGCTCAGGGATGAGGATGAAGATGGAGTCTACGAGCTCTATGTCCAGGTTCCCGGCCACCAGGCGGGCACGGGGCAGTTCAAGTTCAACATCAACTGCGAAGATGGCGGCTGGGAAGACAGCATCTCCAATCGCCGCTACAACCTTACGGGTAACGAGCCGGACACCAATGGTGATGGCTTCCTGGAGGTCGAGGTCCCGGTCGTTTTTTTTGACGATATCCGTTCAGGGCCTGATGTCGAGATCCACTTCAGGGTCGACATGACCGCAGCTGTCGAACAGGACATCTTCATTCCCGAGAACATGACGGTTCACGTTGGCGGGGTGTTTAACAGGTGGAGCTGCAGCGTGGAGTTCGAGGAGTTTGATGAGAACGTCTTTGAGCTGGAGCTGAGGATTCCTTCCCACCCCGCAGGCGTGGGTGAATACAAGTTCAACATTTCCTGTGACGAGTTCAGCTGGGAGCCCGAGATCGTCAACCGGACCTACATCGTTTCAAACGACCTTCCGGATGAGGACGGCGATGGTTTCCTGGAGCTGTCTCCACCCCTGGCATTCTACAATGTATTGGAGAACCCCTTTCTTGACGCCGAGCTGGTGTTCCAGGTCGACATGAGCGTGATGGAGCGCGAGGGTCTCTTCGATCCGGTCGCCGATAACGTGGTCGTGCGGGGCGAGTTCAATGGGTGGGGCTGCACCGAGTCGATGACCGCGCTCGGGGCCGGGCTCTACGAGACCAGCGTGGAGGCGCCCGGGCTGAGCCTTGGCCGGGGTCAGTACAAGTTCAACATAGGCTGCCTGGACGTCGGGTGGGAGGATTCCATTTCCAACCGTCAGTTCTTTGTTCTTGGTGATGAGGTCGATTCCGATGGTGATGGTCTTGTCGAGGTTCGCGTTGGTCCGGTCTACTTCGATAACCGGGAGCCGCCTTCGGGTGTCGGTCCCTTTGTTCGCGGGGACTGCGGCCAGGCTGGCAATATGGACATCTCCAGCGGGATCTTCCTGCTCGGATTTCTTTTCACCGGCGGCTCCGACCCAGTCTGCCTGGCGGCCTGCGATGCCGATGGAGATGGGCGTCTCGATATCACAACGGCCGTTTTTATCTTCAACTTCCTCTTTCTTGGCGGCGCCCAGCCATCAGCTCCCTTTCCCGGCTGCGGCCTGTCGGAATCGGCAGGCGACCTTGAGCTTGGTTGCGCCGAGAGCACGGGCTGCGGTTAAAAGGGTCTGCTGGCCCGGAGAGCTGGAGTTTCGGCCGGTTTTTGTCCCCCCGGGCTGGAAAAACAGCCATTATCAGAAGTCGGGCCCATTCCCGGCCGCGCGGAACTGCAGAAGAAGCGCCAGGTGGTCGATTTAAAGAGAGTCAGGCGCCTTCATTTCTTTGGCGTCGATTTCAACCTTCGGATCTAATCATCGCGCTATGTCGAAGCTGCTGGATGGAAAAACTGCGATTGTTACAGGAGCAAGCCAGGGGCTTGGTCTCGCTATCTCTACCGCTCTCTGCACTGATGGTGCCAGTGTTCTTATGGTTGCCCGGGACGAGCAGAAGCTGGCGGAGGCCGCGGCCGGCCTCCAGGACTCAGGTCTTCAGGCGACCGCCATGGTTGCCGATGTGACCGTCGAGGGAGCGGCCGATGATATCGTCAACGGAGCTCTCGGCGAGTTCGGCCGCCTCGACATCCTGGTGAACAATGCCGGGGTCTTTGTCTGGAAGGGCCTCTTTGATCTTGACTACGAAGACTGGGATCGAACCATCGACACCAATCTCAGCGCGCCTTTCCATCTGACGAGAATTGCCGGGAAGACGATGGCGGGCCAGGGGTCCGGCGGTTCGATTGTCAACATCGCCTCGATCCACGCGCAGGTTGGCGATCCGAACGTGATCCCCCATTGCGCCTCCAAATTCGGGCTCATCGGGCTCACCAAGGCCACGGCGGATGCCCTGCGGGAGCACGAGATCCGAGTCAACGCCATCGCCCCGGGAGCCATCGATTCGAATTCACTCGATCGCCGCGGGGCTGGACCCACCCAGAAGGTGACACAGGCGGATATCGCTTCGCTTGCCGTCTATCTGGTCTCCGACCTGGCTAAAGCGGTCACGGGGTCAGTCATCGAGATGTACGGCAGTACCCACAGCGTTATCAAGATCTGAAAGCGGACCGAGGCAACCATGTCGATCACCATTGAAAACATTCTTGAAAAGCTGGAGAGAGGCGAGAGCCTGGCTGGGGAAGGTCTCAGGGGGCTCTGCTTTGAGAAGGCCCGGGTGGAGGGCTCCAGCTTCTCAGCCTGTAATTTTTCAGCGAGCTATTTCATGAAGGCGGCGCTCAAGGCCTGCCGATTCGAGCGCTGTGTTTTTGATGGCTGCGATCTGGGTTACGCCGAGCTGGACGAGAGTGTCTTTGTCGCTTCTCGTTTTCACGGCGTTCGGCTGTCGCACGCCTCCCTGGCGGGGACGGTGTTTGAAGATGCCGATCTCGCGGAGGCAAAGCTTGAGAGCGCAGGCCTGGCCGGGGCAAGCTTCCGGGCGACCTGTATTCGGGACTCTGTCCTGCGGGACCTGGATTTCAGCGCCGCGGAGCTTCTCGACGATGTGGATTTTTCCGAGGGTGATCTCGACGCGGTTCTTTTTACCGATGTTCGCTCTGCCGGCCTGAGCTTTCGTGATGGATCTCTTCGGTTGGTCTCTTTTCTCGGCTCGCGTCTTGAGCACTGTGATTTCCAGGGTTGTCAGCTGGCGCGGGTTAATTTCGATGGAGCGAAGGGTGCCGGGCTGGTCTTCACAGCCGCCCGTATCGGTGAGTCGACCTTCAGGTTCAGCGAGTTTACGGATTCCGATTTCAGCGGAGCACGGTTTTCGGACGCTGACCTGCGCGATGCCAGCATGGTCTCGACGAATATGAGCTCCTGCCGTTTTGAGCCTGGTTGCCGTTTCACCGGAGCTCGCCTCGAAAGCTGTGACCTCTCCGGCGCGGTGTTCGATGGAGTCGATCTTCGGGGCGCTTCTTTGCGCGGGAGCAATCTTCGCACGGCCAGCCTCCGTGGCGCTATGATCGAGGGCTGCGAGCTTACCGGAGCCGATCTCGGGGGCGCCTGCCTGGGAGATTGAGATCGCCGCGTTCACTCTTTGGGGAGGTTGGCGACAGGCGTGTCGATGAGGCTTATCTTTTTCGCGGTGGCGTCGAGCCGCACGCGTGAGCCGATCGGGAGAGTCGCCTGGTCAGGCTGGTGCCCTGCCGCGTAACCGGCGAGAACCGGGACTCCCAGCTTCCCGAAGTAGTGGTCGAATACATCGAGGAGGCCGATTCCGCGTCCCCGGAGCGGGAGGCAGCCTGTAAAGCTGCCGAGGAGGACACCTTTGTATCTTGCGAGCATGCCGCTGAGCCGAAGCTGGTTCAGCATGCGGTCGATACGAAAGGGTGTTTCGCTGACATCTTCGAGAAAGAGAATGCAGTCTCTGGAGCGGGCTTCGTAGGGCGTCCCGATGGTACAGGTCAGGACGCTGAGGTTGCCGCCGACAAGAACGCCCTCCGCTTTTCCTCCGGCAAGGGTCTTCAGGTGCGATCTCCCTTTTGGCCCGGCTCCCCCCCAATCGGTGAAGAGCTTGCTTTGCGGAGTGAAGGCCGGCCAGAAATACTTCTCGGTATAGGGAGTGAGCCCTTTTCCGATGGAAAATTCCTTGGCCATGGGGCCATGGAATGAGACCAGGCCGGTCTTCGTATGGATGCCATTGAGCAGTGCGGTGATGTCGCTGTAGCCGATGAAGATCTTGGGGTTCTGGCGGATCGCATCATAATCAAGGCGATCGAGAATCCGTGGACTGCCATAGCCTCCACGCAGGCAGAGGATGGCTTTGACTGATTTGTCCAGGAAGAACGCGTTGAGCTCGGCGGCGCGGGTCTTGTCATCGGAGGCGAGGTATCCTCGCCGCTGCAGGTAGCCGCTGGAGAGCTTGACCTCGTAGCCGCGGCGGCTGATGTTCTCTACAGCCCGGCGTACGAGCGAGTCGTCCATCGAGCTGGCGGGAGCGACAATGCCGATCGTGTCTCCCTTACGCAGCGGCAGCGGCTTGATCGCCGCCGGCGGTTTGTCGTTAGCGAGCTTCTCCGCATCGGCCTCTTCCGCGGGCTGACCAGCCGGTTTCAGAGGTCCAGGCTCCGCTGCCGATGGCTCGGCAGTGGGTGTGGGGCGGGGGTTGGCCGAGGTCTGGCGCACGGCCGTCGCCGGGTCTCCACGGAAGGCCAGCGCCAGGAGCAGGGCCAATACAGCGCCTCCCGCACAAATCACCCCCCTGGGAATGGTCTTTATTCTCTTCACGCTCCCCTCGATGTCACGATGGCTTCTTTTCTTCCCGGACAGGATACGCTATCGAGTGTTGCCGGGCAACTCCACGTCCCGGATCGCTGGGAGAGGCCGTTGGTTATTCCAATTCGAGCTGCTTTTTAAGCAGCTTCTTGTCCCCGGGAAATTTCTGCAGGGCGTGAACCAGGAGCTCCCTTGCCTGGGGGGCGCGCGGGTTGGATTCCAGGAAGTGGGAAACGGCCGTGAGGCAGCGCGGTGGCGAGGGCTGCTTGAAATACGCGTCCCGGTAGTGGACTGCGGCCTTGATCGGTTCGCCCAGGTGGTGGTAGGTCTCGCCGAGGTACTCAAAGAGCCTTGCCGAGTCCATCCCGATCTTTCTGGCATCCATGAAGCGGTTGGCCGCTTTGCGCAGATCCCCATCATCGCTGGTCAGGATTCCCATGCTGAGATAGCAGGAGCCCAGCTTGTAGTAGGCGCGTGCCTTCTTGGCGTCCGAAAGCCCCGAGATCTTCAGCAGGTTGAGGATTCTTCCCCTGGCGAGGTCGTAGGCCTTCTTCTTGTTGTCGGCTTCCTTCAGGTAGTGCGCCGCTGCCGCAAGGTAGGTGCTGGCATGCAGATCCATCAGCCCGGGGTTCTTGGAATTCCTGGCCTTCTGGAACTGAGCTACGACCCCATCGAACTGGCCTCGGGATGCGAAGACCAGCCCTCTCCAGGTGTGAACCTCGTAAGACAGCTCGGTTGGCTTCTTGCTGTCAAGCTGGTTGAGTACGCTGGCCAGCTTGAGCTCGGCTGTTTCGAGGTCATGTTTCTTGACGTCGTTTCTCGTCTCGAGATAGGTAATCTTTGCATCGTAGAGCATGAGCTTTTTCCGCATCTCGGGCGTCATCGCATCCGGGGTCTCCTTGACGAATTCATAGAGCCGTCTCAGGGACTTCCTGGCTTCTCCGGGCAGCTTCCTGGGGGTGCTGACTCGTGGAGAATGCGGGAAGTCGGCCGTGTGCTTGACAAGGGAATCGACCGCGATGTCGGCCAGCTCGATTCTCGTTTTTCCGGCGGCTCCATAGGTGAAGGCTTTATTGGCAGCCGCCGAGGCAGCGTAATAATCTTCCTCGCCGTATTTCCTGAAGGCGAGCGCTGTATTCTCTTCGAGGGATTTCTGACGCTGCCTTGGTCCGTCGATCCAGATCTGCTGATAGAGCTTGTCAATCAGGCGGTCCTTGTTGCCGGCGTCGTAGGCTCTCTTTACGAAGTCCGAGACCTTCTGATCCTGATTTAATTCCTGGTAGGCGACGACCAGAAGATTGGCCGCCGGTTTGTTCGTGAGATCAAGGGCGACGGCCTCCTCCAGCTTGGTCGTCGCGAGGTTCCAGTCCGGTTTCTGCAGGCTGGTATGGCCGACAGCCAGGTTGCGAAGGATCTCGATTCGCACCTTCTTGTCTTTTACGGATTTGAGGGCGGTCTCAAGGGTCACAATGGCCTGGATGCTTCGATTGGTGTTGAGCATGACCCGCGCTTTCAGGAGCAGGGCGCCAGGGTGGTCTGACTCGATCCCGAGCACGATATCGGCCTCACCCGAGGCCGTATCCCATTCCTTGCGCCTGATCGCGGCATCGCCTGCCTTGAGGTGGACGTGGATGCGCTCAGCAAGCTGTTGCCGTATCTCTTTCATCCTCTCGGCAGTGCTGGGCTTCGCGGCCTCCGGCGAGGGCGGTTCCACCACTGGAGATTTTCCGGGAGCGTCTCTCTCTGATCCCGCGGGGGGGGAGATGGGGGGGGCTTGTTCTTCCGGCTCAGCTTCAGGTGTCCTGACCGTTACCGGAGAAGCGGTTTTCGGATCTTCGGAAACCTTTTGAATCACCTCCAGGAGCTGATCTTTGAAGGCCAGCCCCAGCATCCCGAATGCCGCCAGGCCCAGCAGGATCAGGACCTTTCCTCCATGGCTTGATCTTCTTCGCGAGGAGAGGCGGCCATGTATGGTCGACACCGACATTGATTTTCGGCCTACAGGCGCCCGCCTGGTGGGGGCAGCCGGGGTTCGCTTCTTTGAGAGCCGCTGGGCAGGAGCCACCCCGGCTTTCGGTTGCGGCTCCTCGTTCTTGCCCGACATCACATCCGTGAGCGTTTCGAAGAATTCCTTGGCGGACTGAAAGCGCTTCTCGGGATTGCGCTCGAGTGACTTGGTTATCATTTCCGTCAGGCCTGGAACCTTGCCTACGGCCGGTTGAAGTTCGTCTATCGGCGTCGGCGGCCCGTGCTTGATCTTCTTGTAGACTTCCTTGGCCGTCCTGCCGGTATAGGGTTTCTGGCCGGTCAGGCATTCGTAGAGGATTACGCCGAGGGAATAGAGGTCGGTATAAAACCCCATCTCCACACCCTGGAACTGTTCCGGCGGCATGTAATAGGGGCTGCCAACAAAACCCTTCTTGTCCTTCAGGCCGCCCTCGAGGCTGTTGTCCAGCTCGGTGTCGGAGATCACCGCGGTCGCGATGCCGAAGTCCAGTATCCGGGGAAGTTCTTTTTCACCGACGACCTCGACCATGATGTTGGCGGGCTTGAGATCGCGGTGGATGATTCCGGCGCTGTGGGCGACCTTGAGAGCGGGCAGGAGCCGGCGGGCGATCCGCAGGGCCCGCCAGATGCTGAGCGTCCCTTCCTCCTTGATGAGCTCGCCCAGCGTCTTGCCGTCGACGTAGTCCATCGTGTAGTAGAGCAGGCCGCCGCCTTTTTCAGGGTCGCCCTCGGTGATTCCCACATCTCTTATCTGGACGATGTGGGCATCAACCATCTTCATCGCTACGCGAATTTCGTTCAGGAACTGCTCGCGAAGCATTGTGTTCTTGCTGAATTCCGCCGGCAGTATCTTCATCGCCAGCCGGTCACCTAGGATGCCCGAGGTCATCTCGACCACGAAGACGCTGCCGAATCCTCCCTGTCCAAGGATCTCGAGGATCTTGTACTTGCCGGCCACAACGGTTCCGACGAGCTTGAGATCTCGGCTTTTGTCCCGCTTCAGGCTGGATTCGTTGGGGGTTTCAGATGCGGCCAAAGGCTTCCTCACGGTTTGCTTCGAAAGGGGAAATTGCCTGGAAGGATCTGTACCACCAGATTGGTCCTGCAGGATCCCAGACCCTGAAAATGATAAGCAACTTCAAACAGGAGACAAGCAACGCGGGCTCCGGGCTCTATCGCTGCCGGCGGCCCGGTGGAGCTTAGCTCCGGTCCACGCCCTGCTATGGCGCTTACCAGAAATAAGTTCCGGCACCGACCCGTCCAGAGCGCTGCAAGTCTTCTTGTCGTAGTGAATAAGGATCCTGTGGGCGATTGTATCGACTCGATTTCAGGGCCTCAAAGGAAAATCTATGCCCCCTTCCCAAAGGCCTCTCCTGAGGGTAACTTGTAGGCCAACTCCAACAGGGTTTGATATCAGAGAAAGGGGATACAAAGGTGGAGAACATAGCTGTCAGGCGGGCTCTCCTGAGCGTCTGGGACAAGACTGGAATCATCGATTTCGCCAGGGGGCTGAAAGAGCTCGGCGTAGAGATCCTCTCGACTGGCGGTACGGCCCGCTCCCTGGCAGAGGCCGGCATCGAGATCGTTGAGGTCGACAACTTCACCGGGTTCCCCGAGATGCTCGATGGCCGCGTCAAGACTCTCCATCCGAAGGTTCACGCCGGGATCCTGCATCGCAGGGATGATCCATCTCACCTGGCCACTATGGAAGAGCACAGCCTTGAACCGATTGACCTGGTTGTGGTCAATCTCTATCCCTTCGTTGAGACGGTGGCGAGGCCGGGTGTTACCCGGGAGGAAGCGATCGAACAGATTGATATCGGCGGGCCGACCATGCTCAGGAGCGCGGCCAAGAATCATCTGCATGTCACGGTGGTTTCCAGCCCCGACCGCTACGAAGATGTGTTGGCCGAGATGCGGAGCAACGAAGGAGCGACGACCCGCGAGCTGCGCGAGGCTCTCGCCCTGGAGGTCTTTCAGTGTACAGCCGCCTACGACACCGCGATCTCGGCCTACCTGGCCGGGGAGGGGTCCTCCTCTTCACAGGAAGCCGCGGCTGAAGAGCAGGACTGCGGCGATCTGCCCGGCGGTCTCTCCATCGACCTTGAGCGCGTACGCGTGTTGCGCTACGGAGAAAATCCTCACCAGCATGCGGCGCTCTATGGCCGTGGCCCCACCTTTCTTGACTCCTTCGAACAGCTGAACGGGAAGGAGATCTCCTACAATAATATTCTCGACCTTGTGGGCGCCCTCGAGGTGATCTCCGCGATTGAAGACCGCGGCGCGGCCGTGGCGATCATCAAGCACTCCAATCCTTGCGGGGCCGCGTACGCCGACAGTGTCGAGGAGGCCTGGCATAAGGCCCTGGCCTGTGATCCACAGTCGGCATCAGGCGGGATCATCTCCTGCGGCGCCGCTGTAGATGAGGCGGCGGCCAATGTCATGAAGGATCATTTCATCGAGGTTCTCGTGGCGCCCGATTTTTCCGAGGGAGCCCTCGAGATCCTGCGGGAGAAGAAGAATCGCATCCTGCTTCGCTGCAGAGATGATTCCTGGGGCTTGTCTCCGGGAGCGCCTGTGATTCGAGGAGTGCCGGCCGGCCTGCTGGCGCAGTCTCCCGACGATGAACCCGATGATGAGGGGAGCTTCAAGGTGGTGACCGAGCGCTCTCCCTCGGAAGAAGAGATGCGAGCGATGCTATTCGGCTGGAGTCTGGTACGTTACGTCAAATCCAACGCGATCGTCTATAGTGGCCCTGACCGGCTGCTGGGAGTCGGCGCCGGCCAGATGTCTCGTGTTGACTCCGCCAGGATTGCCGCGAGCAAGGCTGAGCAGGCGGGCCTTGATCTCACAGGCTCCGCGGTCGCTTCCGATGCGTTCTTTCCATTCGCTGATGGATTGATTGCGACGGCCGAGGCGGGAGCTACGGCCGTGATCCAGCCCGGGGGGAGCGTTCGTGATGAAGAGGTGATTGCCGCGGCGAACGAGAAGGGGCTGGCCATGGTGTTTACCGGCCGGCGTCATTTCCGGCACTGATGACAGGGATCCGGAGCTAGATAAGAGGATGACCAGCCCATCGATTGACCTTGAAGGCTATGAGCTTGCGGGCCGTAAGATTGTCATGTACCCGGATCTCAATTTCTCGGGGCGGCTGTTCGGCGGTCAGCTCATGAGCTGGATTGATGAGGCGTTGGCCATGATGGCGATGGCCCGGATGGGGACGAAGAACATTGTCACCAAGAAGTTCGGGGAGATTGTCTTCGATGCTCCAGGGCTGCTTGGAGATGTCGTAGAGATCTGGTGCCAGTTACGCGAGGAGGGTACGACCTCGCTCTCCATGGACTGCCGTGTGGTTGTCAGCCGGGGAGAGCCGGCGAGGCTTGAACAGATCAGCAGCTCGTCCGTAGTTTACGTGGCTCTCAATGACGAGGGGCATCCATGCTCCTGGCGAAAGAGCGACTGAGCGCCGGTCGCCCTTCCTGCGAGGGCTTCGCCGGGCGCTATGAAAATAAAACTGGTGGAGAGTTTTGCGGGTCACGCTACAATGCCCGTTTAGCTGGTCTCTCCGATGAAAGGTAACCAAGGCGTGTTTAGTTTGTCTGATTCAAGGTCTCTCGAACACCCGGGCAGGACGGCGCGATCCGCGTTGTGGGCCTGCCTGGCGCTGTCCGCGGTTTTTTTCATAGCCGTTGCGGGCGAGCCCGTATGGGCCGCAGAGGAAAAGCCGGCCAAGAAGAAGGAAGCCAAGCCGCTGAGCGCTACGCAGCTTGCCCAGCTCAACTCGGCAGCTCTTTTCGGGGTTCCTTTCAAGATCAACAAGGGCCGCTTCTCGGTGACTTATCCAGGGGCGGGCGAGTTTGATAAGGCTTTCACCACCCGCGGGCGCGGACGCGGCGGGGTGATCGCGAATATATCCGAGGTGAAGAATGCGAGCTATCGCAAGCTGTTGATCGATGGGCACTCCAAGGGGAAAGCCACCCTGGTTGGAATGTTAGGCGGCTCAGCGTTGTCAAATTTTGAGCTCGTGGATGATTACAAGATCAGCTTTCGATTGCGGATTCCCCGCGTCGATGGGCGTTCGCGCTTCTCCTTTCTGCTGAATCACCATGGAAGCGATTTTGTTCAGACGAATTTCTTTCAGGATATCGTTATCCCTGCGAAGAAGAGCAGGGTGCGGTCGAAGAATAAAAAGTTTCTCGTACCCGCCTCCCGCTGGTTTGACAAGGGACCGCAGGGTATGCCCGTCTCGATTGTCTGCAAGGGCGGGAAGATTTCCATCAGCGTAGGTGTTCTGAATGGAAAAAAAGAGGAGATGGTCGAGGTGGTCTCGACAGAGGTCGCCGAACCTGGACCCGGCAAGATCGGCTTCAGCTTCGAAGGAGTCTCCTTCATGATGTCGAACCTTAGAATCGACGGCAAATTTCCAACCGCCTGGGCCGAGAAGCAGATGGCGGTCCTGAAAAGAACAGGGAAGCTGATTACCAAGCTGCCTGAAAAGAAGGCGGCGCCTGCTAAGAAAGGACCTCCCAAGAAAGGACCCGACCTCTCCAGGCCGGATCCGGAAGCAGAAGAGGAGCTATGAGGTTCTCGTCCGGCATGCTTACGCTCGTCAACAGCTGCGCAGATCCGCGGTTATCTTTTCAACCAGGGTCTGCACGAGCAGCCGAGCGTTTTTTGAGCCAGGCCCTCTCATTCAAGGGGCGGCTTTGATGGCAGAGCAGGACGCACAGCCAGGCGGAGAAGCGGCCGTGGATGAAGATTCGAAGACCGTAAAAGAAACGCCATCCGGGAAGGAAAAACCCAAGGGTAAGCGGTTCGACAGCTTTGATCTCCCCGACGATGTCGTCTCCAGCCTCAAGGAGATGGGTATCAGCCACTGTACCCCTATCCAGGAGAAGGTTATCGACCCGATTCTCGCCGGGGGAGACATCATTGGAAAGGCCGAGACCGGTACCGGTAAGACGATTGGTTTCGGAGCGCCGCTGGTAGCGAGGATCGACACCCAACGGGTCGCTGTCCAGGGCATCGTGCTGACTCCGACTCGTGAGCTGGCCCAACAGGTGGCGGAGGTGGTCGAGGCTCTCGGAAAAGGGCGAGAGCTGAGGGTTGTCCTCCTGGTTGGCGGAGTTCATGCCAGCGGACAGATAGCGAAATTGCGCAAGGGTTCACAGCTGGTGGTCGGGACACCGGGCCGGGTGCTTGATCTCCTCAAGGAGAGGATCCTGTCGTTGGGCTGGTGTGAGAATGTCGTTCTCGATGAGGCCGACCGGATGCTGGACATGGGCTTCATTGACGAGGTGGGGGCTATCCTTGACAAGATTCCTCCCGAGCGCCAGACCCTGCTCTTCTCCGCCACGATACCGGACGGCATGAAGAAACTGCTTGGGCGCTACATGAAGGACCCCAAGACGTTCTCGACCTCGAGAGGTCTCGCGACCGTCCCCGATATCACGCAGGGCTATCGCTCCCTTTCGCCGCATCAGAAGCTCAACGCCCTTCGCAGAATACTCGACGGCCATCCGGACGATACAGCGATTATCTTCTGCAATACCAAGCGCCAGGTCATCGACCTCGATCGCATGCTCTGGGGCAACGGCTACAGCGCGGGCTCCCTGCATGGAGACCAGACCCAGGATCTGCGTTTCACGATCATGGATAAGTTTCGCTCGGGAGACATCAAGGTCCTTGTCGCCACGGATGTTGCCTCCAGGGGTCTTGATATCGAGTCGGTCTCGCGTGTTATCAATTACGATGTTCCGGAGGAGAGCGAGTCCTATGTCCATCGCATTGGCAGAACGGGCCGGGCGAATAAGACGGGAATTGCCATCACGTTCGTCACTCCCAAGGACCGACGGTATTGGGAGCAGGTTCTGAAAGATACCAGGTTTAAAATATCCAATCTCGCAAGAGAGAAAGGACGCCGCATGGGGAACACTCCAGAGCGTGGCGAAGGATCCAGCAATAAAGATGAACGTTCCGGGCCGAAGCCCCGGAAGCGCCGCCGAAGAAGAGGCCGCAAGAAGGGCGGCAGCGGGCAAGGTAGTGGCAAGGGCAGCTCATCGAAGTCAGGTGAGGGACGTCGCCGGGAAGCCTCGAATTCTTCCGGACAGGGGGAGGATCAAGGCGGGCGTTCACGCCGAAAGCGTTCATCGCGCCGACGCCGCGGAAAGCGGTCAGGAGATGATGGTCCAAAACCGCCTAAGATGGAGCCTGAATTCGGCAGCATCGAGGAGATGGAGGAGACCATCGCCGAGGTCAAGGCCCTCAACGAGGAAAAAAGGAAGCGCCAGCAGAGCCGCCCGGACAAGATCACCCTTGATGTGGTCGATGACGACTATCTGAAAGAGGAATATTTCGACATCGATTCAGAGGTTCTCGAACGAGCAGATTCTGTCTCGCCCAGAAAACCCAGGACGCGGGAGCAGGGAAAGAAGAGCCAGGGAGATGGCAAGCGCCGTCGACGGCGCCGGAGGTCGCGCTCTCGAGGCGGTGGCCGCGGCGGCGGTGGAAGATCAGATGGTGAGAAGTCCGGCGGCGAGCAGCAATCTTCCGATGGCTCCCGCCGCAAGCGCCGGCCTCGCAGGAGAAGGCGTCGGCGCGGCCGTGGCGGAGGTGGAGGCGGCAGCGGTGGAGGCGGTGGAGGCGGCGGAGAGTCCTGAGGTCCACCTTCTGAGTGATTCCACGTCAGCTTTCTGATATCCTCCCGTTCAGGTAATTCCGCTGCAGACGCTCCTGTCCGCTAACGCATTTCAAGAGGACGACCCCACATGAAAGAGCTCTTTGCCTCCCCTAGGAGCCTGTCCGGGCTAAGCCTGGCGCTTCTTTTTTTCGTTGTCCCTGTTTTCGCCCAGGATCTGGCGGCAGCCACGAAGACGGATCCAGTGGCCACCGACCTCTCGGGTACCTGGCAAGTCAAGATGGCTCTTCCCACGGGAGAGAAGCCTGGGGAGAGCGCCGGGAAAATTTATACCCTCGAGGTCGAGGGTGCTGATGAGGTCAGTATCCGGAGTCCCGGCCAGGGCGAGCTGGAGGTCACCGATGCCCTGGTGAGCGGCGGCGACCTGCAGATCTACTTCAATTATTCTCCTGTTAAGGGGGGCCCGGGAAATTCTGTCGAGCTAAAGGGGGCGCTGGATGAAAAAGGCAATCTTGCCGGCACCTGGCAGTTCCTGGTAACTGGCCAATCCGGTGAATGGACGGCTGTGGGGGAAGGGAACGCGGGGCGTCCCGCCGCAGGCAATGTCGCGCTCGTGAAGGCGCAAAAGGACACCGGGGCCGCCGCAGACGATGAGGCCGCGCCCGCGGAGGTGGAGAAAGATGAAGAGTCTGCCGCGGCGGATGAGGCTGTACCGGCGGCGGAGGGCGAGAAAGCAGAGAGCTTCGAGGCAAAGTTGGACTATTTCTTCGGGCACTATGGCGTAAAGCCGCTCAGCAGTGTCCTGTTCTGGAAACCCATCGGCGGGGTCCCGCTGATTGTGGCCTGGCTTTTATTTGGCGCATTATTTTTCACCCTGAAAATGAAGTTCGTCAACTTCCGCCTCTTTCGCCATGC
>DCKY01000279.1 GCA_002320775.1 Planctomycetes bacterium UBA1662
TCGCGCCCGAACCGGACGGCAGGATGAAGCTTCAGCCAAGCGCCCGGCCGCGGAAGCTGCCGCGGATCCGTCTCGGCATGTAGCGCCCGGTTTCGGGGTCGATAAGCTCCCAGGCCTCGAGGTCTTCCGCCGCGGGGCTCTCGTCGAGACTCTCGGGGAACTGGGCGGCTAGCGTCTGGTCTGTCTCCGCGCGCGGCTTTGTCTCATCCATGGCTTGTTCTTCGCTCTCCCGGTTGACTCGTTCGTTCAAGATTCTGCCTCCGCTTCAATTGGGGCCTCTTCGGCGGCCAGGGGTTCGATCTCTACCTCCCAGCCCTTGGAGGTGGGCATCCCCGTGCCATCGGTGCTCTGGCCCATGAGCTTGCAGGTCGGTGGGCCGTAGGCGATAAATACCATCCCGGGTGGAACCTTGCCTTCCTTGCCGCCGTGTTCCTGGCAGACAAAGGTTCCCTCGCCATTTTCCGAGCGAACCCGGACGCTGGCGCCGACCGAGGCGCCGATGTCCTCGATGTCGTCCGGGTGCATGATCAGCGTGGTCACCATCTCCTCGTACTCGGCATCGTCCTTGCCGACGTTGATCTGGCGCCCTTGCTTGGTCGTGCGACCCGCGTTCATGATGAATTGCCTGGTGGCCAACGGTTACTCCCTCTATGTCTAAGCTCTGGACCGTTTTACCAGATTATCCCGCCTAATGCCCGACTAATGACCGCCCGACGACAGCGAGACCGGTTTCCGGCTCCTCAGCTGTCTCCCATCACCTCGCGCAGGTGAAAATTGAACTTGCCGAGCTTACCGCCGTAGTTACCGGCGCCGATCGCCAGCACCCCATCCCCCGACGCCGCCTCGATGGCCGCGCGCATGGCCTGGCTAACGGCGCCTTCATCGATTCCGTCCATAACCAGCTCATAGCAGCAGTTCGCTCCCTCGACCAGCTCGGTCTCGGACCGACTTCGCTGGGTAGGGGCGAGCGCGTCATTGGTCGAGGCGACCAGCTGCTCGTAGCGTGAGCCAACCTTGCTGCCACTGCGAACGACCCCACCGGGAAATGGCGCGATGACCCCCGACAGTTCGGAGACAGCCTCGCTCGCGCGACGCGCCGCCTCGAGCCCTACCGATTGCGAGACCGCCTGGAGGATGATATTGCCGCCGGCGACGCCCTTCGCCACACCGGCGGTCTCCTCCACCAGGAATTCGCCATCCATCACGGGAATCCGCCAGAATCGCCGGTCATCCCGCTTCTTGCTCTTCTGAAATCCATCACCGAAAAAGCGCAGGTTCTTTCCAAGAGGAACCTTCTCCTCCACCTCGGCCCCCGCGAGGCCATCGTAGCAGGCGGTGGTCGGACAGGTCATCACACATTGACCGACACGATTGGGGACCGCCTTGGCCAGGCCATCGGTCGAAAAACCAAAGAGCAGAACGCTCGCGCCAGGACGACCATCTGGAGTCTCATCAGCCGGAATGTATCCCTCGACCCCGACCTCGGCATCGCAGGAAATCACCGAGGTACCGTAGCCTGAGATGGACCGGAGGGCCGCATTGAGCCAGTGATCATCGACAGCCGTGATGATCAACCGCGCATAGCGCATGCCAAAGGCTTCGGCGAAGGTGTCGAGAATCGTGGTCGGACCGATTTTCATGAAAGCCTGCCAACTGCTGGAACAAGGGAAGTTTAAAACGTGATGAACGGCAAAGGTAGACCCCCGGGCCTGTCACATCAACGATTTCCGCCACCGGAAGCGATCGCGTGCCCCTTTCTCAAGCAAAGCTGAAAAATAGGAATGGCTCTACCCGGCAGGACTCCATTAGTCTCGCAGCGGCAAAACAGGGAGACGGCGATGAAAGATCGTAAGAAGATCCACTGGAAACAGACCCTCGCCCTCGTGGCGTTGAGCGCTCTGCTGGCTTCCTGCGGCCTCCCCCCCGGCATGAAGCTCCTGCAGCTGCGGGTCCACCATGGGGGAGAGTGCGTCCTGGAAACGAACTTTGACGTTCCCGACACGAGCACGGTCAGCGAGATCTGGGACGCCGCGGGACGAAAGCCCTTCAGTACTCAAACCGCGGCGGAATCACTCGGCGCGAACAAGGCCAACCCGCTCGAGGCGAAGCTCACCGGGCCCGTCGAGATCAGGATCTCTCACCCCGCCTCCGATGAGATCAGCGCGAAGCTGACCAACCTGACCCTGCGGCGGAGTACGAAGGATTCCGACGACTGGCATCTATCGGGAAATGGAGTCAGCCGCGCGAAGAAAGAGTCCTCCAGCCAGGGTGATAAACCCGTTCGCTGATAAGAAAAACAAGGACAGGCGATGAAAACGGGGTGGCCTGGCGCGGCTTAACCGCCTGGCGCCATACCACCCCGCTCCCGTATTTAATAAGCTACTTGATTCGCTTAAAAGTCCTGACGACCTTCGGGATCGCTTTTCCGTCCTGGTCGGTCCCCGTGATAACGTCGCGCAGGGTGTTCTCATCGACAACGGTCTGCCTGCCGGTTACGTAGCTGATCTTGCCATCGGCGTGCCGGATGGTGCCTTTGAAGGTCAAGACCATGCCGGCTTTGAACTTCGGGCCCTGGGGACGCGAGATCGTCATGGTGTAACGGGTTCCATCCTTCATGTGTCCAACGCCGGTCCACTGCTTAGTTTTCGGGTCATAGCCCCAGATCGAGGTCTCCCTCTTGTCGGCATAAATATTGCAGCCGCCGGCGGTGCCGTAGCACTCCGCTTTGATGGTTTCTTTTTTTCCCTCTGTCTCCTCCACGATCTCCCACTTGCTGTGGTAGTAGCTGTAGAACTTGTAATAATCCTCAGCTTCCCCCGCCCGCAGAGAGCCCGGAGACCAGCAGAAGGCCATGACAGCCAGGAAGAGTCCCATCAGAAGACCACTCTTCTTTATTGAAAACATCCTCGTCAAATTCATAACTTCCTCCATTCGTTTGAGTAAATTCAGACCAGTAGCTCTTCAGCAGGCTACTTGATTTTCTTGGCAGTCCTGACGATCTTCGGGGTCGGTTTCCCGTCCTGGTCGGTCCCTGTGATGACCGCTGTCAAGGTGTTCTCATCGACAACGGTCTGCTTGCCGGTCAGGTAGCTGATCTTTCCATCGGCGTGCCGGATGATAGTTTTGAAGGTCAAGACCATGCCGGCTTTGAACTTCGGGCCCTGGGGACGCGAGATCGTCGAGGTGAAACGGCTTCCATCCTTCAGGTGTCCAGCGCCGGTCCACTGCCTGGTTTTCGGATCATAGCCCCAGATCGAGGTCTCATTTTTGCTGACAAAAATATTGCAGCCGGCGGCGGTGCCGTAGCACTCCGCCTTGCTGGTTTCTTTCTTTCCCCCTGTCTCCACCACGAGCGCCCATTTGCTGTGGTAGTAGCTGTAGAACTTGAAATAATCCTCAGCTTCCCCCGCCCGCAGAGAGCCCGGTGACCAGCACAATGCCATGACAGCCAGGAAGAGTCCCATCAGAAGACCACTCTTCTGTATTGAAAATATCCTCGTCAAATTCATAACGTCCTCCATTCGTCTGAGTAAGTTGAAACCAGTAGTTCTTCAGCAGGTAATTCACGAAGAAACACCTTTAAACCCCACTTCAAACCGGCAGGTCAAGCGAAAGAATGCCCAAGGCACATGCGAGGCGCTTCGCTCTAATCGAGCTCATCCTCTATCGCTGAAAGCTCGACCCAGCCGCCCTGGCGGGCTGAACGCGCGGCGGCCTCGGTGAAGAGCTGGACGCGGTAGCCATCGTCGAGGCCGGGGTGAGGACAGGGGCGTCCCTCGATGCGGTCCCGGAGTCCCGGGAAGGCGTATTGTTTGAAGCGATTGCCCTGGCCTTCATCGGGAAGGGTCGCCACCGTTTCCGGATCGGCGTCAGTTCGAAAGAGACGTACCGCCCCGGTGATGCGGTCGATCGAGAGGGAGGCATCGCAGCCGTGCAATTCGAGCTCCGGGGCGACGCCCTTTCGAAGAAAGGAAGCGTGCGACAGGACCATCGTCCCCACCGCGCCGCTGGCGAGCTCGACAGATATCGAGGCGTAATCGTAAGACGAACCCTTGCGCCGCTCGGTATCGCCCGGCTCGGCGTGCTCCTCACCCCAGGCGATGGCCTCGCCGAGGTTGATGTCGCCGAGGTCCGACTTGGGCGGAGAGACCACGTCGGCGTGGGTCTGCACGCGCCTCGCCTCCTCTCCCAGGATCCAGCGCACGGCATCGTAGGCGTGGGAGCCGACGTCGGCGATGCTGCCGGCGGATGAGAGCGCCGCATCGTCACGCCAGGTGAGCGGCATGGAGGCGGGACGCGGATTGTGCCAGCGATAGATGAAGGCCCGCACCTCCCCCAGGACGCCTGATTCGCAGATTTCACGCGCCTTGCGGAAGACGTCGACGTAGCGGGTCCACAACGGCACGAAGTGTCCAAGTCCGCTTTCAGAGTAGGCCTTCCACATCTCGCTCGCCTCGGCGGCGTTCACCCCGATCGGTTTTTCGCAAACCACGTGGAGCCCGGCCTCGGCGCAGGCCATAACCGCCTCGTGATGCAGGGCATCAGGCGTGCAGACAAGCACCAGGTTCACCCCATCCTGCCCGATCGCCTCACGCCAGTCGGCGGTAAAGAGCTTCGCGCCATCTTCGGTAGCGGCGGCCTCGAGCAGGTCAAGCCGTCGGCCGCAAAGCGAAACGATCTCTGCATCACCGGGACACTCTCGAATTTCCTCCCGGTACGGCGCCCCTATAAATCCGGTGGCCCCCAATACGGCGATTTTGAATTTCATACCCGGGTCTCGTTCCTCATCTATAGCCAACCTCTACAAGCTTGCCGGAACGCCCCGACTCGATCGCCGCGGCGACCATGGCGGTGATGTTGCGGCTGGTGCGCACATCCAGGATGGATGGACTATCCGTCTCGATCGCCCGGAGGAAATTGTCCGCCAGCAGGTAGTCGTTGTCTTCGGCCAGCAGCCGCTGGCTCTTGAACTCGGTGTCGGGCTG
>DCKY01000206.1:0-4396 GCA_002320775.1 Planctomycetes bacterium UBA1662
GCCCCGGTTCTTGCCAGGAAGCGCAAGGCCTCACTTGATTCTGCTTCGATGATGATCGGATCCAGGAAGGTCTCCTCCCGGATCCCCGCCGCGATGGCGAGCTTGCCCACTATCGATTCTTCGGGGAAGTCGATCTCGGCGGCGGCGACCGCAGGCCCCTTCTCGATGCCGCTGCCCGGTGTCCAGGCGAGGGTGACCTGTCGAAGTTTTCGCCGGGCGCTCTTCAGCTCTTCCACCGCGTGGCGGAACATCTGTTTGCACTTGGCCTTCTTGCTGAGAGTCTTCCAGCCGGCGGTTGCCGCGAGCTGGCGGCAGAGAAAGACCTCTGTCCAGAAATAATCGTCGCTGTGCAGGGGGAGGCCTTGATCGTGATCTTCTTTCGCCTGGAGGCTGAAGAAGAACAGCGCGATCATGTCGGAGTCTTCGTCGTAGCGCGTTCCATCCAGGATGCTGAGCGCCATGGCAAGCGGTCCCTTGGACCGATGGGCATGGGTCAGGCGGTATTTGTTGTGATATTGCAGTACGAGTTGGCTCATTGTTTTTTCGTTAATTTTACCAGGAGTTTATAAACCGCAGCTTTCTCAACGGCTCCTTCAGCAGGGATTCTAATCATCTTTAGCCTCCGGGTAAATGCCCAGATCCCGGCTTCTCGATTCTCTCCAGCTGTCGAGCTCTTCGACGCTTACCTCTTCATGGTTCCAGAGGGCCCAGTTGAGACAGGCGATGAGATCATCGGCCTCTTCCAGCCCAATACCGATTCTCACCAGCCGGTCAATTCCGAGTCGCCCCAGCTCTTCTGGCGGGGTGAAGTATTCAGACACGGTCCCGTGATGGTTGAGCTTGGTGGTGAGGCCATCGAAGCTCAAGGCGTAGCGAAGAATGACACAGGTTGCAAGGACATCGCAAAAGTGCTTCGTTGCGTCCTCGTCGGCACCCTCGATACGGAAGCTCAGCAGGGAGCCGGGCAGCCTGTAATGAGAGGCGATGGTTTCGCTGTCGACATGGTCCTGGAGCGAAGGATGGAACACCTGGGAAACGCGCGGATGCGTCGCCAGCATCGCTGCCACCCTGGCGGCGTTCGAGCAGCGGCCTTCGTAGGCTGCCTCGGCAGACGGCAGCTTTTCCAGCAGAGCCTCGGCTCTTCTCCAGTCGAGGATTCCTCCCCGCATGGCCTGCAGGTCCATCACCTGGTTCAGGGTCTCGGAATCATCCGAGGCGACATAGCCCCAGAGGTCGCGGTCCTCTCCACCTAGCGCCTTGGTCCCGGAGGCGACGACAAAATCCACGCCATCGTGTTCCAGCAGCGGCCTCGAAGGCCCCCAGGGCGTGGCGATGGTGTTGTCGACGATCAGCCGCAGCCGGCCGCAGCCGGCGGAGCGCTTCTGGAGCACGAGCTCTCCCATACGCCCGGGGTCGAGCGCTCTCATCAGCGGATTGGTATAGGTCTCGGCAAAGATGAGACAGGTGTTTTCCCGGATGGCGGCCTCGAGCCCTTCGTAGTCACCGTCATCCATGAGCGTAAAGTCTGCTCCTACCCGCTCACAGAGCTTCTGCAGGTAGACCCGAGTCTTGTTGTAGCTCTGGCGCATGATGATCGCGTGCGAGCCGCTATCGACCAGTATGTCGAAGAGCAGGGCGCAGGCCTGCATACCGCAATCGGTGAGTACGGCCGCCCTTGCGCCCTCGAGCTTCTTGACCTCATCCAGCAGCCTTGCGGTCGTTTCCGTTCCGTAGCGGGCGTAGACCTGTGGAAGTTCGGACCAGCACTTCTCCTCGAACATGGCGGCGATCTTGCCTTCCTGCCAGGCGATCATATTGGGTGAGCCCAGCAGGTCGAGCTGCAGCGTTTTTCCCTCGGGGTGGAGGTAGGGGGTCCCGCTCGAGCGGATCGCCCCGTCAATTCCAGCGTGCAGCGCCGAGGTGGAGGCGTGCATGTCCTCCAGCCGGGGCCGCTCAGCCGGGCAATTTTCAGGATCGAGGTAGGCTTCCAATGACATGCGGAGATCATACAGGCGGTATCGATCTTCAGCAAATGTTCGAAGCGCATATCGGGCAGGGGAGCACCGCGGGCCGTTCTCCCGGTCTGTGACGATTCAGACGTTCGCCTGCGGGGTCACTGTTTGCGCTTCGAGGCGAGCTTGCGCTGCAGGCGCTGGGCGTTGGCCCGGGCCTCTTTCTGCGTTTTGTAGCCCTTGTTGCTCAGGACTTTGAAGACCGAGCCGGGCGGCTTCGGAGTCTTAAACTCCCTCCCCTTCTTCTCGGCGGCTTTCCTGGCCTTCTCGTATTGGGCCACCTGAGCCTTGTACTTCTTCGGCGCGCTTTTCCGGGCCGAGGAGAGCTTCTTCTTCTGGACGACCTCGAATTTCAGGCCGATCTGTACGATGTGGTAGCGCTCCTCTTCTTCCTTCTTCTGCTTGTCGTATTTGTTTTTGCGTCCGGATTTCTTCCCGCTCTTGCGGCCCTTGCCGGATTTACGTAAGGCCTTGCCTATCTTGCCGATCCCCGTGCTCTTTTTCAGGGTCGGGGGGCGGGGTATCTTGGGGAGCTTGGGCCGCTTGTCCCGGGGAGCTGCCGAAGCAAGGATCGAAACGCAGAAAAGAACCAGGGAGACGAAGGCGATGAGAGTCGTGGAGCTGGGTTTCATCTTCTAACGTCCCGGCCTTGGAGCCGGGGATCTTCACTTCTTGCGCTTGGAGTCGATCTTTTTCTGCAGCTTGTCGGCGTAGGTCTTGGCCTCTTTCTGCCCCTTGAAGCCTTTCTTGGTGAGGACCTTGAAGACTGTGCTGGGGGGCTTGAGGCCCTTGAATTTCTCACCACTTTTCTTGGCCTCGTCGCGCTCCTTCTTGTACGCGCTGACCTGGTCCTTGTACTTCTTGGGGGCGCCCTTTTTGACCGAGCCGAAGTTCTTCCTCTGGACAACCTCGAACTTCAGGCCGATCTGTACGACGTGGTAGCGCTCCTCTTCTTCCTTCTTCTTCTTCTCGTATTCCTGCTTGCGCCTGTCATTGTTGTTGTTGATCTGCCTTCTCAGCTTCTCAAGATCCTTGCCCTTGACTCCGGGCGGGAGGGGAGGTCTCACCTGCGCCATGACGGAAGAAAATGGCGCAGCGACGAACAGAATCAGAACCGTCAAAGTAGTCAGGGCGCGGGCGATAGGACTCATCTCAATTCTCCTGAATTTATGACCAACCTTAAACACCGTAACTGCCGAGGCCGCGGTGCTTCAAGGTATTTTCACTGAGTGAGCTGAAAAATGGCCTGGGGGGCCGATATACTGAGGGCCAGCCCCTTTTTTCGGCTGAAAAAACCCTGTAAATGATGAGCATCTTCTTGCAGACGCCTGTGTTTTAAATTATTCTGAAATTACAGAAATTAAAGAAATCTAATCTTCCGGAGGCTGAGTCATGGCTAATGTTCTGGTGTCGGGTGCTAGTGGACTGGTGGGGGAGAGACTGCTGCCTCTCCTCGAGGCCCGCGGCTATAAGGCGGCCAGGCTTGTTCGCGAGTACTCGGCGGTTTCACAGGAGGATGTCTTCTGGGACCCCGCCGCCGGCGAGCTCGATCCAGATGCGCTCGAAGGCGTTGAGGCTGTGGTGCACCTCGCGGGAGAAAACATTGCTGCCGGGCGCTGGAATGCCGCCCGCAAGGAGAGGATTCGCGAGAGCCGGGTGGCGGGAACGAAGCTCCTGTGCTCAAAGCTCGCTGAAATGCCCCATCCGCCCAAGGTGCTCGTTTGCGCCTCGGCGATCGGATATTACGGTGATCGGGGGGATGAGTCCCTCCCGGAGGATGCGCCGGCTGGAGAGGGTTTTCTTCCGGATGTCTGCAGGGAATGGGAGGCGGCCAGCTCCGCCGCCGAGCACGCGGGGATCCGTGTCGTCAGGCTGCGTATCGGGGTCGTTCTCAGCCCAAAGGGAGGAGCGCTCAAGAAGATGCTCCTTCCGTTTAAAATCGGCGCTGGCGGCAAGGTGGGCACCGGCCGTCAGTATATGAGCTGGATCTCGATCGATGATCTCACCAGGGTGATCCTCCACTGTATCGAGAGCGATGCTCTCAGTGGCGCGGTCAACGCCGTGACTCCGGCGCCGGTTACCAATAAGGAATTTACGAAAACTCTCGGCAGGGTGCTGGTGCGGCCGACGATGTTCCCGTTGCCGCCCTTCGCCGCCAGGCTGGCCCTCGGTGAGATGGCCGACGCGTTGCTGCTGGCGAGTGCGAAGGTCGAGCCCGCCGCTCTCAAGGCGAGTGGTTTCGAGTTTGCGCACAGCGACCTCGAGGAAGCGCTGCGCCACCTGCTCGGAAAATAAGCGGCTCAGTCGGCCTTCCGATTTTCCAGAACGCTTTCGATGAGCTGTTTGTGCGGCGCCAGGCGCAGGTCCGCCCGGACAGAGTTCTG
>DCKY01000206.1:4781-14355 GCA_002320775.1 Planctomycetes bacterium UBA1662
GGGCCGACGGCCTCGTAGGCCCGGGCCACCTCGCGCCGGGGGTCGACGAGCAGGCGGAAGGGCAGGCCGTGATGTTCCCGGAACCGGTTGTGCTTTTCAGCCTTCTCCGAGTTGATCCCGATGACGCGGAGTCCCGCCGACTCGATGCGCTCATGCGAGTCCCGCACCATGCAGGCCTGGCGGGTGCAGACCGAGGTGAAGTCCTTGGGGTAGAAGTAGAGGATGATCGCTCCATCTTCGAGCAGTTCAGAGAGCGTTGTGGTGAGACCGCTGTCATCGGTCAACTCGAAGTCGGGCGCCCGGTCTCCTCTTTTGAGCATGGAAAATTCTCCTAATTCTCCTGGCCGGCCAGGAGCTCGGCTGGTTGGGGTTCGAGGTAGACCTGAAGCGAAAGGTAATCAACGGAGTGTTTCTTCACCAGGCGGCGAAAGTCAGCGAGGACCCCGGCGAGATCCAGTTCGCCGTTGCGAAAGGACGAGATCTTTCTTTCCAGTCCGGCGTAGTCTGCCTCAGAGGCTGGTTTTCGAAGATAGCCCTGCATGTGTTCGAGGGCGTTGGCGTGGCGTTCGGCCGTGGCTTGTTGTTCGAAGGCCTCCATCGTCAGGAGCCGGTAGGAGTTCTCGACGTCAGCCGGCTCAGCTCCGGCCGCTTCCGCCACCAGCCTTCCGAGCTGTGAATAGAGGTCGGGGGATTGCGCCATGAGGAGCAGCTTCTGCCGGGTGTGGTGCTTGACCAGGTCAGCGGCTTTCCAGCCGCCATCAAAAAGGTCGCGAAGCCTTCTGTAGGCCAGCACCCGGGCAAGAAAAGCCTCGCGATCGGCTGCCTCTTCGAGGTTGGTCTCCTCGGTGGTCGGCAGCCGCCCACCGAGCTTCCTGAGCGTAGCGGCGAAGAGACCATCTCCAGCCCCCGCGCCGTCGATCGGGACGCTTCCAAGGCCGCAGCTCGGTGAGCGGGCCTTCAGAACATAGCCGCAGATTCCCGCGGCATCGAGCTCGCGAACCTTCGCCTCGGCATAGCTCTCCATGGCGGCGGTGAGGTCTGTTCCGCTCTCGACCGCTACAAGCCGCGTACCGTTTTCACTTCTTGTCAGTTGGATCGGCTCGCGCGGTACGCCCAGGCCGATGTCCACCTCGGGACAGACCGGTCTCAGGTCCACTACGCGCGCCAGCTCGCCGCAGATGAAATCGTCCAGCTTGTGGGCCCCGTTGTAGCGTACCTCCTCGCCGAGCAGGCAGGCCGAGACTCCGACGAGCGCCTTTCCTGTCACAGCTGAGCTCATGCCGCCTACCTGTCCTTTCCGGGAACGCGGTTGACCGTACCGTGCAGCTCGCCCCGCATCATCTCTCCTTCAGCATCCTTGAGCCGGTAGCGGAAGGAGATGTTGGTGGCGGGCCCGAAGTCCCTGATGTCGATCGAGACGGTGCGCCTGTCGGGTAGCACCCTCACTCCCGTGATCGGAAGCTTCGCCTTCTTGCGCCTGGGTTCGCGCGGTGTTGCCTTGGGGATGTCATACCACTGGCCGCTCCAGCGGCTCGCATTGCCGGAGAACTCAGCGTCAAGGTCGCAGCCGAAGCTGATGTCGATGCCGCCCGGGCGAGTTTTCCAGCCGGTCGGCATGCGCAGGGGCTTGCCGGTATAGCGGACCCGGTAGAAGCCGCCATCTCGAACCGCATTGGTATCGTAGCCGCGCAGGCCGCAGAGATAGAGCTGGCCGTCGCGCGGATGGAATCGGCTCCGCATGATGCCGCTCTCAAACCGCAGGGGGAATTTTGTCACCAGTCCCTGCAATTGTCCTCCGACCTCATCGAGCAGGATCCGGTAGAGCGAGCAGTGTCCGTAGGAGGTATGGAGCAGGGCCCCCTTCATCGGACCCCAGGAGTCGCTCGTTACCCAGCTCTGTCCGCCCGCGGAGCGGTCAAAATCGTGCGGCAGCCAGCAAATCGGATCGACCACCCATTTGTAGCCGTTAGGTGTCATCGTCGGCTCAAAGCCGTAATAGCCGCCCTGCTTGAGCTCGTAGATCGGCGTCTGGGGAATACCGTTGCCCTCGTTGTCGCCGATCGTCATGCGGCCGTCGGGACCGAGGCTCATGCCGTTGGTTTCGCGGAAGCCGCGCGCGAAGACCTCGAGCTTTCCGCCGTCCGGGGAGACCTTCATGACGCAGCAGTTCTCGCCCCTGAGCGATTTGATGTAATGCCCTGAGCGGCAGTAGTAGAAGTTGCCCTCCTTGTCGGTGTGGAGGTCCATCACGAACTCGTGGCGCTGCAGGGTGAGGCCGGCATCGTTGTTGAAATTTTCGTAGAAGTCAGCTTCGCCATCGTCGTTGAGGTCGTGCAGCCGGGTGAGCTGGTCGCGACCGACGGTGTAGACCTTGCCTTTCACGATCCGGATCCCCAGCGGCATCTGCAGGCCGGTGGCGTAGCGTCTCCAGCGCAGCTCAGCGAGCTTCCCATCGATTCCGGAGACAACCCAGACGTCGCCATCCCAGGTGGTGAGCGCGGCGCGGCCGTCGTCGAAGAAGTCCACCGCGGAGAAACGCAGCCACGCGCCCCAGGGGTTCTCATCAGGGGCTGTGAGAGTATCGAGGGCGTAAGAGCCGCTGTCTTCCCCCCGCTTGCCGCTGGTGTTGAGCATCTTCTTCCAGCGGCCGGGTCCTCCCCGGGTGAAGGCTTCGAGGTCAGCGGTTTTTTTCTCTCCTGCCGTCCGGGCCTCGCCGCCGCGGCTCAGGGTGACGCGGAAGCTCACACGCCCGGCCTGGGCGGGCAGCCTGAGCAGGACAAGCCCATCTTTTCGCGAGAGCTTCGAGCCCGCCGGGGCTCCGTTGACAGAGACCTCGAGTCTCCCGTTTTTTTCGAGCGTTCCGGTCTCCTCCGCAAGCAGGACAGAGAGGTCTCTCTTCGATGGTCCCATCGTGAAGTTGCGGGTGAAACAGGCCCTGCCATCGACGAGTGCGGCCTCCGGCATCTCAAGCACCGCGCAGTCGCCGACGGTATAGCTTACGACTACCCGCCGGCCATGCAGGTACACGCCGCGGTATTTAGCCACATCTCGGGGGAGGGGACCTTCGCGCGGGTCGCGGGGGTCATCCCAGGAGCCGTCGAGAGACCAGCCCGGCCGCCGGCCGGTTGTGAACTGCATCTTTCCGGCGGGGGTTGGTCCCATGCTCTTGGTGGCGCCGCCGTAGGCGAGGAAGCCGTCGCTCCAGGCGCCGGCAACCCGCATGAGCTCGGTGTCGTAGACGATGTTGAGCCTTCTCTCGGCATCGAGGCTGATGACCCTGGCGCGGAAGACGTAGTTGCGGGTGTCAGCGAAGTGGATGGTGTCCTTGAGCTTGCCTTCGCTGACGTCCATGGCGAAGCTGAGGCACGGGCCGTAATCGGCTTTTTCCCACGGGGTTTCGGCACCCAGCCCTGGAGCCAGGACGATTGAGATTAAGAGAAGAGCTGTCGATCGGTACATGCCATTGTCCTCGTTCCTCGCCAGGACCTCAGGGCCTGGGGAATACCTTTGATTTCTTCGCCCAGGAGTTCCAGAGGTTATCGAGCTCCTTGACGCGGCCGGGGTGCCTGGCGGAGAGATCTACGGTCTCGCTTCGGTCGTTCGCAAGGTTGAAGAGCTCCCATGGCTTACCTCCGAGCGCCACCAGCTTCCAGTCACCTTTTCGGATGGCCCGGTTACCGTAGTGTTCGAAATAGATCGCCTCGTGTCCCCGGCGCTTGCCTTCGCTGAAGATCGGCGCCAGGCTCTTTCCCTCCACGGGAGTGATGTCGCGTCCCTTGTACTTGCCGGGATATTTTGTTTTCGCCAGGTCGACACAGGTGGCCATGATATCGATGACATGGCCGGGCTCATGGGTGATCGAGCCGGCCTTGGCCTTCAGTCCTTTTGGCCAGTGTGCGATGAGCGGTGTGGCGACGCCGCCCTCGTGGTTGCGCGCCTTCCAGTGGCGAAAGGGTGTATTGGCGGCGTTGGCCCACATCGGGCCGAAGCCCGAGTAGGTGGTTTCGGGCCCGGGGAGGACCTTGCGCGGGTCCTTCGGACCGTAGTAATGGACCTTTCGGCCATCGCGCGTTTCGGAGTTGCGATCAAAGCCGGGCCTTCGAGGTTCTTCGGGGCTGGCGCCGTTGTCTGAAAGAAAGAGAATCAGGGTATTGTCGAAGATCTTCAGCTCCTTCAGCTTGCCGACCAGGCGGCCTACTCCCTGGTCGACCCGATCGATCATCGCCGCGTGGACGGCCATGGCTTGCGCATCCCACTCGGCCCTCGGGTTGTTCTTCCATTTCTTTTCGGGACGGATGCGATCGGAGAGCCGGGCGCTCTCCTTATCGAGCAGGCCCATCTCCACCAGGCGGTTGAATCTCGCCTTGCGGATCACGTCCCAGCCGACCTTGTAGGTGTCCTCGTACTTTTTGATGTCCTCCGGCAGGGCGTGAAGCGGCCAGTGGGGGGCGGTGTAGGCCAGGTAGAGGAAGAAGGGCTCCTTGCCGCGTGAGTATTTTTCGACGTACTCGACGGCGTGGTCGCTGAAGGCATCGGTGATGTAGTAGTCCTTCGGTAGCACCCGCACGGGCTCGAGGTTGTGAACGAGGCTGTAGGGGTCGAAGAAGCTCGTCACCCCCCAGATGATTCCATAATGCTCCTCGAAGCCGCGCGAGACCGGATAGGTGGCGGGGTCGGAGAATCGCTTTCGGATCGCCTGGTTGTTGAGGAATTTCATGTGGTCGCCGGGGCTTTCCGTCAGCGAGAGGTGCCATTTACCGACCATGGCGGTCCGGTAGCCGGCCTGGCGCAGCACCTCGGGAATCGTCACCGTATTGGCGGTGAGGAAGCCGCGGTAGCCGGGCTTGCCGGTATCGAAGGTCATCCGTCCAAGGCCGGCCTGGTGGGGGTAGAGTCCGGTCAGGAGTGAGGCGCGGGTCGGACAGCAGCGCGCGGTATTGTAGAAGCTGGTGAAACGCAGACCGCCGCCGGCGAGCCCATCGATATTAGGCGTCCGGATCTCGCCGCCGTAGCAGCCGAGATCAGACCAGCCCATGTCATCGACCATGATGACGATGATGTTCGGCCGATCGTCGGCGCGGCAGGGAGAGGTCGAATATGCGAGTCCAGCGAGCAGAAGAACGAAGACCGGGACCGCGCGGATCAGATGGCATGGATGCATGAAAGAGCTCCGGACGAGGTGATTCACAGACAACCTGAACAGGTTAGCTTCTCAACGCGATGGAAGCCACAACGGGCTTAAGCCTCGGGTTCGTCCGCGTCGTTTCCTCTTCGGGTAAGTTCTTGACAGGATGGGTCCTTGGGGGAATTGTATGTAATCCCCGGGAGGGGAGAAGAGAAGATGTGCCACCTTAGCTCAGTTGGCAGAGCGGTTCATTCGTAATGAACAGGTCGCCGGTTCGACTCCGGCAGGTGGCTCCAACGAGGCCCGCTCTCCATTCATGGTGAGCGGGCCTTTTTTCTTTTTCTCGCCCGGCTCTCAGCGCAGGAGCTTTTCCGCGTATTCGCGTATGTCGTTCGAGGGGTCATTTCCGGCCATCCATTCGACGAGGTCCCGGGCGCTTCCATCGGCTGGGTCGCGGCGGGCAAGGCCGGCGAGGAGCTCCTGGCGGACCTCGGTGGAGCTCTCGCCGGGCAGTGCCGCGCGGAGGAAGTGGTCATCCGTCTCGTGGGGGAATTCCGCCAGGATCTTTGCCGCCGCCGCCCGGACCGTCTCGGAGGGGTCGGAATTGAAGGCGTGGCTGAGGATCTCTTCGGCCGCGGGGTCAAAGGTCTTCCGCAGCGAGCGAACCGCGGCGCGACGGATCCGGTCGCTGGAATCCGCATAGGCCCTGGCGATCTCAGGGGGGGTCTCTTCGAGTCCGAGATTCCCGATCGACTCGAGGGCCGCGGCCCGTTCACCGCGCTCTCCGGCTGCCCGGTAGGCTTCGAGAAGGAAATCAGCGGTTCCTTCATAGCGGCCCGGGTCAGTGTTTTTCACGCGGTTGCCAAGCGCTCCAAGCAGCAGCAGCGAGGTGTTCCAGATCTCGCCCTTTTCTTCATAGGCCCTGCGCAGGGTCTCATCGATCCCCTCGATCGGCGACTCCACCTGGGCGAAGGCGAAGAGGGCGGTTTCCCGCCGCTCGAAGGGTTCGCTCTCGGAGGCTATGATCTGCTGGAGGGCTTCCTGGGCGGCGAAGGTGCCGGCAGCTCCCATCGCTCCGATGAGGAGGGCCGCTTCGTCTTTGCCGCAGGAATCTTCAGCGAGCTTGTCCAGCGCGGCCGCGACGGCCTTGTCGTCGTGCTTCATCGCTTCGACCAGCTGGGCCATAGCCGCGGTGGCATCGCTGGATCGGACCCCCGATTCGGCGATGATGATCCGGATATTCCTGAGAATCTCGACGGTATCGGGGAGGTCAGCGGCCAGGGACAGCTTTTCGCTGCCCTGCTGAGCATCCGCTTTGAGATTCGTGCCCGCGGCGGCGAGAAGATGGTTGGTTGCGGGCGCTGATGCCGGATAGCTTCTCCGGGAGGCGTCCACCCGCTCAAAGCGGCAGTTGATCACCGAGCTGACACCCTGTGCGAGACCGTTTAATTCGATTCCGAGCCTCTGCTCCGCGAGGATCGAAACGGGATGCGGGTCGAGTTGGATTTCGGTTTGTCCGCTGGATTCGGTCATCGAATCCAGGGATTGCCCTGTTGCCTCCGGGGTCTCTACATAGGTGTAGCCGAGCCTCGTCTTGAGGAGAGCGACAAGCTGATCTTTACTGTTTTTCCGGTAGGTGGCGAGGTAGGTACCGGTGGTGTCCTCCTCTTCGACCTCCCACTCGGTCTGCGTGTGATCGTCCGGGAGAATGACCTGGAAGTGCGCCAGGAGGTCCTTCATCGAGTTGCGGGCGTCCGGTCCTGCGCTGGCGGGAAAGACCACCTTGGCGAACCTTCCCGAGGCTTCGACCAGCACCAGGATCTCCGCGTTCATTTCTTCCTGGAGGCTTTCGTTTGACCTGGGATCGCCAAGCGCGCTTGATTTCACAATGTTTCTCACCTCGGAGAACTCAAAGCCGAGGGCCCACCCTGACTCGAGCTCCTCGTAGACCTTCAGGGACAGGATCCCGGAGGTGTTGTCTACCATGTTCACGCTCTGGGTCTCGCCGACCAGACCCTCTGCGCTGGGCGTCGCCATCGCCGAGATGGTCACATCGCGTTGGCGCTCGAAACGGTAGCGAAGAAAATCGCCTCGGCTGTAACCGAGTCCATGGGTCTCAGCCTCGGAGACCTGCCTCGGCTGCGTCCGGCTGACCTTTCGCGCCTGGCGGCCGGCGGACGGCGCCGACCGGCCCGGGTCGGAGACGGTGGCTTTCGCCGTCCGATCCGGGCCGATCATGTCGTCGGAGCTCATGAAGAGGATGCTTCCTCCTACCAGCAGGAGGGTGATTGAGAGCGCAACCAGGAAGGGCTTGCGGTTGCTGGTAGTTTTGACTGCCGGAAGTATCGTTCGAGTTTTCATGAGTTCTTCGCTTTCTTCAGTGATCAGGTTTGGTTTCAGAGTGAAAGAAGGTTCCTGGAGTAGCTTCCGCGGGAATAATTGACAATGGTTATTCCCCCGACCTCAGTCCATCTCCAGCGCCAGTTCCTGACGTCGACCACGAGTCGAATCTTGATTCGAACCGCCTCGACACTCAGGGTTACACTGCCGGAGACTCTTCCGTCGCTCCTGAGAGACATGCTCGAGCGCAGCTCCGTATCCAGCAGCCTCAAGGTCGCGCTGACGCCGGCTCGAGCAATTCCGATACTCAGGTAGGCGCCGGCGCTTCCCGTGGCCCAGGCCCCCAGCTCTCCGGAGATTTCTACCGGGTAGGAGGCCTTGAGCTCCAGGTCGGCGCTCATTCCGGCTCCGACACTGACAGAGACGTTGACTGGAAAGCCGCCTACGAAGAAGGTTCGGTTGGCGCTCAGCAGGGTGATGTTGCGCGACCTCGACCAGCTCTTGTTGCTGATCTCCTGGTCGATATCGATAAGAGTGTTCGAGCCAATCTCGACGTGGAGGCTGATATTCGAACCATCCGGGTCATTGCTGACCTCCGCCTTGGCGTCGAGCAGGCTCCGGCGAATTCCGAAGACGTCGAGGTTGACATCGCCGCCGACTTCCGCGCTGGCTCCGGGGGACGAGCACCCGGAGCTCGCGACAGAAGCTTCGGCCTCGAAGCCTCCGTTGACGGAGACCGTAGAGTTACCGAAGGAGAAGTTGTGGCTCTTTGTGCCCGTGCTGTTCCGGACACAGGGGGCCGAAGCGGCCGACTCGACAGGAATTCGGAAGGAGGGGATCCTGAAGTTCCATCCGCCCGCCGCGCTCGCATGTGAATCGACCATTAATACCGCCACGAAGAGGGTGGCGAGATACAGAGAAGACTTTGAATAGTTGGTTTTGCAGTTCATGACTGACTCCTGTTCGTTGGTTGTGAGTTATTCAACTCAAATGGGTTAAAAGATTACTTAAAACGTTACGAATAAAAAACTTAGGGTTGCCCCCTCCTTTCTTGTCCCTTTTTGGATCAAACTGAGTAACTGTTCGCATATCTGGTGGGGGGCGGAACTGACGCGGTCTGCCAGTTTTTCCGGATTTTTTTTCTCCAGGAGCGCGATAAAGAAAAAACCGGAGCCCACCCTTGCGGGCGAGCTCCGGATGGGACAAGAAAATGCCGATTAGACGGCTCTCAGGGACAGGTTGGCCTGTCGCAGCCGATCGGTGCTTCCGCCTGGGCACAATCGGGGAAGGGCGCCAGCGGATCGCTCCCTGAGGCGAAGAGCCACTGCAGGATATAGACTCCATCGGAGAGGTCTACATTCCGGCTCGAATTCGCATCCGCGGCTTCGAGGCAGGGCGGCTCGGCTCCCCCCGTAAAGAGCCAGGAGAAAACACCCATGGGATCGGAGATATCGATCGTCAGGTCGCCATTGGCGTCTCCGCGCAGGAAAAAGGCAGTGGCGCCGGGGGCGGGGACACAGCCGTCAGGCGTTCCGTTTCCATCGAGATCTTCGACGATGCCCAGATCGATCGCGAGAAGATCCGGAACCTGGTCTTCGTCGCAATCGTCCAGAAACTCGGATGCGAGGGGAGCTTCATACAGATCGACCAGGTGGGTCGTACCATCGATGTCCCTGATCGCTACCCTGCTCAACTCCGAAGGGACCCCGTTTTCGATGAAGTACTGGAGCCAAACGAGCTGTGTCGGCGTGAAAAGATCGAGGTAGCCGGGGTTGTGGAAGGGGTGATCCTCTCCAACAGGGCTTCCTGCAATCGAAACACTGAAGCTGTTTCCGAGATCGATTATCAGCAGGGGGGGCTGGTTCCCCTGGCCAGGATTCACGCCCGCCCCGCCTCCATCCGGGCTTTCCAGGATAATACCGGGCTCGACATGGGGCGGCTCTTCGACCGGGATTGGCGGATTCACCGGCGGATTCACCGGTGAATTTACGGGAGGAGGCGGATTTGCGCAACCGCAGAGCACGGGAGTCGGCCTGCATCTTGGACGAACAAAGGGCCTTCCGCTGGGCGTGAAGACGGTATAAGAGGCCTGGACCTCATAAGGTTCAC
>DCKY01000172.1 GCA_002320775.1 Planctomycetes bacterium UBA1662
ATACGGTTGCTGCTGCTGCGGCGGCTGACCCTGCTGTGGGGGATACGGTTGCTGCGGTGGCTGCTGTCCTTCGTACGGCGGGACGTTTTGCTGAGGATAGGGTTGTTCCGCAGCGGGCTGCTGCCAGGCAGGAGCCTGCTGAACGCCAGGGTCGGCCGCAGGCATGGGCGCCTGGGGGTTCTCTACGGGTACCGCCCCGGGTATCGGGGAGACACTTCCCTGCTGCGAGGAGGTGGTCGCCCTGGGGCCAGAGCAGCCGCGGTAGACGATCTCCATGCGTCCGACGAAGAGAACATCCTGGTCACGCAAAATCCTGCCGTTAGCCTTCTTGCTGCGTTTCTTACCGTGCCGTTGGATCTGGGTAGGGTTGCCGGTTCGATTGTCGAAGATCAGCACCCGGTCGCCATCCCGTTCAACCAGGCAATGACTTCGGGACACACTTTTTTCACGCAGCTTGACCTCGTTGGAACTCGCACGTCCAATATGCGTTTTTCCTTCCGGCAGCGGAAAGGTCCGGTCACCATTCTCCTCTCGGATAATAAGATGATGGTCCATTCCGGGTCCCATGGGGTCTTTTTCTGCCTTGCGAAAGGCTGCCAATTGTAAAATCGCCAGCGTTTAAGCACCCATCATAGCGAATAGATGCCGCCTGAAGCCACATCTGCTGCCTGGAAGGCCCAAAAAGAAATGTGACGGTTTTTTATACACTTTTCCTGACAGGTTTTCAAATTCCATGATGTAAAGAGTCCTGAAATTTCGAGTTATTGTCAGGGTAAGCCGTTTGAATTCTTTCGTTTAGGTTCATTCCGTTCCGTAGTTTTTTCTGGGCTGACTCCGGTTGCGCAGCTCATCGAACTGAAGGGCGCCCCGGGGCCTTGCCCCCTGGCGGCCTCGGCGTAGACAGGCGCTGTCCGGTAGGGTTATGCTCCGATTCACCGGGGTTACAATTCAGTTCCCAGGAGGTTTCAGCGCACGATGATTACTGCCGTTCACCACGTATCTTTTACCGTCAGCGATATGGAGCAGTCTCTTGATTTTTACCGAGGGGCGCTGGGTTTCGAGGTTCTCAATGATCGTACGGTCGAAGGTTCTTTCGCTGAAACCGTTACGACGCTCGAGGGTGTTCGTATGCGGATCGTCCATTTGAGTGGTTATGGCCAGGGCCTCGAGCTCATCCAGTACCTGGCCGCCGCCGGGCAGTCGGAGGCGCCCCGCACCTGTGATACCGGCAGCGCCCATCTCTGCTATGTGGTGGATGATATCGAGGCTGAGATCGCCCGGCTGAGTGCGCTGGGAGTTCGCTTTCTTTCCAAGGTGATGATGGTTGAGGGCGGACCGAATGCCGGCAACCAGATGGTGTATTTTCTCGATCCGGATGGAATTCCGATGGAATTTACCCAGCCTGCCGGAGGCGGCTGAGCGGGTCAGCGGGGAGGCTGTTCGATGTCGACCCAGCGTCCTTCCTCTCTCGAGGTCAGCGCCGCATCAGCGATGACCTGCGCGCTCCATCCATCCCAGAAGCTGGGGACGGCATCGCGATCATCCTGGATGGCCGAGATGAACTCCCAGGCCAGGTCGTAACGGAATACCGTTGCCGGCTCGCCGGTGTCCGGGTCGCGTGGACTGTCTTCAGGTTTGAGGAACTCCGGCGGCACCTCGACAGGCTCCAGGTCTCCGCCATGGCGCCCGAGCAACAGGACATTCGGCTCGTGCAGCCTGTAGACCGCGGAGGCATCTGATCCGTTGATTTCAGCCCATTCATGACCGAAGCCTTCCCGGTTGTAGCCCTTGGCGAGCGTGGTACCTTCCCAGACCCCTACGGCGCCGCATTCAAAATCCCCGATGAGGGCCGACCAGTCGTCGACCTCCGAGGGGGGACAGGAGGAGCCGTCAGCGGTCTCGGTTCTTTCGGCGAACCGGGCTACCGAACCGCAGATCTTCTTGATGGGCCCCAGCAGGTCCTGGGCGAAGTCAATTCGATGAATGGTCATGTCGAACAGGTCGCCGGCGCCTGCCTTGTCCTTGTACTGGCGCCACCCCCAGCTCGTCTCGGGAAGGTCCAGGAAGCGCTGGCTGCGGAAATGCCTGGGTGTTCCAAGGTCCCCATTCTGAACCAGGTGCCTCAGGTAGCGCATCGACGGCGCGAAGCGATAGGTAAAGGCGGTCATGTGAACCACCCCCCCGGCCTTCGCCGAGCCGTACATTGCGGCGACCTCGTCCGCATTCAGGCCGAGCGGTTTTTCGCACATGATGTGCTTGCCGCTGGCCGCGGCCGAGATCGCAAGCTCCTTGTGGGTAAAGTTCGGCGTGGCGATGATGACTCCATCCACACCCTCGTCAGAGAAGATCTCTTCAGGGTTGGAGGTGACCTTGTCGACCTGCCAGTCGAGCTTGCGTTTCTCGAGAAGGGCTTCGTCGGTATCGCAGACGGCCACCAGCCTGGCCCGCGGATCGAGCCGGATTCCGGGGACGTGGTGGTAGTCGCTCACCAGGCCAGCGCCGATGACGGCAAGGTTGATCTTGTTTTCTGTACTTGGGTGCATCGGTTAAGAGATCTCCTGGCATGCTGCGAATTGAAGGTCTTCTGGAAATAACATGATGGCGGAGAGGTTTGAAGTAAAACCCTGCTCCATGCTGCCCGGGAGGAGCCTCGTGCGGCTGGAAATATAGGGACGGGGAAGGTATATTCAAGGGTTCGATGGCAGACCGAGTTAGAGGTTCAGCGGGACATGGAAGCCAAGGGTAAGAAGCTGGTTGTTGTTGGAGACAGGGTCCTGGTCACTCCGCAGGAAGGAGAGGACCGCACCCGAGTGGGCCTGCTGCTGCCCCAATCGGCGGTAGACAAGATGGAGGTCCAGAGCGGCCGTATCGTCGAGGTCGGCCCGGGCACTCCGGTGCAGGCTCCGTCGGAATTTGGCGAGGAGCCCTGGAAGCTGCATGAGTCCAAGGCGACCTACGTTCCCATGGAGGCCGAGGTCGGAGACCTGGCGCTTTTTCTACGCAATGCCGCCGTGGAGATTGAGTTTGAACGAACTCCCTACCTTATTGTTCCACATGCCGCCATTCTGCTCCTGGTGCGTGGCGACGAGGAAGATCTCGACCTCGAATCCATGATCAAGCTGGATGAGTAGAGAAATCGCCTCTTCTCAGCGGTTTTACGCGTTATTGAGGCCGACACTTCCAGTCGGCTCACGCTGCTGATTCCGGTAACGGGGCGGCTCCAGGCGCTTGCGGGCTGATGAAAACGCTGGTTCATCAACTCCCCGGGCAGTAGGATGCATCAGGTGTCCGCAGCCTGCAGTGTACGTTCGGGGGAGGCGGGCTCGACCGGGTTCGGAATGTTGTTTCCCAGGAGCGATCAATGAACGGTTTCACCAGGATGATCTTCACGGGCTTCTTCGCAGCCACGCTTCTTGCTATGCCGACGGCATGGGCCGAGCGTGAGGGCGGGGAGGTCAAGGAGGCGAAGGGTGATTCTCAGCAGGCGAAGGTTATCAAAGAGGGCAAGCAGAACCTCGAGGAGATCCGGCGCATGCTGGAAGAGATTCAGAACGACCTCGGGAACAAGAAGACCGGCGGCGCGACCCAGAACCAGCAGAAGGCTGTCGTCAGGAAGATGAGCCAGCTCATCGAGAAGATTGCCGAAGCGTCCAGCCAAGGCAGCAAGGGCGGCGGGGGACAGCCGAACCCGAGCCAGAAGCCGTCCAGCGGCAAACAGCAGCAGGGCCAGCAGGCCAAGGGCCAGAAGCAGGGCGCCTCGCGCGAGAACCAGGACCAGGTCAAATCTTCCCGCCAGCAGCAGGAAGCCGAGCAGCAGGCCAAGGAAGAGCAGGCCCGCAAGGCGAAGGGCCAGGATGGCCAGGAGCAGCCCGGCAAGGTTCCCAACAACGATGCCGGCGATGGGCAGAACCCCGAGGACTCAGCCGCCGAGCTTGCCAACCGAACCCGCAAGGGCAAGAAGTGGGGAGTTCTTCCTCCTAAGATTCGCGAGGCGATCGGGTCGGTCAACCCCAAGACTGCCCCCTCGGAGTATCTTGAGATTATCAGGAGCTACTACCGCAGGATCAGCGAGCAATACGCTGAGCGGAAGAAGTAAGCCACCCGCGCGGTACTTAGGATGGGGTCTCTTGTCTGTCCTGGTCGGCGGCGGCGTTGTTGGATGCCTCCAGCCGCTTCAGCAGCAGGGTGTCGACAAGCAGCTGGACCACATGGTAGAGCGCCAGGGGGAGAGCTCCGTAAGGATTCTGCCCGAAGAAACGGGTCCAGATATCTATGCCGTTGGGAAGGGTCTTCTGGCTGCCGCAGAGAATGACGGCTGTGCGGCTCTCGGCGGTCAACCCCAGGAGACGCGAGGAGAGCCAGGCCCAGAACAGGAGCGCCAGGTGTAGACACAGGCAGGCTCCGAGGAAACGCAGCGCGAGGGCGGGAGCCTCGCCGAGGTGCTCGGTGGCTGCGGAGAAGCCGGTATAGAGGAAGGAAAGGATAATCACTCGCGGCAGTACCTTCACCGCCACAGCGACCTTTTCCGCTCGTTTCCAGAGAGCCTTCCTTGCAAGCTGTCCGACAAAGACTGGCAGCACGACAATCAGCAGCATTCTCAGCATGATGTCGACAATCGGGATGTCGACGATTTCTCCAAGTGCGAGCTCCAGCACGAGCGGCGTCAGGATTGCGGTGAGTAGGCTCGACAGGACGGTGATCAGCAGCGCCAGTTCCTGGTTGCCGCGGGCGATGGCCGTCATCGCCAGGGCCGAGGCAAGGGTTCCCGCTTGCGCGGCAAGAATCATCATCGCCTCGAGGAAGAGCGCGCCCTGGGAGCCCGCTCCATCCAGGGCGGGGCCCCAGGATCGTGCCAGGGCGTAGGCCAGCAGGGGGGCCATCGCGTAGGTTGTGCAGAGGGTGAGGAGAATGGCCCGCAGGTTTTTTCCCTGGACCAGCAGCCTGGAGGTGTCGAGGGTGAAGCCCGAGATCGCCAGGACTGCGGCGACAAGGAGCGGTATGGCGTAGCCACTCGAACGCAGGGCCTGGCCTCCTTCCGGAAGCAGGCTTCCGCAGCTGACCGCGGCCGCCATCCCGACGAGAAACCAGTGGCGTTTCAGGAACGAACCCATAGCCCCCTCACCTTACCCGGGTTCCGGCTGATTCCTTCAGCCGGGGCATCAGGGAACGCAGACATCGGGGCAGTCCGCCAGCCGCAGGCACTCGGTTCCCAGGGCCGGGGGGGCTCCATTGTTGAAGAGGTAGAGCAGGAGGAAGACGGCATCGGTCAGGTTGGACTGCTGGTCGCCATCGACATCCAGCAGCGCCTGGTTGGAGGGGTGGCCAAAGACTCCATCCGCGCAGGGCAGGGGCCGCGGGGCTCCTCCGAATAGCTGGCCGAGATGAACGACCGCATCGGTGATGTTGAGGCTCCCATCCTGGCTGAGGTCGCCAGGCAGCTGGCTGCCGCCGGTGGGGGCGCTGTCGTCGCTTCCGGGTGAACCATCGGGGGAGTTGCTGAGGCGCCAGGATGCCGCCTCAGACCAGCTTTCAGCCGGCGCCAGGGGATCGATGATGACCATGGAAAAGCCCGTGCCATCGGCTCCGGGAAACCACTCATCATCGTATTCAAAATCGGTAATTGTCTCGGCGCTGCCGAAGGAGAGGGCCACCCGCTCTCCGCCATTGGAGAGCCGGCCGGAGTACTCTCCGGCGATGAGCATGTTGGAGGTGTCGTAGCGGGAGGCGAAGGCCGCCCTGTTTCGCACGACCAGGACATAGGCGCCCGCGGCAAGCTCTTCGACCGCAGAGCCGGCGAAGGAAAAATCGATGCCATTGCTGAAGTGGGCCTCGCTGAGATCGATGGCCCTGGTGCCTGTGTTCTGGAGCTCAATAAATTCAAAACCTTCATCTCCCCGGGGATTGAACATGAGCTCGGTTATTCGGAGCGAAGACTGCACCGGGTCGAGGGCGGTCGGGGCGGATACGGTGAACTCGACGGCATTGGACCAATGGCTCCATTTCTGGGTGTCATCCTTGACCTTGAGCCGCACCCTGTAGGTCTTTCCGACCTGTACGGCGCTGCGCGGCAGCCTCAGGAGGGGACTGAACTGCTCGGATTCGAGCTCCCAGGTGGAGGGCCATTCGTAGCGGCGCGGCTCGTCGGGGTCGAAGGGGGCCCCGGCCGGAGTGACCTCGCCAAGCCGCCACTTCATCGCGGCGAAGGCATCATCCTGGGGATCGTTGAAGGCCTGGGTGTTGAAGAGGAGAGCGTTGGCCGGGAAATCCTCAGGTCCGGCGTAGACCACCGTCGGGGTCGCGGGAATCCTGGTCCGGTCTCCTTCTGAGTTGGCGAGATTTTCGAGATGGCGCGCCCTGCCGCCGGCGGGCACGCTGGGTCCGGTCGAGCCGCTCCAGCCGATGAAGGCGAAGCGCTTCATGTCGTTGATCTTGGTGGCGAGGGTGCCGAAGTCCTGCCGGCCGGCCTGGGTCGGTCCGTTGCGCCATCGGTCCCGGTCGGCCATGGAGAAGACCTCGATTCTTTCGCCAAGATCGTCGATCATCTGGTTGAGCACTGTCTGGGTCCAGATGAGGTCTCTGAACTCGCGGATAAAGTTGCGGTACTTCTGTTTGTACTCGGCCTTTCCGCCGCTGCCGAAGATGGCGTCCTTGGAATAGTCAACGCCGCTGTTCCAGTTCGGCCCCCAGCTCGCGTCGGAATCCCAGGGCATGGTCCATAGCCGCCCGAAATTGCTTCGATCGTCAGGCTCGAAATACCAGGCCCGGTTCTTGGAGTGCGAATCAGCCGGGCGGAAATCATAATGGCGGATTCCCTCGACGACGGCGTGGTAGGGATACCATTTGTCGTAGTTCACATGCGCGTCGAGCCATTCGGCGTTGCGCTGGGGACGCAGGTTGCGGCGGATGTTCTGGAAGTCGGCATCGGTGGTGATGGCGTAGCGACCCTGGTTGCGCCGCAGGTCATTGCCGTTGAACTGGCCGTCTTTGAGCTTGTAGAGGTTGCCGTCTTCGAGGCCATGGGCATCGAGGAACCGGGGGTCGTAGTCCTCGATCCCGACATACATGCCCCAGAAGTCGCCGAGGTACTGGCTGTAGCTGCCTGCCGGAACCTCGTCCTCACCGGAGATGACCCTGAAGTGGAAAGTGTTGAAGTGGGGGGCGGGGACTCCCACCATGTTCCAGAGCATCGAGTTCATCGATTCGGTTACACCGAAATTTCCGACACGCTTATTGTCGAACATCTTGCCGGTGTTGAGGGTTCGCCAGCGGGTTGGGTAGCGCTTGCCGTAGTTGTCGCGGGCCTTCAGGTAATGTCCCTTCGGAAAGCGGATTCGCATCGAGCGCTTGCCGCTGCCGCCGTAGCGGTCGTTGGCCTGGCG
>DCKY01000057.1:0-378 GCA_002320775.1 Planctomycetes bacterium UBA1662
GATGTCGCCTTCACCTGGGAGGCCATCATGGACGACGCCGTACCGACCAAGACGCTCCGCAGCGGACGCGACCAGCTCGAGTCCGTCACCGCCCTGGATGACCTGACCGTCCGCTTCGTCCACAAGGAGGCGCTGCCCACCGGCAAGTGGAACATGCTCTACTCCATCCTGCCGAAACACATCATCGGCGACAAGAACGATGAAAACCGGAAAAAGGATCCCTCGCTCAAGAAGGATCCGTACTACCTGGAGTACGCCCAGGCCCCCATCGGCTGCGGACCCTACAAGTTCGTACGCTGGGAGCGCAACCGAGAGATCATTGTCGAGCGCTGGGACGACTACCACGGCAAGAAACCGCACTTCAAACGCCAGATCTTC
>DCKY01000057.1:682-5185 GCA_002320775.1 Planctomycetes bacterium UBA1662
ACTTCAAACGCCAGATCTTCAAGGTCGTCAAGGACCCCAACCAGGCCCTCAATCTCTTCAAGAAGGGCGAGCTGGATGAGATCGAGATCACCCCCCTGCAGTTCGCCACCCAGACCAACGATGCGGACTTCGCCAAGGTGGGCGTCAAGGCCTTCCATCCCACCTGGAGCTACTACTGTATCGGCTGGAATGGGATCAAGGCTTCCGCCAAGGGTAATCCGTTTTTCACCGACCGCCTCGTCCGCCGCGCCATGGCGCACGCCGCCAACATCCCGCTCGTCCTCAAGAACCTGACCTACGGGCTCTCCAAGCAGGCCAGCGGCATCTTCCAGCCCGGCGCCTGGATGTACAACGAACAGGTCCAGCTGCTCCCCTACGATCTCGACAAGGCCCGGGCCCTGCTCGATGAGGCGGGCTGGAAGGTCAACGAGAGCGATGGCGGCCGCTACAAGGAAATTGATGGCAAGCAGGTCAAGTTTGAGTTCACCATCCTCATCCCGCAGGGATCCAGCCTGGGTCCGGGCTTCGCCGCCATCTTCATGGAAGATCTCGCCCAGATCGGCGTTACCCTGAAGCAGCAGACCCTCGACTTCTCCGCCCTGCTCGATCGACTGAGGGGCAAGAACTACGAGGCCTTCATGCTGGGCTGGAGCACCGGGATCGACCCCGACACCAACCGCAATCTCTGGCATACCGATGAAGCGGAGAGCGGTCGCAACTTCGTCAGCTACTCGAACCCGAGAGTCGATGAGCTCTTCGAGCTCTCGCGCCGGGAATTCGATACAACCAAGCGGGCTGACCAGTTCAAGGAAATCCACAAGCTGATCTACGATGACCAGCCCTATATGTTCATCCTGTCGCGCGCGGCGACCTGGGCCTTTCACAAGCGGATCCGCGGAGTAACCTTCTCGCCTCGCGGTGTCTTCAGCGTCTACCCATCTCACCTTGACTGGTGGGTACGCAAGGAAGACAAGCTCCGTTGAGGCGACCAGGGATCGGGAGCACTGTCAATCGATGCTGAACTACGTCATCCGTCGCCTCCTGATCGGCCTCGTAACGCTCCTCGGGATCACCTTCGTCACCTTCCTGACCATCGAGAGCGCGCCCGGCGACATCGTTGAGCTGATGCTCTGGGAGAGGCCTGACGCGACCGAGCAGGACCGCCAGCGGCTGAGAGAAGCTCTCGGCCTCAACGACCCGATGGCCATTCGTTACGCCAAGTGGGTCGGAAAGCTGGTCACCCTCGATTTCGGCGAGTCCATCAAGACCGGGGAGCCGGTCACCACCATGATCAGGCGCCACATCTGGCCGACCGCGTCGGTAGGAATCATCTCCCTTGCACTGGCCTTCCTCCTGTCAATCCCGATCGGCCTCCACAGCGCCGTACACCAGGGAGGGTGGTTCGACCGAATCATGAGCACCAATCTCTACATGCTCTACTCGGTCCCGTCCTACGTCATCGGCATGGTGCTGATCCTCTACCTCGGAGTGAAGGGCGACTTATTTCCCATCCAGGGCATGTATTCCGACAACTACGATACCCTGAGCCTCTTCGGCAAGATCCTCGACCAGGCCCATCACTATGTGCTCATCACGATCTGCTTCACCGTCGGCAGCCTCGCCTACTACTCACGCTTCGTTCGCCAGAATCTCCTCGAGGTCATCCAGCAGGACTTCATCCGTACCGCCCGCGCCAAGGGGCTGTCGGAGAAGCGCGTGATCATCCATCACGCCTTCCGCAACACGCTGATACCCTTTGTCTCGCTCATGGGGCTCACCCTGCCCTTCATTCTCAGCGGCAGCGTCATCCTCGAGCACATGTTCAACTGGCCGGGAATCGGCTGGCTGTACATGGAATCCGTCATGAGCCGCGATGTGAACGCCATCATGGGCCTGAACTTCATGACCGCGGCGCTGGTTCTCTTCTGTACCCTGCTCGCCGATCTCGCCTACGGCCTTGTCGACCCGAGGATCTCCCATGACTGAAAAGGGCAACGAGAAATCCACCGGCTTCTGGCGTACCGCCTGGAAGCGCTACCGGAAGTCGCGCATGGGCATGCTCGCCCTCGCCTTCCTCGGCCTGCTGGCTGCCATCGCCTTCTTCGCTCCCATGATCGCCAATGACGAGCCGATTGTCTGCCGGATGGAATACACCAGCGCGGACGGCGCGACCACCAACGAGCTCTACTTTCCGGGCCTCCAGGAAACGCTGCGGCAACTTCCCTGGATCGGCCCGGCGCTCTTCAGCGCGCCGCCCCCCTTCAGCCGCATGGACTTCAAGTTCAAGAAACACTTCAAGCCGGGACGCGACTGGGCCATCATGCCCCCGGTGCCCTTCAGCCCGCTCGAGACCTCCGAGGACCGGATCCAGGGCTACTCGGGCAGGCACTGGCTCGGAACCGACGAGCTGGGACGCGATGTCATGGCGAGGCTCATCTACGGCACCCAGGTCTCGATGAGGGTCGGCTTTATCTCGATGGGCATCGCCGCCCTGATCGGCCTCTGCCTCGGCGCCATCGCCGGCTACTTCGGCGGCTGGGTCGACATGATCATCTCCCGGGTCATCGAAATCTTCATGTGCTTCCCGGTCTTCTTTCTCATCCTCGCGGTCCTCGCCTGGTTCCCTCCGCGCATCGAGAACATCATGATCATCATCGGGCTGACGCGCTGGGTCGGCATCGCGCGGCTGACCCGCGGCGAGATCCTGCGCCTGCGCGAGCTTGAATACACCGCGGCGGCCAGGGCGCTCGGCGCCGGGCCCTTCCGAATCGTCTTCCGCCACCTGCTTCCCAACGCGCTCGCCCCGGCGATGGTCAGCATCACCTTCGGGATCGCCGGCGCGATCCTGGTCGAGTCGGGGCTGTCCTGGCTCGGCTTCGGAGTGCAGGCGCCCAATCCTTCCTGGGGCAATATCCTCCGCGATGGTTACGGCCTCATGGCCACCACGCCGCATATGATCCCGCCGGCCTGCGCCGCGATCTTCCTGGCGGTGCTGTGCTTCAACCTGGTCGGCGACACCCTGCGCGACGTCATCGATCCCAGGACAAGGGGGAGGGGAACATGACCCTTCTGGACATCAGAAATCTCAGCGTCGAGTTTCACACCGAGGAGGGCATCGTGCGCGCCGTCGACGAGGTTTCCTTCGACATCCCCAGGGGAAAAACCGTCTGCCTGGTCGGCGAGAGCGGCTGCGGGAAAAGTGTCAGCGCCTACTCCCTGCTCGGACTGGTCTCGCCGCCGGGGCGAGTGGTCGGCGGCAAAGCCATCCTCCACGGAACACCCAGGCTGGATCTGCTGAAGCTCCCGGAAAAGGGGCTCCGCTCCATTCGCGGTAACCGGATCTCCATGATCTTCCAGGAGCCGATGACCTCGCTGAACCCGGTCTTCACCATCGGCGACCAGATCATCGAGGCGATCCTCTCGCACCAGGCCATGAACAAGTTCGAGGCGCGCGAAAAGACGATCTCGATGCTCGAGCAGGTCAAGATCCCGGCGCCGGAGCAGCGCGTCGACGAATACCCTCACCAGCTCTCCGGCGGGATGCGCCAGCGGGCGCTGATCGCCATGGCGCTGGCCACCGAGCCCGACCTCCTCATAGCCGATGAGCCGACCACCGCCCTCGACGTAACCATCCAGGCCCAGATCCTCGAGCTGCTCAAGGAGCTGCAGGCCGACACCGGTCTCTCGGTGCTCTTCATCACCCACGACCTCGGGGTCGTCGCCGAGATCGCCGACGAGGTGGTGGTGATGTACGCCTCGCGGGTCGTCGAAAAGGCCGCGGCGCGGGAGCTCTTCGCCAACCCGCTCCACCCCTACACCCGGGGGCTCTTCGGCTCGCTGCCGAGCCTTGGCGGAAACGCCGATGGGCGCCTGAAGACCATCGAAGGCTCCGTTCCCGACCCGCTCGCCTTCCCCACCGGCTGCAAGTTCTGGCCGCGCTGCGAGCTGGCCGTCGATGGGTGCCGTGAGACGGAACCGGAACTCAGAACCCTGGCGGCCGACCACCCCGTTGCCTGCGACGTCATCGAGGGAGGCGCCGATGACTGAGCTCATCCGGGTCGAGAACCTGAAGAAGCACTTCCCCATACGCAAGGGCATCCTGCGCAAGGTCAAGGCCCACGTGAAGGCGGTTGACGGAGTGAGCTTCTCCATCCACGAGAAAGAGACCATCGGCCTCGTTGGCGAGAGCGGCTGTGGGAAGACCACGGCCGGAAGATCCATCCTCAAGCTGCTTGAGCCCACTGAAGGGTCAATCGAGTACCGGGAAAGAGAGATTACCCATCTCAACAAGAACCAGATGCGCCCGCTGCGCAGGAAGCTCCAGATTATCTTCCAGGACCCCTACGCATCGCTGAACCCACGCATGACTGTCGGCAAGATCATCCGCGAGGGGCTCGACATACACAATATCGGCGAAAAGAAAGAACGTGACGGAATGGTCGCCGAGGTGCTCGAGCGCGTCGGGCTGCCGCGCAATATTCTCGACCGCTACCCGCACGAATT
>DCKY01000171.1:0-739 GCA_002320775.1 Planctomycetes bacterium UBA1662
TAAGCCGGGCTGAAAAGATCCTGCCCATGAAAACCCCGGGCCTTCTTGCCTGCCTTGCTATCTACGCCATACCGGGTCTCCAGGCACAGGAGCAGCCCCGGCCCTTCGTAGAATATCCGGACCCCGTCGGCGCCTATCTCAAGCGGGTCCAGGAGGGCGAACAGGAGCATGCCTTCGATGCCGCAGCCGGTTTCGACCAATGGCAGAAACCTGCCCGAAGAGCTCTTATCAAGCTCACCGGGCTCAAGCGAATGGCTGAGGACCTCGCCGGCTTCAAGCCCACCGTCAAGCCCGGCAAGCCGGACACGGCCCCGGGCTCTTTCACCCGCACCCTCTGCTCCATCGAAACCGAACCGGGAATATTGGTCCCCTTCTATCTCCTGGTCCCCAAGGATGCGAAAAAGGACCGGCCGCGGCCCCTCCTGCTCTGCCCCCACGGCCACGACAGCCTCGGTCTTCACTCCTACGCCGGCGCCTTCAAGGATGAAAAGCACCGCGCGAAAATTCTCGCCCGGGAGGGTGATATCGGCGCCCAGGCGGCGCGCCGGGGTTTCGTGGTGATCGCCCCGGCCACCCGGGGACTGGCTGCTGAGCTTTCAGTGCCTGACCCGAAGGGCCGCCACGGCAACCGCCCCTGCCGCGCGCAGCTCATGCACTGTCTGCTGGGAGGCCGCACCCCGACAGCCGAGCGAGTCTGGGATATGCAGCGCCTGCTGGACTGGGCTCAGAAGCATCCTCT
>DCKY01000171.1:1064-5362 GCA_002320775.1 Planctomycetes bacterium UBA1662
GTCGACCCTGCACGAATCGCGATGACCGGCAATTCAGGCGGCGGAGTCCTGACTGCCTACACAGCCGCCATTGACCCGCGCGTCCGGGTGGCCATTCCCAGCTGCTCCTTCACCTCGGTCATGAGCCGTGAAGGATTCATCTTCCACTGCGACTGCTGCCTGGTACCCGGGCTGCGCAACTGGGGTGACTGGAAGGAGCTGGGTGGACTGGTGGCCCCGCGCCACCTCCTGGTCATTCACGGGGTAAGCGATGGCCTGCATCACCGGCCCACTGTCGACAAGCTGGGTGCCCAGCTGAAGAACATCTTCAAGGCAGCAGGCGCCTCCGGCAACACGGCCCTTGAGTGGGGCCAGGGCGGACACCGGTTTTATCCTGAAAAGATGTGGCCCTTCATTGAAGAGGCGCTTGGTAGAGAAAAATAGGCCGGTCTTTTCCGAGTGACCGACCCGATCAGAGGCTCTTCAAAGCCCGGCGATAGGCCTCCAGCGTCTTTGCATTGCTGCATTTCTCATCTTCGAGGAACGTCAGGACGCTACCCACCGACTTCTTGTCCTTCGGAATCGGCAACCTGGAGATCTTGTCAAACATCCGGTTCTTCACGGTCGTATTATAGAGCCCCCCGTTGGGGCAACCCGGCTTGCCGGCTGAGGACTTCAGGGCTTCGAGGAAGGTCTTCCAGATGAGGATCTGTTCTTGTGGCGTGGAGGCCGCGTCCTGGGCCGCGTCAACCAGCAGAACGTTGTAACCATTCAGGGCAAGACCGCTCTTCAGGAGCTTCACCCCCTGGACCTGGCGCTGATTCTTCGGCAGCAGGCCAAAGACAGCATGGGCCATGATGCCATCGAGGTAGGGCCCCAGGCCGCAGTTCACCCCCCAGGCCAGGCTCTGGTGGTAGACCATGGGCTTGCGGTTATGGAACTCGATCTCATACCCGTTTCTTCTGTTGATCCGCCTGAACTTGCTCGCAAAGGGCCAGGGCGTGAAAGGTCCCGTCTTTTCGTCGCCTCCAGTGGCGTATTGCCCACCCTGGCATCGATAGGTCCCGGTTTTCGGGTCAAAGCGGAAGGCGACCATGGCGCAATGGCCCGGCTGGGTGGCCTGGCAAGCGGGGATGCCGAGGGTGTTGTGCCCGCGCGCTGAGATGGAGCCCATCGTTCCGCACACACCTCCATCCTTCAACATGATCTGGATCGTAGCGTAGGTGAAAGGATAGGGAGTCAGTCGTCGAGCAGATTGCATGGCCTGCTGCTGGGCGATACCACCGATGTATTCGCCATACTGGTGGAACTCACCCTTGTCTCGAAACGCCACCCAACGTTCCTCTCTTTCGCGCAGGGGCTGGCGGTCCGCGGCCAGCATGGTCAGGAGTGGCCAGGGAGCGGTCAGGGGAAAGCGAGGCCACTTGCGCTGGGCCTGCAGCTTCGGTGGAAATTTGTATTCGTGGTTTCGGATCAGGTAGGCGCATCTCTCCGCCGGCGTTGGGAATGCATCACGCCTGGCGGGCATCAGGCCCTTAGCCTCGTAGGCCCTTCGAAACAGCTGGTAGGCCTCGTTGACCTTCTTGTACTGCTCGCCGCGAACCATGTCCTTGCTTTTCCAGTGGACGACCCGCTCACCGCAATCGACCCGGGTATCGAACCCACGGGACTTCATGTAAGAGTTAAACTTCGCCTGGAGTTTCTTGCTGGCCAGCACATCCGCAGCGTAAAGAGTGCGAGTGCGCTTCGTCGTGGCCTGGCCCTTTTTGCGCTTCTTCTTCTCTGGAGAGGGAATGGCGATGCCCTTCTTGTCGTATCTCAACTCAGGCACACCCTTTGAATCGACCAGCACCTCTTCTTCGATAGTGTTCTCGTTGAGGAAATTGATGATGTGGTCGTTCATGTCGAGCGTGCGCCCCTGCTCTTTCGTATCGACCGGCTTGCGAGGATCGCCGGGAATGACCAGCTTCAGCGGTTTGCGAGGTTTGATATCGGATTCCATTCCCTCCTTGGCGCTGACAAGAGCCGCCGCCAGCGCCAACTGGCGATACTTCTCGAACCTCTTCTTCCCCAGGTCCAGGCGCAAGGAGTACAGCCACAACAAGACGTCCTCCGGTTTGTCATGAGCGGCGTAGACGCCGGCCGCGATTTCCGGATCTGAATCAACCCATGCCAGGAAAGATTTCGGGAGGGTTTTCCCCTTCATCTTCAGGCCTGCAAACGCCTGTTGCCTGGCATAGGCAAGAAATGCCCGTCTCAGCGCCGGTGTGAATTCGAATCCCTCGGCCGCGAAAACGCGCAAGAGCTCGCCTTTGGCGAGATCAGCCTGAGAAACCGCTCGGTTTTCAGCCGCATGCGCGCGCATCCGCGGGGCGCCAGGTCCCGCCAGCAGCTGAACAAGAACCCCGAGAAGCGCCGCATTGAAAACCAGCGCCAGCACTACAATGCGTTTCATCTCTGTACCCTCTCTATGTGTCAGTTGAACCAGACAATAGCCTATGCGAGGCCATGGACGGGAGCAAGGGGAGGGTATCACTCGCCCACTTCGAGGAAGCCGGCAGCGACAGGCGCAGCCGGCGCAGCATCATCGATTCCGAAAAGCCGCAGACCTCGCTCTCCGCCACAGCTCTCCGGTCATTTTACCGGGTTCTTCTTTTCATCGAAGAACCCCCTGATGGCGGAAAAGGATTTCCCTCCATCCTTCTTGATGATCTGGACTGTTCCTATCGAGGTAAAGCCTCGTTTTTTGCGAGCCTCTGAGATAGCGATCGTTTTATACGGTCCACGGGACTTGTTTTTCTGCCAGAGCATCCCCTTGCCATTAACCAGGTCAATCTCCTTGAGCTCGAGGGACAGTTTGTTCTTTTGAACGGTAACAACCAGGTAATTGGGTTTCGAGGTACGACCGATCAACCCGCCGTGGGCAACCTGCTGGATACCCGAAAGACGTGTGCAGGTGACCGCGTGCACCTCGCCGCAAAGGTATAGGTCGACCTTGTGGTCGACCATCGTTTTCCAGAAATCAGAGTTCCTCCCTTTTTCAAGGAGCATCCCCGAAGAGCTGAATTTCCGAACCGGACGCAGGACCGGCGTATGCCCCATGACAATGATGTGGTCGACAAGGCGACGGTTCGCTTCGAGGACCTTCTTGAACCAGGTGAGCTGCCGGCCGGTGACCTGGGCGCTGATCTCACCCTGCCTGCCCGGGGCTTTTTCAAAGACGTCCACGGAGACAAAGAGCGCGTTCCTGTGCCGCCAGTAGAACGCGGTCCCCTGCATGTGCTCCGGACCGTTGAGCGGCATCTCCAGATGCCGTCTGAATGCATCCTTGTAGAAAGGGACGGCCGTTGCTTTCTTGCCGCGCCAGGGGTTATCGCCAACCTCGTGGTCACCGAGGGAGGTATATACCTTCAGGCCACGGTCTTTAAACCGGCCAACCCAGGGCGGATAGTATCTTTCGGCCCATTCATCGATCTCTTTTTTGCTGGTCCCCCAGTGCCCCATGACCAGGTCCCCTGCAACCATGACAAAAGCGGGAGCTTCCTTCTTCATCGAATCGAGGATGAACCCCAATGCGTCCTCCCATCCTTCCTGTGGGTACTCGATGTCAAAATTGAGAAAATCCGGAATGCTCACAAAGGTCCAGGCCGTGGATTCCTCATCCGCCCGCACGAGTTGAATTGCGACAGAGAACAACAGCGCGAATAGAACAATGTGTTTCATGGTAAACCTCTCGCCAACTACCAGTTAAACCCGGCCAATAGCCTATGCGAGGCCATGGACGGGAGCAAGGAGAGGGTGCCGCTGTGGCTTATCGCCCGGACCATTTATTGGAGATGCCGGGGTTTTTAAAACGGGAACTTGAATTAACCCCGGGGAAAATGTCTCCTTGTTAATTCCAGAGGTAACGATTCGCGCAAAAGACCGAGGAAAAAATGAGATTACTCCTGCTGATACTCACGATCGCCTGTTGGGCACATCCTGTGGTTCTGCAGGCTGCGGCGAAGTCGCCCAATATCGTTTTCATTCTCGCCGACGACATGGGCTACGGCGACCTCAAGGCCTACAACCCCGCCAGCAGAATCGCCACGCCACACCTCGACCGGATGGCGGCCGGCGGAATGGTATTCACTGACGCGCATTCCGGCGGCTCGACCTGTGTGCCATCGCGCTATTCCCTCCTGACCGGGCGCTTTGCCGCCCGGCGCAACAGGCTGAACTGGAGGGGCGGTCCAGTCATTGCCCGCGGGCGGCTCACCTTTGCAGGCGTCCTGCGTGAGCAAGGCTACCGCACTGCCATGGTCGGCAAATGGCACCTG
>DCKY01000197.1:0-10601 GCA_002320775.1 Planctomycetes bacterium UBA1662
GGCAGGCTCAGGCGCTGCGGCAGGGGCTTCTTCCTCAGCGTCTTTCTGAATCTTTTTCTTCATCAGACGCCCAACCTTGAACTTAACCGTTGTCTTTGCAGGCACTTCGACCCGCTCACCCGTCCTGGGATTGCGCGCAACTCGCTTGGCTTTTTCCTTCGGCTCGAAAACACCGAAATCCCTGAATTCCAGGCGATTACCTCTCGCCAACTCGATGATGACCTCATCGAGAAAACCTTGAATCACTTCCTTGGCGCTAATCTGCTGAATTCCAGTCTTTTCAGCGATCCGCTGTACCAGTTCACGCTTTGTAACTGTCTGCATATTAAAGCCTCCTAGAGTCCGCCAGCACCCTGGAGTGGATTAAAAGTCGCCCAAACAACCTTCCGACTCCATGCTTCTCAGAAGCAAAACACAGGCACTTCAACTATCAACAACTCGAACAACCTTAAAACAAGATCAACAGAAAGTGCCGTATTGTCTTATCAGGGTAATAGTTAAGATAAAAAGAAGGATATATCAAATCCTTGCATGCTGACAAGCCTGAAATCCCGATTTCCAGTCGTAAACATCCACCCGCAAAGGGTTTCCTGAACCAGCCTGAATCGTCTTTCAGGGCAGACCTCAAGTAGTTGAGGCCGAAAGACGATAGATTAATAAGGAAAAAGGGTTTGGGCAGTGAAAACGGATAGTGGCAGGCCGTCAACCGGAGTTGATGAGGCACTGGTCCACGGCCATCTTTCTGCCTGGGCTGTTCATTTAGGCCAGAGTACCCAGCGAAAATATGAAGGAGGAGCAGCGATGCTCGAATCACTTTCTACAGAACAACTTGAGTTCATCAAGGCGATTGAAAATTACAAGAATGAGAAGAAGAAACTCTTCCTCTCGTGGTCCGAGGTTCTCGATATTCTCAAGGATCTCGGCTACCAGAAGGTCGCCGCCAGGAGAAGCACTTCCACCGAGGCTTCCAGCACGCCTGAAAAGTCTGTGAATGCCAGGCCTGACCGTCTCGCCCGCAGTATAGAAGCCTGCAAAACCGGCGTGGTCGCCCGCACGTCAAATTAGTATTCAGTCTTCAGAGAACCGGGCAAGGGAACATCCTTCCTTGCCCGGTTTTCTCATTTTCCGGGTTTCTCGACCCTGGCCCACCACTCCTTCTCGAGATCCTCGGTAGAACGCCCGTAGATTCGCTCGAAGGCCTCGGCTGCTGAATGCTCCTCAGCTATCGCCCGCAACAGAAGCCTCAAACGAAAAGGCCTGTACTTCTCGGCCAGGAATTCCACGAAGCCCAATCCCTGGAGATAGACCCAGCGGGCCAGTTCGACATCGTCGATATTTCCAAGACGCGCCGGCATCTTTTTGAGAGGTATCCTGGCCTCCCTGGATTCCTTGAGGCGGCCATACACCGCATCCCTTTTATAGGATGCCTCGAAATACTGGGCGATTCCTTCATTCAGCCACATAGGACACTCGGCTGAAAGTTTCAGAACAAGCAGATGGGCATATTCATGCCGCACCACCTGAAGCAGTTTCCTGAAGGCTGGATCCTTCTCGTCCACCTTGATCGGCACCGGCAGCTTGATCTGCCCATCGTAAAACCCTCCCACCCAATGCTGGGAGCCTGTCGCCTCGTAAAAGCGGCCCTGGGAATAAAGCACCACAGGAACCTTGCTGCTCGGCCAGACACCGAGAGCCTTGCCAAGCTCGGTATAGACCCTCTCCAATTCGACCTGCAGCCGAGTAGCCAGCTTGCCGGGTATTTTCGGATCTACCCGAAGCTTGAAATGCTTGAGACCAACGGATGGAAAGGTACTCACGACGCCCAACTCCGACTTCAACCGTTTGACGAGAAACGCTGATTCATCATCTGCAGGGTCCAACCGCAACGACAAGGAGAGGCGGTCAATGGCCTCCTTCGTCAATCCTTTCCTGTAATCCAGCAATCCCAGGAGCTTGTGAGTAGGCGCGTAATCTCTCCGGGAACCCAGCGAAGACAGGAGATAGGTTCGAGCCTCACCATCCTCCCGCCGCATAAAAAAGAGGTAGCCGAGACCAAAGTTCGCGTAGTAGTCCTCGCTGACCCCAATGGCCCTGCGAAAAGTTTCCTCAGCCATTCTTCCCTCGGACTCACTGAGGTATTCAAACCCGAGACCGGCAAGCGCGTGCGCCAGGTCACCCTTGACGGGCTCCCTGTCCTCCTCAGGCGCGCCTGCGAGAGCTTTCTCAAAAGCTTCAATGGCCTGGAAATAACGACCGGCGCTGTAATGCCGAGCCCCCTCCTGGCGCAGTTGTTCGTAGTCCGCCGCAAAGCCTCTCTCCCCGGTGAAAAGGCATGCGATGCAGCCGGCGATAAAGGCTGCCCGCAAAAACGACAACCTGCCCCGATTCGCAAAGATAACCATTAGAAGACTCATACCAACCAGTTAAATCAGCATGAAAGAGGTTGTCAACTCAGCAATGCCGCCTCTGCCCCCTTCCCTATCTAGCTCAGAACAGATAAAAAGTAGACCTGCCCCGATGGCTGCCTGACCTCCGCAACCTCCAGGACACTGATGGCTGAGAAAAAAAACCGGGAAACAAAAAAACTGGCGACGGATAAAAGTATCGAGGGGCGTCGTATCAACTGGATCAGCAGACTCCTGGGGCCGCCCCCTGCCGGTGGGCTCTCACTCGGAATCGGCGACGATGCGGCCGTTTGGAAGCCCCGGCGGGGCTACCGCACAATCCTGACGGTCGACAGCCAGAGCGAAGGCACCCACTTCCTGCCGGGCTGGCTCAGCCCGGAGGAAATCGGCAGACGAGCCGTAAGCTCCAGCATCAGCGACCTGGCGGCGATGAATGCGCGTCCAGCCCTTGTCCTCGTCTCACTTCTGCTGGAGTCCAAGCGAACTGAAAGCTACTTCAGGAAGCTCTATGGTGGAATCGCAGCGGCCTGCGAAGACTACGGCGCTCTCATTGCAGGCGGCAACATCAGCCGGGGCCCCCTCTCCATCACAATCACCTGCATCGGAGAGGCCCGCGAATCGGACATCACCAGCAGAGATGGCCTGCGCAATGGAGACGAGCTCTGGGTCACAGGAACTCCAGGCCTTGCCAACCTTGGTCTCCTCCACCTCCGGGACCGGATCTTCGGCAACTCATCGTCCCCGGAAATTCGCCAGGCGGTCGAGGCCTTCAAAAAACCCCGGGCACGGATTATCGAAGCCGCCGCCCTCGGACGAAGCTGGCTCCCCCATGCGGCGATTGACCTCAGCGATGGTCTCTACAAAGATCTTCTGCACCTGCTGAATTCGAGCTCAGGCCACGGCGGACCGGAAGTCGGAATCGTATTGGAGAAGCAAGCGATAGAGACCCTGGAACCCCTGGGCAAACTATGCTCGAAGGTGAACCGATCGCCCTGCCAGACAGCTCTTGAAGGAGGAGAAGATTATGAGCTCCTCCTCGCCATCCCTCCTGGAAGGGCCACCACGGCCCGCAGGAGGGCTTTCGGCAGGAAATTCGATCTACCCATGACACGCATCGGAACCGTCACCTCAGATCAGCCCGGTTTGTGGCTGAAAATCGATTCATCGGGTAGTCTTAAACAGTTGACTGGAAACGGCTTTGAACACTTCTGAACCGGTAGAAAAGGCCGTTTTAAGCAGTGTTTATTGCGTTTTCTCACCTGGCTGGTTGCCTTTGCGAAGTTTTTTGCCTTTGAACGGCTGAAAAACTGCATGGGGCCTGGCTTGCCGATAACAACCGACATGTTCCGATTCGGCCGTAATTAGCTTATTCAGGTGGGATTTGGTGGGGAAAGACTCTGCTGAATACCGATGAACAACTTACTGGAGACCCTTAGGCGACTTGACATTATGGGAAGACCGCCACAGAATAGGTCTTTAGTATTGTTTTAAGAATAACCGTACGTAATGAAGCAAGTTTGGCGCAAAAAAACCAGGGAGGGTGTCCCTGGAGCGCTGGGATGGTCTCTGACTGATCTCCCGGAACCGGCTAGGCCAAACGAGTTTGACTGGTCTAAAAAAGGCTTAGTCCTGATATAAGGAATTCTGCGGTCCTAATAACTGCAGTCACAGTTGATATGCTTAAGAAATTACTCCTCTGGGTTGGCATGCTCAGTATCCTGGCAACCTCGGGTTGCATGACTACCGAGCCTACGATCTATAGTTGGCCGCATCACAAGCGTCGTATCCGTACGATCCTTGACGATCTGCATGAGTTCCACGTGGACTTCGACAGGGTTCTCTTCGACATGGAAGAATACCCCCGCGAACTCGACTACTGATCGTCCTGCCCTCTCAGGGTAATAAAAGAAAACGAGGAAAAGGCGGGAGCCCGGTTTTCCGGGTTCCCGTTCTTTTTTATCCACCCGTCCGGAGCCGTGGCGGCCTCAGGTCATCCTGGCAAGAATGGCCTCGGCTACGCTGGCTGGCTCCAGCTTTCCCCCAACAGGCAGCCACTCGACATCCATCTTCCGGAACCAGGTCAGCTGACGCTTGATGAAGTTTCGGGTGTTCTTCTGGATCGTCTCGATGATGGCCCCGCGGCTGTCTCCAGCCTCGAGCCCCTCCCGGATCTCCCGCAGACCGATGCACTGCGAGGCGCTGCGCCCCGGAGGAGGCTGACGACTCAGCAGCCCCTCACACTCCGCAAAGAGTCCCTGCTCGACCATCGTCAGAACCCTCTCATTCGCCCTGGCATAGAGAGCCTCTCGCTCCCACCCGAGACCGAAGAGAACTGTATCCTCGCGAGGCCGGGAAGAGCCCTTCCATTTCCAGGAATCACCAAGGGGCTGCCCCGAGCTCTCAAAAAACTCGAGGGCCCGGATAATCCGGCGCTCATTGCTTGGCAAGAGCTTCGCCGCGGCTACAGGATCAACCTCCTGCAGACGTGCATAGAGGCTCGCTGGCCCGTTCTCTCGAGCCTCCGCCGTCAACCGGTCCCTTAGCTCCCAATTCGCCCCGGGGCCCTGGACAAGTCCATCGAGAAACCCCTTAAGGTACAGGCCCGTCCCCCCGGAAATCACCAGCGGCCGTCCAGCGGCCGTCTCCGACTCGAGCAATCCTTCAAGCAGGGGCAGATACCTGCCGACACTGAAGGACTCCTCCGGCCCGATCAGGTCGATCAGGTGATATTGGCACCGGTCCCGGCGCTCCTGCGGGGGCTTGGCCGTCACGATATCCATCTCGCGATAGATCTTCATCGAATCCATGCAGGCAATCGACGCCTCCATGCGCTTCGCCAGCTCGAAGGCAACGCTCCCCTTGCCGCTAGCTGTAGGACCCGTCAGGATAATCTGAACCATTGCGACAGGAATGAAACTCCCCCGACCTAGCTGGCGTCAAACGATTCACCAGGCGCTACGGAGCTGAAGTCAATTTCGAGCTCGGTCAATTCAACCGAAGTCCGGATGACATGATCAAGGACATCGATCTGCTCCTGCTCGCACCGCGGCTGAACGACAAAGAACTGGCGCAGCTCCTCGCTGAGCTTCCCGAGGGATTCAAGCGCTCCGACGACTCTCCTGCTATCCATCATCTTGAAAGGCTCATCGAGAAACATAAACTGCTGCTGCCGGGCGCGGGAGGTCACATGCGCCTGGGACAGGGCCAACCGCAGGCCGAGCATCAGGGCCTCGTTGGTACCGCCGCTGAGCTCAATAGCGGAAATAAAATCGCTGCGGTCATCGGCGAAGACCTGGATGTTGAGCTCGGGGTCCAGCTTGACATCCCGATACCTGCCCTCGGTCAACCTTGGAAGAATGCATTTGAGATAGCTGCTCAAGGTTGGGCCAACCTTCTCACGAGTCGTCGCGCTGCAGAGTTGCAGAAGCTCACATGCGATGCGCCTGTCATCTATATCCCGCCGGATCTTCAACGCGGCGCTCTCAAACTCGGCGACCTTCTCCTCGAGAGTCTCCTTCTTCGCCAGCTGTCCCTCAGCCTCGCGCAGCTCATTACCAATCCGATCCCGGGAGCTCTGGGATTTCTTCAGCTTCGCCTCGCTGTCCTTCAGCTTATTAGCGCAGCCCTGGCTCAGGTTTCGAATGCGTTTATGGCAGGATTTCTCGTTTTCCATCTGTTTGCGAATCAGGTCGGTATAGTCACCAAAGTCCTGATCCGTATCCATACCGAGGAGAGCTGAATACCTGCCGCGGAACTCCTCCAGGCGTTTTTCCGCCGCGCCGGAGGCAACCTCGGAGGCGGCCTCGACATAATCGCGCGGCGAGCCCGAATCCTTGAGCTCTTCAAGTCTGAGACAGTCCCTGATGCGTGACTTGGTGTCCTGGATCTGTTTTTTCAAAATGGAAATATTTTTAGCTATGGCCACACGGCGAGATTCAAATCCCCGGTAGCCAACATATTTCACCAGGAACAGGGCGAAGCCAAGCAGCCCCGCCAATCCACAGGCCAGGCTCAGATAGGCTGGCTTGATTCCCTCAAGCAGCCCGATCTTCTCCGGCAGCCCCGGACTCAAGGCGAAGGCCGCCGCGAAGCCGCCAAAAATCACGAAGAGGGAGAGGCCGCCAAAAAACCATTTGAAACGCCCCTTGAGAGTAGCCGCAAGGCCCGCGCGCTCCAGCTCCTCCTCGTTAAGTCTCGCCTTCAGAGAGCCCTCGTCTCCTCCGTAGAGATCCGACTCCAACGTCTCCCTCGCCTCAATAAACGTTCGCCTCAGGTCCCTGTAGGCCTCGAGGAATTCATTCGTTCGCTCGAGAGCTCCTGTGATCCTGCCGGCCTCCTCCGCCAGCCTGGCGTCATCCAGCTCTCCTTCGGCGCAGCGCGACTGCAGCGTCCTGTAATCATCCAGAAGGGCGGAGACACCCTCCTCCATCTGGGCGCCCCTCGCCCCTGCCAGTTGGGCGAAGCGCTGGCCCGAGCTGTTCCCGGAATCCAGCAGGCTGCTGTAGGCATCCCTGGTTCGCGAATGAAGCTCAACCGTTTCCTTAACCCTGTCGTATTCACAGATCGTTCTCTCCTCCTCGTCGCGAAGATCTGGAAGCTTTTCGACAGTCCGGGAGAAATGTTCAATCTGCTTCAGGTTGCGGCCAATATCCTTCTGGTAGTGACCGAACTCGCGCTCGAGCTGTTCTATCTCGGTCTTGATCCTCCTGGTGGCGCTGTCCATCTGGCGAACGCCGGTCATCCTCTCGAGAAATTCGCGCTGCGAATCATCCACCAGCCGGCTACCGTACTGGTCGTGATAAAACGCGTGCTGGAATTCGAAAAAATCAAAACCTACCTGGCTCTGGATAAAGGATGTCACCTCGAGGTTACCCCGGGCGACCTCCTCCTTCCCGGGCAGCTCCAGGATTTTTGCGTAGTTGGTTCCAAACCGGTCGATCTCCCTGTAAATACGCAACTGGCGCCGCCCCTGCTTACGATCGCGAAGAATAAAATCAATCTCGACGCGCATGAATTCGCTGCCCCAATGGATCAGGCTCTCAAGAGGGCACTCTTTCGACATCTTTGTACGCCCGAAGAACGCGAAGAGGATGGCCTCGCCTATCGTGCTCTTGCCGGACTCGTTGGGCCCGATGATTCCTATGACGCCGCTACCCGGGAGGCTCGAAAGGTTCAGCCGGGAGAACTTCATGAAATTCTCGGCATTGATCGATCGAATGATCATCCGTCCAGCCCCTCGTCCTCCTCATCCTGCCGGACATCATCCTGCCCGCCAGGATCCTCTCCGTGCACCAGGGCATCAGAGAGTCGCTCCTTGGCGATCTCAAAGCCTCTCGACAAGCGGTCAAGCTGCTCCTGGCTACCCGAGCTTTTCAAGCCGCGGGCGCGATTCCGATAGACTCGCTCCAGCTCCTCGACCGGGCCGCGCATGGAGATCCCGCTGAAAAGCTGCCGAGCTGAAGCGGCAGCTTCCTGCCCCGCAGGCTGCGTCGGCTCTTCAAGCCCATCAGGAGTAAAATCAGATGGATTATCTGGCATCGAAATCCTTATCTACCTCTTTGTACTATCGACTGGATGCCACTGAACGTAAACCTCTATCGCAACTATCCCTATAGAAAAAAAAATCCGGTCTCAAACGATTCTCTTGAAAGGAAGAATCGACCTCCACAATATTTTCTGTCTCGGCTCCGGAAAGCCCACAATCCATGCGATTCAACGGGCAGAAGGTTCCAGCCCACCCTGGTCGCGAGCGAAAACCGAAACTCACTCATTATCGGCCCTGCGGGAGAGGCCGGCCAGCCGTCTCTCCCAGGAGCCATCCGCTGAACTGAACCTCAGCAAACGAGTATTGCCTGGCCCCTCTTCAGCCCCATCCGGACTGGCGAAAGACAACTCCAGGAACAAGCTGTCAGCGGGCAGGAGAGACTGGACCCTGTCCGCCCATTCGATAACCAGGACGGCTTCAGTGGAGAGGGCCTCCTGGAAGCCGAGATCTTCCAGCTCATACGGGCTGTCCAGGCGATAGGCATCGTAATGGCGCACCGGGATTCGTCCCTGGTAGACCTGTTCCAGAACATAGGTTGGGCTGTTGACCCGCATGTATTCTTCGCAACCCGTCCCGCAGACCAGCCCCCGGGTAAAGGTCGTTTTGCCGGCGCCCAGGTCACCAACCAGGGCGAGCACCTCGCCTCCTGCGAGCTCCGCGCCAAGCTGGCGGGCAACCTCGAAGGTTTCCTTCGCGCTCCGGGTCAACCTCTCAACAGATTGCATCTGACGGGTTCCAGTCTCCACATCCGCTCTGCCAGGCGACAGGCTGGGGAAAAACAACTTCAGCTGCTGGCCGTAGGCCGGACGGTCGGCTCCCAATCAACTCTCGGACAATCGCCCCACAGCAGCTCCAGATCATAATACTTCCTGCTCTCCTCCAGGAACAAATGCACCACGACCCTGTCGAGATCGAGCAGAACCCAGCGTCCGTCCCTCCCATGATGCCCCTCTTTGTGGAAATTCGAGTTCTTTTCATCGACGATTCCCGACACTCGAAGCTCCTTGTTGAGATCCACCGCCGCGGTAAGCAAATGACGCGAAGTCAGCCCCGTGGCGATCACGAAATAATCCGTGATCTGGATCGTATCGCCGACCTCGAATATCTCGATGTCTGAGAGCTTGTTTTCATCAAGAATCTGTGCGCAGCGCCTGACAAGGCCCAGAGAATCTGCCCTATTATCGATCAATACCGCCTCCGGCGAGATAAGGTGCTCGTAATTGAGTATAATACTGGAACGATGCCTGTCCTACGCGTAAGAAAAGGAAAGAATGAGGGAGAAGCCTATACGGTCTTTTCCCGCAAGAATCCTACTGTCCTTGGAAGAGGAGAGGATACCGAGGTCTGTCTCGATGACAACCGGTGCTCTCGCAAACATGCCCACATCATGCCAGCCTCCGGCAACTGGCTGATCCAGGACCTTGGCTCTTCCAATGGAACCCTCCTCAATGGCGAGAAGATAGATCAAGGCCGTCTGCAGGATCAGGCAACTATCCAGATAGGTAACTCCCTGCTGGTCTTTGAGGAAGAGGAGAACCTGCCGCCGCCGCGTCGGGAGATCTACGGCGCGCGCCTTCTTGAAACAGAGCGCGAGGAAGGCGGCGTCTTCGTATACCACGCCTACCAGGCGGCACTTGACCGGGCCGTGAGGGTAGACCTCTTCGCAGAGGGCCAGGGCCCTGCAGGTGAGCTCCTCGATCAAATCCAGGATGCCGTAAAATCAGCAGCGAGCCTGAAACAGGACCACATCAATGCGATCGTCTCCTCGGAATTTTCCGACATCAACAAGAGCTACCTGGTCCTGAAATCACAGGGCGGCCCCTCGCTCGAAGATGGGCTTGCTGGAATCCTGGCCGAGCCCCTGGCTGCAAGACTCGACCTGGTCCGTCAGTTGCTGCTGATCACCCTGGCCAAACAAGAAATACCCGGGATCTGTTTTCCAATGAGCCTCACCCAGTTCCAGGTCCAGGCAGAAACCGGAACCGGAAGAATCCTCTCCGCCGCCGCCCTCGAGTTGCCGACCCTCCTGGGCCTCCGCGACGGGTCCCTTCGCCATCTGTCGGCCTATACGAACTATCTGCCTCCGGAGCTCTCAGAAGATGGCGACGCAGGGGCCGCGCAGGGAGAAAAGGTCCTGGCGTATTCGATCGCGGCGATCTCCTACCATCTTCTCACCGGCGCCCCGGCCATGGGACAGGGTGAAACCAGGGACATTCTCGAAAAACATCGTGAGCTCAAGCCCGCCCCTGCCAACCTCATCGATTCAAATATTCCAGAGGAGGTCTCGGACCTGCTCGGAAAGATGTTAGAGAAGACCCCTGCCGAGAGGCCCAGCCTCCCGGAAGAAATCGACCCGGTAATCTCGAGTCTCGCGCCCAACACCGAGGTCGTGGAAATCCAGGGCGACTACCAGCCGGAAAGCGAACCGGCCGACCAGCCGCTTGCCGACATCTCTTCGCCGCCGCTGGCCAGGACAGGCCAGGAGCCGAAGCCTGTGATCTCTCGCACCCGCATGGAGAGCCCCCCGCCCGCCAGACCCAGCATGCTGAAAAATCTGGTCACCCTGCCGTTCTGGGCGGCGCTCTGGGCAGCGCTCTTTTACGGCAGCTCAAAGGTAGCCGAGATCCTCTTCACCGGCGCCCAGTGATCGC
>DCKY01000197.1:10935-22500 GCA_002320775.1 Planctomycetes bacterium UBA1662
CCAGTGATCGCTGGCCAGTAATCGCCGGTTACTCAAGGAGAACGCACTTGCCATCGTTTTGCCCCGCGAGGTCACGGCAGAGCTTCTGCATGGTAAAGCCGGCCTGGGCAAAGCCAACCGTGTGAACTCTCGCCTTGCGAAAGCGATTCTGCATCTTCGCTATCGCAAGGACAAGCTCCGGAGCGATCTTCTGGTTCTTCTCATCCCGAGGCGTACCATCGGTCAGCAGGTAGATCGTGTCAATATCGGGAATCCCGAAGGCCCTGGACATTGCCAGGTCCGTTCTGGTGGCGCCCGATGGTCTCAGCTTGCGAACCCAGTCAGCGGCCTTCTGCTTGTTCGATTTTGAAGCGAACACGAGTGCCGGCGTCTGGGCGTGCTGAATAGGCTTATCCAGGGTGGGAGCCGGAGCAGGAGGCGATCCAAAAAAACCTATCTGGTGATTGAAGTCCATGATCCCGAAACGTACGTGCGCCGGCAGCCCCGCGAGAGTTTTCAGCAGCTCATGCTTGACCCGCGTAATCCTGGCCACGCGCTTCAGTTTATCCACTGGAGCCTTCTCGCTCCCTGATGCGCCATCAGGCTTGACCACCACCGTCCTTCCCTTGCGGCCGGGCTCCTCTGGAGGACGCTTGGGTTTCTGGATAACGGTATCCATGATCTTCATGCTGTCGCTGACATCGATAATGAAGAGCACCCTGTCGGAATCGACAGTGACCGAAAAGAAGCTTGGCCTCTTGAAGAGGACTGTACGGCTCTCGGTCTCTCTTTTCGGCGGAGGCTTCTTTCCGCCCTTCCTGCCCTTCCAGAAATTACGCCAATCTATGGCGACCTCGAACTTGTACCCGGAGAGCTCCTCGAGAGCTCGTTGCAGATCGAAGTAGATCCGGTCATGAGGTTTTCTCTCGCGGCGCGCAAGCTCATCGATAAGAGGCTCCATCGAAAGCTCAGGGTTTTCCAGGTCCCTGATCCAGCGCAGAGCGGTAAAGACGACCTCCTTGCGGGAGCTTCGAAGCGCGCCATGCAGTGTTTTCATCGCCAGGGCGTCATCGCTCCATCGCCTCAGGACGGCAAGGAGGATGATCTTGGTCTTGGAGTTCTTGCCCTTGGAAACCTCGGCGCAGACCTCCTTACGAACATTGGATGATTCAACCGCGGCAAGAGTCCTGCCGGCCAGACGGTCGAGCTCGTAGCTGTGACCGCCCAGGGCGTACTTGAGAATGAGCTTGTAACCGCGAACCTCGTTGGTCTCGGCCAGCTCGGACACAACGCTCTGGGCTACCTCGAAATTCTTCGCGAGGATCGATTTCTTGAGCCGGTTCTCGGTAGATTTCCAGCCGCCCTCCGGCTCCTCTGCGCCGAGAGAAGGCACAAGCGCCATGCTGAGCAGGAGACTCAATACGGCAAGGAATCCGGCCAGCGGCCTGACGTCCCCGGCAGCGGACTTCCAGCTCGAGAATTGGACTGGGATGGAGTGAGGTATTCTCATTTGGTTATTCTACCGCAGGAACATGGGGATTCTATCCCGGGAACCTCGCGAAAATCCGCCATCGGGAGTACTGCGGCCAGATCCGCCGGGAATCACGCTGAAAGTATTTCGCCTATCATCTCGGCGACCTTGCCGGGATTCGCCTTTCCCCGGGTTTCCTTCATCACCTGCCCGACAAGGAAATTGACCGAGTTCTTCTTGCCGGCGCGAACATCTTCAACCGGCCCGGGATGCTCGGAGAGCACCTTCTCCACCTGCTCACGAAGTTCGGAATCATCGCTGATCTGCTCGAGCCCCAGCTCGCTGATGATCTCAGCCACCGGCTTGTCGCTCTCGAGCATCGGCTTCAGAACCTCCCTCCCCTTTTGCGAGCTCACGACACCATCGTCAACGGCCTTGACCAGGTCGACAAAGCGTCCGGGTTCGAGACCGAGGGAAGAGATCCCGGTCTTACGGGAATTGGCCTCCTCCTTCAGCGAGTTGAGGATCCAATTGGCCGCCGAGCGTGCCTTCGGATAGAGCTCGATGCAGGCGTCAAAGAAGATCGCGGCCTCGTGATCACGCACAAGCAGGTCGGCGGGATAATCCTCGAGCCCCAGCTCGGAGGTGTAGCGTTGCAGGCGCGCGGCCGGCAGTTCCGGAAGGCTGGAGCGAATGTCCTCGAGCTGCTCCCTGGTAAAGGTCACAGGCGTCAGGTCCGGCTCGGGAAAATACCGGTAGTCATGCTCCGCCTCCTTACCTCGCATCGAGCGGGTCTCATCTCGCTCCGGATCGTAGAGCCTGGTCTCCTGCACCACCTCCTCACCACGCTCTTTCAGGTCGATCTGCCTGGAAACCTCGTAATGAAGCGCCTTCTCGATGAAGTTGAATGAATTGAGATTCTTGATCTCCGCCCGGGTCTCGAGGTGTTGGGCTCCCTTCGGCCGAATCGAAACATTCACGTCACAGCGCAGAGATCCCTCCTCCATATTGCAGTCCGACACTCCGAGATAGAGCATGATGAGCCGGAGATTACGCAGAAACGCCCCCGCCTCAGCCGCCGAAGAGATGTCCGGCTCAGTGACGATCTCGAGCAGAGGCGTCCCCGCCCTGTTAAGGTCCACGAAGCTGACTGGACGACCTGCGACATGGGTGTTCTTGCCCGCATCCTCCTCAAGATGGATTCTCGTGAGCCGAACTCCGGCCTTCTCTCCATCCAGCAGGAAGTCCACCTGTCCGCCAAGGCCCAGCGGCTGATCGTATTGAGAAATCTGGTAGCCCTTCGGCAAATCGGGATAGTAGTAATTCTTGCGGTCAAACTTGGAAAATTCCCCCACCTCGCAACCGCAGGCGAGCACTGCGCGGAGGGACTGCTCAATCGCCTCCCTGTTGGCATAAGGCAGAGCGCCGGGCCAGCCGAGACAGACCGGGCAGACATTGGTATTGGGCTCCGCCCCGAACCTGTTCTCGCAGCGGCAGAACATCTTCGTCCTGGTGTTCAGCTGGACATGGACCTCGAGTCCAACTACCGCCTCATAGGCCGAGTTCTCAAGCGGATCAAGCTTCTTTTCAGCGCACATCAGGCTTCTCCTCCCCCGCCCCAGGCGTTCACCGGCGGCGCCTGGAGATGGTGCTCGGTCTCGGACTGGAAGGCATTGGCGATCCGGAGCACCACATCATCTTCCATCGCCCTGCCGTAGAGCTGCATCCCGATCGGAAGCCCATCGCCGGAAAGACCGCAGGGCAGGCTGAGAGCGGGAAGGGATGCCAGGTTGGCCGGGACCGTCAACACATCAACGGCATAGAGCTTCATGGGATCATCCATTCGCTCACCGATGGGAAATGCGGTAATGGGAGAGGTCGGACAGACAACCGCATCCACCTCGCCAAGAGCCGTCTCGAAATCCTGCCGGATCAGCTTCCTTACCTTCAGCGCTTTCAGGTAGAAGGCGTCATAGTAGCCCGAACTGAGAACAAAGGCGCCGATCATGATTCTTCTCTTCACCTCTGGACCGAAGCCCTCGGCCCTTGAGCTCTTATAGAGCGCGACCAGGTCCTCAGCCTCCTTCGTTCGATGTCCGAAATGGACCCCATCGTAACGCGCAAGATTCGAGCTTGCCTCGGCGGCGGATACCAGGACGTAGGCCGGGTTGGCGTAGCGCGCATTGGGAAGAGAGACCTCCTTCACCTCGGCGCCCAGCCCCCTCAGAACCTCGATCGCCTGCTCTACCCGCTCTCGGACCTCCGAGTCGACCCCCTCGGGAAAGAGCTCGGGGGCGATCCCGAGACGCATCCCTGAAATATCCCGGGAGGCGCTCTCGACATAGTCCTTCACCTCGACGTTCCTGCTGGTGCAATCCATCTCGTCGACGCCGGCCATCGCCTCTAGAACGAGAGCGCATTCGAGAGCCGAATGCTGCAGCGGACCGATCTGGTCAAGCGAACTGGCGAAGGCCAGCAGGCCGTAGCGGCTGACCCGGCCATAGGTCGGCTTCAGGCCGGTCACCCCGCAATACGCAGCCGGCTGGCGAATGGAACCGCCCGTGTCGGAGCCGAGATGAAGCATCCCCCGGGTAGCGGAGCAGAGTGCCGCGGCCCCGCCGCTCGAGCCGCCGGGAACATGGTTTGTCTCCCAGGGGTTCTTCGTGATCTTGATCGAGGAATTCTCCGTAGAGGAGCCCATGCCGAACTCATCCAGGTTGGTCTTGGCCACACAGACCGCACCGGCCTCCCGGAGCCTCCTGACCGCGGTAGCCTCGTAGGGAGAGACGTGATTCTCGATAATCCTGCTGGCCGCCGTGGTACGCCCGTAGAGAGTGCAGATGTTCGACTTGACGGTAAAAGGAACGCCCGCGAGCGGCCCCGGTTCTTCTCCCGACTCGAGCCGCCTGTCAAGCTCAGCCGCTTGCTCAAGGGCCTCCTCGCGAAGAATCTCGGTAGCCGCGTCAAGCTGCGGATTGACCTGCTCTACCTGGCGAAGAGCGTCCTCCGCCGCGGCGGTGGCGGTGAGCTCTCCGGCCCGAATGCTGTCCCTGGTATCAAAAACGCTCTTGGTCAAGGCTTCATCCTGCTGTTCAGTTCTCGGAACTCTCCGCATCCCCGATGATCCGCGGAACCAGGAAATAGGGCGGCTCGCTATCGGGAGAGGGACGCAGGGCTACCTCGTTAGGAAGACTGGGCGTTCCCTCATCCGAACGCAGAACATTGGAGGCCTCGCTGGTGAAGAGCGATGGATCGACTCCATCCGTCTCCAGTTCCTGCAGCTCTCCTACATATTCGAGCACCTTCTCGAAATGTTCCTTGAACCCATCGAGCTCTTCCCGGGTCAAGTCGAGGCGGGAAAGAACTGCGATCTTCTCGACCAGCTCATCCGTTACTTCAATACTCATGTTTCCAGCTCTCCAGTCTTTGTCCGGCTAAGATGCCCGGCATTCGAGGACAGGACTTTCACTTTCAGGCGAAGCGACCATTCTATGCCTTCATTCGCCAAGTTCAAGAGAGTCAAAAATACGATTCATCTCAGAGCTCCTTGATGATCCTGTCCCGAAAGACCTCAAAGAATTCGTGGTAGCCGGGATTGGTAAAATCCCTGTAGGTCCATGGAAGCGGCCGGTAGGCTCCATCCCGGTACATCAGGGTAATCTCCTCCCAGATCCCGCCGCCCCGGTAGATTCGATGCGAGTAGTCCTTGGTGCTCGCCAGGATGATTCTGCAATCGTTAATGATCCCGGGATCGATATTGATCGGACGCTCCACAGCTGCCGGACGCTTCGCCGTGATCCGCTTCTCCAGCTCGATCGCGCTGTGCTTGACCTCCGCGAGGCAGTCCTGTCGATGGCGTTCTTCGCAGACGAAAAACTGCCTCTTCAGCCCCGTCCCCATCGTCTCCCGATAGCTCTGGGCATTGGGGAAATCAAAAACCTGGCTGACTCCGAGAGAATCCAGCGGACCGTACTCCCGCTCAATCAGCTCCCGCACATCATCCAGATAGGCCTCGCTGCAGCCGAAGGCTCCGAAGAAGAGATAGGCAAGAGTGTCCTGTCGCAAAAGCCGTATGCTCGCTCGATCCAATCGAATGAAATCATTGAAAACGCCCGCCAGGACCGGCTGCTGGCCGCCCCCCGACGAGATCTGCTGATAAACTACTTATCGGATGAAACCGGCTCTACCTTGAGATTGGCTGCTCGCGAACCCGGCGCAGATCCTCCATCACCCAGGAGAGCGAGCCACCGCCAGTACATCAACTCGCTCAACACCCGCGGACTTCAGGGTCGCGGCGCATTCCTTTACCGTCGAGCCCGTAGTCAGCACATCGTCTACCAGCAACACGCGAGAGGGGATTCGGCGAATTCTCCTGACGGCAAAGACTCCACACAGGTTCCGCAGACGCTGCCGCCTACCCAACCCCGCCTGCCTGGGCGTCCACCTCCTCTTTCGCAGCAGACGGCGAAAAACGAGGCCCTGGCGGGAGGCGAAGGCGGCGGCGAGAAGATTCCCTCCCGGGCCTCCGCGCAGCAGACGCTCGACAGGATGCCTGGGTATACCGCAAACAACCGGCGACTCTTTAACTGAACGTGTCCCGGCGACAGGAGAACCTGTAATCAATGAGCCGCGAAGTCCGAGCAGGCGTACCATGCAGGACAGAAAAACTTCGGCTCCACCGTTCTTATACGCAAGCAATAGCTCGCGCCCGACCCCCTCGTAAGCCACGACGCAGCTCACCGAGTCCTGGGCGGGAGGATCCTGTTCACAGGACCAGCAACTGGCCGTCCAGCCCCCGGCAGCGCCGGCCGATCCGAGCGCCCGGGAGGCCGAGGGGAGCATGCCTCCGCAACGGAAACACGATGGCCCCGTCAACACGAGCAACCGCGCGCAGTCCCGGCACAATGAAAAGCTCTCATCCCGAGCGTGAACATCTTCCCGGCGGAACAATCGAGGCAGCGGTAATCGAAGCCCGCAGGCCAGGCAGGCCCGGGGAGCAAGCAGGTCAAGTCCACCATCGACAAGAGCTCTGGCCCCGCTGCAGGTAAGTTGGCGAAGGCGGGCGGCGGCCCCTGCGAGCAGCCGTTTGCCGGATATTCTACAGTCCCGCATAGATCCGCACCGCCTAGGTCCGCACCTGGAACGGGATCCCCGGTATTTCCGAGTAAGTTTCATAGAAGCCCCCCTGCAACACGTAACGCGAACAATTATTTCCCGGCAGGCAGGGTCATTCTGGGGTAAGTAGCGGCTTTCGCAAACTACACACGGCGACCGCTCTTGCCACGAACGTAATGCCTGATACAATTCTCCTCCAAAGATATGAAACAAGGCGGAGTAGCTCAGACGGCTAGAGCGTCGGATTCATAACCCGAAGGTCGGCAGTTCGATTCTGCCCTCCGCTACCAGATCCAGGCCCGCCCGGTCCTCCGGGCGGGCTCTTTTGATGGCTCCACGCCAGGCCGACAGATAGCTGGTGAGGATGGAATAAAACGGTGCTAAGCTGAGGTGGCCTTTACCGCTTCCACCTTTAACTCCGGAAGATCAGCGATATGAAGCCACGCCTTCTTCTATTCCTGCTATCGACCGCCTTCTACATGCTCCCGGCCGCGCTGTCTTCCACCGCGGCTGCCGAACCTGAAGGTGAACGGGTCAAAACCAGCCTGCAGGTTCTCTACGACTTCAGCTCAACCTCCGGGCCGATCATCAAAGACCGCTCGGGAGCGGGAAAACCGGTGAACCTGGTGATCGGCGGAGCCAATTCCGTACGCCGGAGCGAAGGCTCACTCGAAGTCCACAGGAAGACCCTGATCCAATCCGGAAAAGAGGCCTCGCGCCTTATCGAATCCATCCGCCGGTCGGGGGCTGTCTCCATCGAGGCCTGGATTCGCCCTTCAAATACAACCCTAGATGGCCCGGCCCGGATCATCACCCTGTCAGAGAATTCCTCCAACCGCAACTTCACCCTCGGGCAGGAGAGAGACCGCTATGTCCTGCGACTGCGAACAACGAAGACAAGCGCCAACGGCCAGCCATCGCTGGACTCCGGCAACCGGACCCTCTCCCCCGTCCTGACTCATGTCATCTATACGCGCGCGCGCGGCGGCCTCGCGCGGATCTATATCAATGGTAAGAAGAACGTTGAAAAGAACATCGGCGGCAATCCTTCGAACTGGAATGGAGCCTATCGATTGGCGCTCGGCGATGAGCTCTCCGGAGGACGGCCCTGGCTCGGCACCTACTACCTCGTGGCGATCTACAACCGGGACCTCTCCGCCACCGAGGTCGAACGAAATTTCAGGGCGGGACCGGCCGCCGAAGCTTCCCCGGAGCTGGTGGCACGACAGAAGATCACCGCGGGCGAGAGGCTCTTTGATCGACACATCGCCCCCCTGCTGTCTCGTCATTGTCTCGAGTGCCACGACTCATCAACACGTAAAGGAAAGCTCGACCTGTCAGCTAAAGTCCCCGCCCTTGCCGGCGGGAAAAACGGAGAGGTCATCATTCCCGGCCAGGCGACCGAGAGCTCACTGTGGAAGCTGGTCGAAAGCGACAAGATGCCGAAGAAGCGCGCCGCGTTGTCAAAAGAAGAAAAGAAGCGCCTGCGGGAATGGATCGACTCAGGGGCGACCTGGGCGGGTGACGAGATCGATCCCCTCTCCCATGTGCGCGACAAACGAGCCGGAGGAACCTGGCTGCAACGCCTGACCGTTTCAGAATATATCGAGACCGTGAGAGACTCCCTCGGCGTTGACGTGGCGAAAGAAGCCCGCGAGATCCTGCCCCGGGATCAGCGAGCCGATGGCTTCAGCAATACCGCCTACAACCTCACCGTCGACCTCAAACACGTGGAATCCTACGCCAGGCTGGCGCGGATCATCGTCGAGAAGATGGATGTGTTGAAATTCTCGGCGCGCTTCTCTAAAAAACAGAGGCTCATCGATGATGACATGCGCGAGCTGATCGCGAAGATGGGTCGGTGGGTCCTGCGTGGTCCGCTCGAGGAGCGTGAGGTCGTCTCCTACCGCGGAATCTCTACCACCGTTGCCAGCGCCGGCGGAGATTTCAGGGAATGCGTCGAGCTCATGATCGAGGCCATGCTCCAGTCGCCGCGCTTCATCTACAGGGTTGAAAACCAGCGCGGTGATGGACAGCTGTGGCCGACTGGAGACTACGAGCTCGCCTCCCGCCTGAGCTATATCCTCTGGGGCAGCTCACCCGACGAGGAGCTGCTGAGAGCCGCAGGAGCTGGAAAGCTGGCGGACAGGGAGTTCCTCAGCGCCCAGGTCCGGCGCATGCTGGGTGACCCGCGCGCCAGGAGACAATCAGCCCGTTTCATCGACGAGTGGCTGGACCTCGGCCGGCTCGAGAATATGGCCCCATCCCGGAAGCTCTTTCCCGGCTGGACCCGGGAGCTCGCGCGGGACATGCGCAGAGAGACCCTGGCCTTTTTCGATGACGTGGTCTGGCAGCAGAATCGCCCCTTCTGGGATCTGCTCAACGCCCAGGTCACCTTCGCCACCCCACCCCTGGCGAAGCACTACGGCCTCGTACCCCTGGGCAAGGGCCTGGAACGCTACGATCTTTCCGCGGTACCCGGCCGAGGAGGCCTGCTGACGCAGGGGAGCCTCCTGAGCATCGGCGGCGACGAGGCATCGATGGTCACCCGGGGGCTCTTCATCCTCACGGAGCTCCTGCGCGGCAGCGTCAAGGATCCCCCTCCCGGAACGGACACGACACCTGTTCCCGCCAGGCCGGGCCTGACAAAACGCGCCATCTCCGAAAAGAGAGTCGCTGATGCTTCCTGCGGAGGTTGTCATTCAAAATTCGAGCCGCTCGCCTTCGGTCTCGAAAAATACGATGGCCTTGGCTCCCGCCACGAAAAGGACGAGCACGGCAATCCCCTGCGAGAGGACGGCAGCATCCCGGTGCCGGGAACGAAAGAGCCTCTTCATTACAAGAGCGCGACCGAGCTGATGAACCTGCTTGCCGGAAACGAACGCGTCAGGGAGACATTGATCTGGAAGCTGGCCCAATTCGCGCTGGGACGCCCGCTCTTTGGCTCGGACAGGCGCCTCGTTGGAGGTATCTACGCCACCGCCCGTAAAAACGGCGGGACCTACCAGGACCTAATGGCTGCAATTATCCTGAGCGATCTGGTAACATCGACTCGAACAGAGGCCCAATGATGCAACAAAAACCCCTCAGTCGACGCACGATGCTCAAGGGGCTTGGTGGCGCAGCCATCGGCCTGCCTTTGCTTGAGGAGATGCTCGGGTCCACAGCCTTCGCCGGACGACAGGAGATCCCGGTACGAGCCTTCAACGTCTTTTTCGGACTCGGGATCCCCGCCCCCCTGCAAACCGAGGGCTTCAAGGGTGTGCTCGAGCCGCTCGAGCCATTGAGCCGTAAGCTGCTCATCATGCGCAACATCGACCAGGTCCGTTGCGATGAAAAAGGAATCAACGCTCACTTTGACGGCGCCTCGGGCGCCTTTACCGCCGAGGCGCCAAATGGCTCGGCTCGCTCCGGCGGTCCCTCCATCGACCAGGTGATCCGAAGAGGTCATTATCCCAGGGGGCTCCCTCCCGGCATGGTGCCGACCCTGATCGGAGGAACCTTCTTCCGACGCAGCCGCGTCAGCCGCTTTGTCCACAGCTACAATCCAGATGGAAGCGTCGCCGCTACGATCCAGGAAAAACCCCGTGATCTCTTCGCGAGAGTCTTTGGAGCAATCAACGCCGAAAAAGATTCGGATGCCCGACGCCTGCATCTCAAACGCAGCGTCCTCGATTCGGTGGTCGGACAGTACCGGTACTATACCGGCGAAAACTCGCCTCTCGGCGCCGCCTCCAGGGCGCGCGTGGCGGACCATCTCGACAGGATCCGCGAATACGAGCAGCGCGCCTACAAGATGAAGACCACGGACCCGAGAGCCCCGGAGCTTCCGGAACGCTCGAAGCTGAAACATGGCGGCGAGGCGGACCCCGGCGGCGAAGGAATTGATATAACGCTCGAAGAGCTGACCACCGAATGGCGGCTGATGGCTGATCTCTACGCGCTGGCGATCCAATGCGACCGAACACGTTTCGGCTCCCTAACCTTTCTCGCCGCGGGAGAGCGAATACGGCTCAAGGGCGATTATCGATACGCCGGGCGGAAGATCTACCAATTCGATGACGCGGCGCAGCACAACCGCTCCGGATCCGGAGGCTGCAGCCACGAATGGTGGCACCAGTTCGACCCGAAGAAGAAAAACGAGCAGCTGCGTGCGCACGCACACATGAAGATGCGCGAGGTGGCCTATTTCCTCCAGAAAATCGACGGCGAGGATTCCAGGGAGGCTAACGGTAGAACCATCCTGGAAAACAGCCTCATCACCATCTCCACAGAATCCGGAGATGGACGCCACTCGAATGTAAAGCGTGAGCTCTCGGGCGTATTCCACGCGATCTCGAGCGCCGGCGGTCGCTTCAAGACCGGCGAGATCATGGATGTCGGGGCAGAGGGAATCGACCTCTACAACACCCTCCTCGGCGGAATGAAGGTTCCCGGGCGCCTGGGCCCCCCGAAGCGCGAAGCGCGGCCTGTAGACAGGATCCGCGCCTGAGCATCACAGACACGCGGCCTGAAAAAGATCAGGGCGTGGCCGTCTCGAGCTGGAGGTCGAAGTAGACATCGCTGGAGCCCTCGGCGTTGTTGATCAACACCGAGACAATATTCCCATCTTGCTTGATGAGCCCGGCGGCGATCTCAACGGTACGGTTCCAGTACTTGGCCTCGTGATTGGCCTCTTCCTTATCGACCTGCTTACCATTGATCCAGACCACAGCGGAATCATCCGAGGCCACCAGCAGCTTGAACTTCTTCTTGCTGTCGATGATCTTCTTGTCGACCTTGAACTTCCTGCGAAAGAGAATCGCCTGGCCCTTGATCTCGAGGATCTTCCCCTTCTTCTTGACCACATCGGCCTCGCCGTAGCCAAGAGGCGCCTTGCCCTTGGCCCACTTGCCATCATCGAAGGCCACCTTGAGCCAATCCTCTCCCTTGATTTCGCTGGCGGGAACGAAGCTCCAACCATCGGTTGACTGGGCAATGACGACCACCGGCTTTTCGGG
>DCKY01000197.1:22842-23115 GCA_002320775.1 Planctomycetes bacterium UBA1662
GCCGGCTTCTTCGCCGGCTTACCCGAGGAGGGTTCTACAGCGACCACCTGGGCGGCCACCAGGCCCCGGTTGACGTCGACACCGGGAAGCGCCTTCTCCAGCTCTTCAACACCGGCATCGGTAACCTCTGTCTGCCAGAGATAGAGTTTCTTCAGACCCTTGAGGCTGGCAAGACTCTTGATCCCATCATCGTTGACCTTCGTTCCATAGAGGTTCAGATAATGAAGATTCTGAAGCTTGCCGAGATGAGTCAGGCCGGAGCCGTCTATCCCG
>DCKY01000255.1:0-3533 GCA_002320775.1 Planctomycetes bacterium UBA1662
GTGGAAAAGTCGAGCTGGTCTACAAGAGCCCTGAAGGCTGCGGAGGCCAGGGTCTTTATGTTCACCTCAGCCGGGTCGACGAATTCGCCGCGGAGCATGTCGATGAATTCTTCCAGCGCGTCGCCCGGCCCCTCCCGGCGTTTGATCTCGAGATCCCTGATACGCTTTGCGAGCCGGGCATTTTCTCTCTGTAGTTTTTCGAGCTGGTCAAGGATGTCAGGCGCCTGGCCGTTGAGCCGAGCCGCGCGCTCAAAGAGCAGCCGGGCCAGGGCGCCCCGTTCGCTTTGCTCGCCGCTGAGCTTCCTGATGAAGGCGAGCACGATGGGGTCGAGGGCGCCTCGCGGGGTCATGCGGGCGATCGCGAGCGCCGCCTCCGAGCGAATCGCAAAGCTCCTGGCGGTGTCGTGAACCAGGCGCAGCAGGGGGAGGCGTGAGCCGGTGTTGTCCAGGCGGTCTAGCGCCAGGCTGGCCGCGATGAGGAGCCGGGGCTTGTCCTCCTTGACAGCCTCCTCCAGGATGCCGGCCAGGGTGCTCTTGACCCGGTCGAGCTCTCCACTTTCACCGAGCAGGCGGATGGAGAGGCCGCGGATCTTCTTGCCGGCCGCCTTGCGCGCCAGGACGAGAGCGCTGGTCAGGCCTAGCTTTCGCAGCTCGGGATCCTGCTTCCGGGTGAGCGCCAGGGCGGCCGCGACGAATCGGTATTCTTCACCCTGGTCGAAGAATCCTTCATCCTTGAGCGCCTCTTTGAGCTCCCCGCCGACTTGTTCCGTGAGCCCGGCGGCGAGCTCCTGCACGGTGTTGAGCAGGGCGTCGGGGGAGACGTTTTTTACAGCGGCCAACCGGCGCTCGAGGCTCTCCTTTTCTCCCGGCTGGGTCCGGGCGGGCAGCGCCCAGGAGCAAAACAATCCCAGGAGAAGGAAGAATCTGAGTGTAGCTGTTGTGTATTTCATGGCGCCAGGGCGGCTGGGGCTTTCTGACAGGAACAGGGTGTATCCGCGATTATCGCGTCCAGGCCGGCTTTCAGTGAACGGCAAAATGGTCAGTACCCCCTCCATCTTAACCCCGAGGTGGAAATAGACCGCTCCCTGCCTTATTCTCAAGCCTCCAAGTCGATATATCAAAATGGCTTAAGAAAGAATCAGGCTCCCGATGACCGATAACGTGGATCTTCCGCGATTGAGCAGCAGCGAGGAAATTTCCGGGCTGCTCGAGCTCTCAGCAGAGAGATCCGTGATGGTCTTCAAGCACAGCACCCGCTGTTCGATCAGCACCTTCGCGCAGCGTGAGTTCATGAGCTATCTCACCGGCGCGCGGGAGAGGGGCGTTCATTGCGTCATGGTGCTCGTGGTCGAAGATAGACCGGTGTCTCTCGAGCTGGCCGAGCGACTTGGGGTTCTACACCAGTCTCCCCAGGCGATCCTGGTCAGGGATGGGCAGGCGGTCTGGAATGACAGCCACGAAGGGGTGACCAGCGCGGCTCTGAAGGATGCCGAGGGAAGATGAGCCAGGCCCCAGGTGACCGCAGGCAGACGACTGGCATGATTGGGCTTGGACTTCTGGGTTCAGCCATCGCTCACCGCCTGCTCGAACGCGGCCTTGAGGTCATCGGCTTCGATATCGATCCGGGCCGCGCTCCGGAGCTTGGGATGGAGACCGCCGACTCGCCTGCTCAGCTGGCTGAGCGAGTCGAGAGGGTCGTGCTCTGCCTGCCCGACTCGGATGCCGTGGAGGAGGTTTGCGGAGGCTCCGCGGGACTCCTGGCGGCGGCCGCCAGTCGACTGGAGCTCGTCATCGATTGTACGACCGGCGATCCTGACCGAAGTGCGGCCTTGGCGGGCAGGATGGGCCGGGCTGGAATCGCCTTTGTTGAAGCGGAGGTCAGCGGCTCCTCGGAGCTCATGCTCTCTGGTGAGGCGGCTCTTCTTGTAGGCGCGGAGCCCGGGGGTCTCAAGGCGGCGGCCGAGCTTCTGGATGCTCTCTCCCCGGTGGTCTTCCATCTCGGTCCGGTGGGAGCCGGGGCGAAGATGAAGCTCGTGTCGAACCTTGCAGTCGGCCTGAACCGATTGGTTCTCGCCGAGGCGTTGTACCTGGCTGAACGGGCTGGGGTCGAGCCCGGAGCCCTGCTGGAGGTCCTGCGCGCCGGCCCTGGTCATTCCCGGGCTGTCGAGCTCAAGGGCGGGAAGATGGTGAAAAGTGATTACGCTCCGGAGGCTCGCCTTGCCCAGCATCTCAAGGATGTCGAGTTGATCCTCGATCTAGGGGGCGCTGCCGGTGCCGACCTGCCGCTGTCGCGGCTGCACAGGGAGCTACTGTCGCAGGGAGTGGAGGAGGGCCTTGGCGAGCTCGACAATTCATCGATCATCGAGGTGCTGAGAAACAGGCCCAGCCCGGAAGAAGGCGGCGACTAGCGGGCGCTCCTGTTCAGGCGCAGGCCGGGGGCTCCCTGCAATCGAGATTGTCGGGGGTGGGGTCCGGGCCGCAGCTGTCTGCCGGAGGCGGCGGCTGGTTGCCCGCGGAGAAGAGCCAGGTGAGCAGGTAGATCGCGTCCGTGATGTCGACGGTCCCATCATCGTTGCTGTCGGCGCTCACCGAACAGTCGATTCCCGTGCCGGCGAAGAGATAGGAGAGGATCTTTACCGCGTCGCTGATGTCGATGGACCCATCGCCGGTCGCCTCGCCCCGGAGGAAGACGACCGGCGCGGCCGCCCTCGTATAGGGTCGATAGCCGATGTCGCTCCGGCTTCCGTCAGGGTCCGGCGGCGAGTCCGGGTCGCCGGCGTCGATGCAGGGCGAGCCGGGCGCGAGGCGAAAGTCATGGGCTTCCCGGTCCACGAAGCCCGGCTCTTCGAGCTGGTTGTTTTCACCACCCGCTCCCTTGAGCTCGCTTCCCAGGCTGCAATAGCTGAGGGTGAAGAAGCCCGGATCGTAGTCCGTTCTGATGGTGGTGGCGGCCTCTCCTTCCCCCGGACGAATGATGGAGTTGGTCACGCGATAGCTGATCTCCGCATCGTCTTCACCGTCACGGTTGCGGCTCTCGATTCCGATCCGGTTGTCCACGACGGTGACGTGGTCGATGATGACGCTGGCGCCCTCGTCGTCATGTGTTTTGCAGGAGATGCCAATGTCGTTGCCTGAGACCAGGCAGCGCCGGATCGTGACGTCCTCGTGAAAGATGCTGATGCCCTTGTCGGCGAAGTCGCGGACGATGCAGTCCTCGATGGTCACATCGCTGCCGAGGGTGTCGATGGCATCGTCATCGCCGCCCGCGACGATACAGCCGCTGAGACGAATTTCCTGGCCGGCGTTCTGATCGTGCAGGTAGATTCCGTCGTTGTCGTCGTCGCCGCGCATGTCGAAGATGGCGGAGTTTTCAAAGATCAGCGCGGTGCCTTCGATCTCAGGCCCCATCACCGAACGCTGCAGCAGGCAGTCGCGCATCACGATTTCCGAATCCTCGGCATCCATGGTCTTACCCGAAATATCGGTGATCGAGCTGTGTTCAAGGGTGACCAGGGTGTCATCGGCGTTGATGG
>DCKY01000255.1:3818-7160 GCA_002320775.1 Planctomycetes bacterium UBA1662
ACATGGATGACGCCGGACCACTCGCTTTCGCCCTCCGCCAGCTCGCCGGAGACCTCCCGCCGGGGTTCGCCGGAGAGATCTGTAAGGTTCCTGCTGTGCTCTTCCCCATCAAGGCTGATGACCAGTCGCAGATCGCCGGAACCTTCAATGGTTGCCAGGGCGCTGCCGATGCCGTTTNNTAGGTCGACAGCTCCTCTCCATCGTGGTCCAGCTCGCCCCAGGCCTCCGCTGGGTTACTCGCGGTCAGGGTCACCGGCCTCTGACGGGTTCCAAGACTCTCGATTTTTCCCTCAATGTTGATGTCTGTTCCATCGGTGCCGGACTCGACTCCATCCAGAAGGACCAGGGTTCCGGGGAGGATTCTCAGGCTCCCATCTTCAGGAACCGTCACATTGCCGGTGACATGGATGACGCCGGACCATTCGGTTTCTTCCTCCCCCAACTCGCCGGAGATCTCGCGCCGGGGTTCGTCGGAGAGGTCCACCAGGTCTCTGCTGAGCTCTTCCCCATCGAGGCTGATGACCAGCCGCAGGTCACCGGAACCTTCAATGGTGGCCAGGGCGCTGCCGATGCCGTTTCTGAGCAGCACCTCGCTGGGGGAGATGCTCACGCCTTCGCCCTCGACCCGTACCCGCGCCGTGGCGTTCCATCGATCGCGATGGAGGGAGCCATCGGTCTCGCGGAGCTCGACCCGCAGCAGCACGGGGATCCCGGGAAGGTAGCTGTCCCGGGCGAGGAGCTCGAGCCGAGGCTCTTCACCGCAGCGCGCCTGCGTCGACAGCAGCAGGCTGAAGACCAGGGTTCCGATGCTGATTTTTTGTATGTGTCCGCCCATAGATGATTTCTCCCGCCCTCTCTACACCGATGATAAGACTCTCCCGCCGTGGGATGCTATCAATTAAGTCGATGCACATTTACCTGAAAAGAAATCTCCGTGCTGGTAGAATCGCAGACCCAAAGGAGCGGGTTTAGCGGTTCAAAGCGAGGTTCCAGGTTTATTCCATGGTCAGGCTTCCTGATAACATCGTCTTCTTCGGTCCTCCCGGGGTCGGCAAGGGTGTGCAGGCCTCGCGTCTCAGCGAGCGTCGTGGAATGGTGCATTTTTCCATGGGTGATGCTCTGCGCGCGGAGGTCGCCGAGGGAACGGAGCTGGGCGTCCTGATCGAGGAGGCCCTGGCCCGCGGGGAGTTCGCCTCGGATGAGACCGTGCTTGCCGTGCTGGAGAAACACCTCGATCGAGGCGCCCCGGTCACAGGCCTCATCCTCGACGGCTTTCCCAGGACGATCGCCCAGGCGGAAAAGCTGGAGCAAATGCTGACAGACCGGGGTGGCGAGCTCTCCCGGGTGCTGTTGCTCGACGCCAGCAGCGATACCCTCGTAGCCAGGCTGACGGGCCGCCTTCTCTGCGCCCAATGCGGGGAAACCTTTCACCAGCTGTTCAAGGTTCCCGAGCGGGAGGGCCGCTGCGATGCATGCGGGAGTGAACTTTCAAGGCGCGAAGATGATAGTGAAAGTGTTCAGCTTGAACGGCTGAACACTTACAGATACCTTACAGAGCCGCTGGCGGGTTTTTATCGACAGCGCGGCCTGCTCGATGTGATTGACGGATCCGGAAGCATCGAGGAGGTTTCGGAACGAATTGATAGAAGTCTTGGTGGCGCTTGATTCTCTGAAAACCATGAGCTGATCTACAGGACGACTCAACTAACCGTGCCGGGTCAAGCCAGACGCTGGAGGTTAGGTTTTCGTTCTTCAACGAATGAATTTTTTCCTGATAAGAAAAGGATTCCTGTTGAATCCCCCCTATGCGAATTGTAATCTAATGTTCCCCACAACTGCCCCAGGGCGCTTCTGGAATCCCCATTTTAGAAGCGCCCGTTTTTTATGCACTTTTCCCCGCTTCGCTTGTTCTGAAGCCGGATTTTCTCAGCTTAAACGAGCGAGATTCTCATGAGATCCCTGGTGGTTGTCAATGTTGTCGGACTGACGCCCGCGATGGTTGATGGCCGGATGCCCCATCTCCAGGCTCTCGCCGCAGACGGCTTCCAGGCTGAGCTCGCAACGGTACTGCCTGCCGTGACCTGCAGCGCCCAGGCTACCATGTTGACCGGTTGCCTGCCCTCGCAGCATGGAATTGTCGGCAATGGCTGGTATTCCCGCGAGCAGGCTGAGATTCAGATGTGGAAGCAGTCGAACCACCTGGTGGAGGGGGAGAAGATCTGGGACCGGGGCAGGGCCCGTGACGCCGACTTTACCTGCGCCAAGCTTTTCTGGTGGTACAACATGTATTCCGGTACCGACTGGAGCGTTACTCCCCGCCCGACCTATCACGCCGATGGCCGCAAGAGCCCTGACTTTTACGCTCACCCGCCGGAGCTTCGCGACGCTCTCAAGCTCGAGCTGGGCGAGTTTCCGCTCTTTAACTTCTGGGGTCCGCTTTCGGGCATCCGCTCGAGCGAGTGGATCGGCCGTTGTGCCGAGCAGGTGATCGGTATCCATCGTCCTACCCTGACTCTCGTCTACCTGCCTCACCTGGATTACGACCTGCAGAGGTTCGGTCCTGTTTTTCCCGGTCTGGACGGAACTCTTGGCGAGGTGGACAAGGTGGTCGGCGACATCATCTCGGCCGCCCGGACACGAGAGATGGAGGTGGTCGTTCTCAGCGAATACGGGATCACCGAGGTCAGCTCAAGTATCCCCATCAACCGGGCCCTCCGGGAGACCGGGCTGCTGAAGGTACACCGGGCCGGCAATGGAGAGCTACTCGACCCCGGAGCATCCGAGGCCTTCGCCCTGAGTGACCACCAGGTGGCCCATATCTATGTTCGCCGGGAAGAGAACAGGACTTCGGTCAAGCGGCTTGTCGAGGAGCTTCCCGGTGTTGAGGAGGTGCTGGATGAGGATGGCAAGCGGATCCATGGCCTCGACCATGCACGCTCGGGAGATCTTGTCGCCGTTGCCGGGGCGGGGCGCTGGTTTGATTACTATTACTGGCTGGAGGAGAACGATGCTCCCGATTTTGCCCGGACCGTCGATATCCATAGAAAGCCGGGTTACGATCCGCTCGAGCTGGTGCTCGACCCCTCGAAACCGTTGCACAAGCCGCGCCTGGGCCTGAAGCGCCTGGCTGCGATGGCGGGCTTCCGAACGCTGATGAATTGCGTTCCCCTTGATACCGGGTTGGTGGGAGGCAGCCATGGCCGCCTCCCGTCGACTCCCGAGGAGGGCCCGGTCCTGATATCGAGCTCGGGTAAGCACGCGGTCTCGCGGCTGGAGATGACCGAGGTCTCAGCGCACCTTCTCACTACGATCTTTGATTGAGCCCGTACCTGGAGGCCCGTA
>DCKY01000255.1:7517-12551 GCA_002320775.1 Planctomycetes bacterium UBA1662
CGGCCTCGCTCAGCGCAGGCCGATCTCTTTTCCGGTCAGCTGCTCAAGCGCCTCGATGAGGTGGAAGCTGTACTCGTTCTTCTCCACCGCTCGCCTGAGGTGTGGTACAGCCGAATCTCCCAGCGCGACGATCTTCTTGATGATCCCGGGAGCCGCCTCAGGCGGAGCCTTTTCAAGGCTGGTGAGCAGGCCATCCAGCTGTCGTCCAGCCACCAGGGAGGAGCTCTCGGAGACGGCCCAGGTTTTCCAGGCATCGGCCACCTTGTTCCAGCCATCGGCATCCCGGGGGGCCGGAGGTGTTACCGAGCGTCCGGACCAGAGGTTGAGCAGGCCGTTGACCTTGAGGCGGTAATCGTGTGATTTCGAATCGGAGAGTTCCGTGACCAGATCGCCCGAAAGCTGGTAGAGCTTGTTGCGATGGGCTATATCGAGGATCTTTCCCTTGAGGGTAGGGCTCTTGGTGCTCTTGAGCAGGCCTGAGAGCGTGGAGGCATTGACGCCGCCGCCGGCGCTCATGGCATGGATCTTCTCGAAGCTGCTGTACCAGTCAGCATAGTCGCTGCGGTCGGAGCTTTTCAGGCCGGTGATCGTCTGCAGTGAGGTCTTGGCGAAGCGGGAGACCTTGTCCGAGCTGCCGGTCCAGAGGTTCAGGAGTACGGGAGCCAGCTCGCCGACGAAGTTCTGGTTGTAGTTCCGAACGACCTCCTCTCCGACCGAGACCATGGTCGAGTCCCTCGAATCGCCGAGAATTCTCAGGATATCCTTGGCGGAGATGAATCCGTTCAGACGGCCGATGAAGACGAGATCACGGTCCGCCGAGCCTCCCGCGCCTGGCGAGTTCGTCAGGATTTTCGGTGCGCTGTAAGGCTTGAGCCGGGTGGCGCGGGTCAGGAAGAAGACCGCGAAGGAGGTGTTGACGTAACCGCCCGCCCAGCCGCCATCTCCCTGTTGTTTGTCGAGCAGGACCGTGGCTCCTTCGACATACCAGTTGTGATCTCCGAATTTTTCGATCTCACCGAGGTCTCCCACCTTCTCGAGGCTGTACATCGTGTAGAGCCCGTGTCCGCCCCCGGGGGCCTGTATGAAGGAATTGAAGTTCTTGTTGATCCAGGCGTAAGAACGTACCAGGGCCTTGTCCAGAGACTGGCGCAGTCCGAGATTAGCGCGGCCGAGGCCATTGCGGGCTACGAGCAGGCTGGAGGCGCCAGCCGCCGTCATGCTCGCCGTGCTGCCGCCTTTGACCGCTGTGTACTTCCAACCTCCAGGCTTGACCGTGAAGCTCGCTGATTGCGATTTGACGGCGGTCCTGCGCTTCTGCAGCAGGTCCTCGAGACGCAGACCGTAGGAGATGTTTATCTTTTCAGGCGCTTCTATCAAGGTCTGGGTCGAGATAAGGATCTTCGCTATTTCCTCGAAGACCTTCCGGGGAACAGGGATGCCGTGTTCGATGCCGATCTGAAGTCCGAGGACCGCGAACTGGGCATTTGAAAAATCGTGTCGTTGCGCGCCGGGAGCGCTGCAGTAGCCGTAATTCCAATAGCCCATCCCCTCGGCGCGGGCGCCGACGAGCCATTCAACCATCTGGGACATTCGTTTTCTGACATCACCCTTCGCCTGGTGCGGTTTTCTTCCTACAAAGGTTCTGCTTCGTCGCTTGACTCCCTCTTTCGCCTGCTGCCGGGCGAGCGCATCGAGGGCGAAGAGATAACAGGAGACGCCATAGGTCTTCGCAGGCTGCAGTTTCGCCAGGCGCGCGAAGGCGGCGACGATGACAGGGTCTTTTGTGCTGGCTCCACCCTTGAGAGCGGCCGCCAGCGGCAGTGAGAGACGTCCCATCGGGTAGCCCCCGGGAAGCTTGGCCGTCATGCCCGGAAGTTGTCCGAGGAGGTTGTCTTTTCCGCGAGCGATGGCTTCGTTGATTCTTTTTTGGAAAGGATCGACATCTTCCGCTGGAGAGCGGACAGTAAAAACAGCTCCTGCCAGCAGAATCAGCCCAAGTGGAAATACCAGTCGAGGTCCGATCGTCACGTTCTTCATAATAGAGGTTTCCTCAGCTGCCTCGACGCCCCTGGAGCGCCTTGGCGGTCGATTGTTCCAACAGGTTGAGAATCCAGCTCCAGTCCGCGGCGGACTTGCTTCCGGGATCGACGAGACCGGTAATGCCAGCGGCGATGGCCGCGGCCCCGGGGCTGCCTTTACAGATTTTAGCACGCTTGAATCCGCTGCCGGCGGCGATCATGGCCGGTTGCCCCGTGGTGGGGACGAGAACAACAAGCAGGGCTATGTCTCCCCCATCTTTTTCCAATTCGAATTGGGAGACCATCTCTCCCACTCGCTTATCGAGCTCGCGACAGTGATCTGCGGAGACTGTCATGCTCGGCTCCGCTTTAAAGACAAGCCTGGCCCCCTTATCGAAGGAGCTGAAGACCTTGTTGACCAGCTGGGGTGTCGCAGCTGAGGTCTGGGCCGGTTTGACGGCTGCGTTCTTGGGTTTTCCAAATTTAGCCCTGAGCCGGGCGAGCGCGCCTGCCGTGGCTGGGGCTTTCGCCGGCGCGGCCGCCTGGCCGAGCTCGCTGAATTTTCCCTGGGGAAGAAGGCCGCCCGATTTACGCATTTCGGCGGCGAGGGCGTCCGAGGCAAGACTCGATAGACGCGGCAGGGCGGCACCGCAGCGCGCCAGCTTCCTGAGATTCGGCGCGCTCGATTTTGACAGGCGCAGGTCCGCCTCGCTGGCCGGACGAACCCAGACAAAGAGCCTGGTTCCTGCCTGCGCAAAGAGGGGGGCGGAGGCCAGCAGGCCAAGGAGCAGGGCGGGTAGAAAACCTGCCGAATTCAACGGTCGAGTAGAGCTAGGGTGCAGCACGGTCCTTCATTTCTTCGCCTTGCGGCGAAAGGGAAATTGAATTCTCCAGGGGTCCTGCGCGACATCTGAGAGGCCACGCGATCCCCCCAGAATGACTGCCAAGAAAGCCTCTCGCAAGGCTTTTTCTTGTGGTGTTGATGGAGAGGACGGCGTCAGGCCGGTTTTTCCGATTCCTAATACCTGTGTCGCCCGGTTTACCGGAATTCTCCGCGCTGGGAACGGGAATTTCAGTAGGTGGAATAGCCGCGCTTCAGGGTGAGGCCGAGTACTATTTTTCGCCAGCTGTCGGCTCCAGCCAGGTCTCGTGTTTCCGCGAGCTCAGCCTCGGAGGGAGGCCGCTGAAGGAAGCGGAGGTAGGTGTCCTTGATCCATTGATCGGTGTCGCCAGTCCCCGGTCCGATGGCGGCGGCATCTTCGGCTTCTATCAGGAGCGACAGAAATTCTTCAGGGTTGGCGGCAGTCTCCTGGAGCGCAGAGCTGATGTCCCTGGTGTCCGATTCCGCCGGAGGCTTGTCGTGCAGATCGACGAGCAGCGAGCGGGCTCGTTGGAGCAGGCTTCTGTTGCGGCTGTGGTCGCTGCTTGAGTATAGCTGGCTCGAAACGATCGTGTAGACGATCCGTTCCTTCTTCCCGCTGGTCTGGAGCATGAGCTTGTCACGTTCCTTCGGCATGAGCAGACGATCAGGGCCAAGAAAGAGCTGGACGATCGCGCCCATGTTGTCCATCGGTATCGGGGAGCCTCCAGCGGCCGCCTGGGCCTGGATAGCCTTCCACCTTCCTTCGTGGTCGAGCTTCTGGTAGCGGGAGAGTTCAGTACGGCTTGGAGTTCTGTTCAGGCTGTCGAGGAAGAGTCTCATGCAGTGGCGAGTGGAAGTTTCGTGGTTGCCGAGGTCCGCTCTTTTTCCCAGCAGGGGTTCAAGGCTGGGGTCAAGAGTCTCCGATGCCGCTGTCTGAACGGGGGGAGCCTTGGTGCCGGGGGGATTGGCCGGAGGAAGGGGCCGCTGTGTCCTGCGGGTTTCGGCCACCGGTGTCTTCGGCGGCGAGCGGCCATTCCATTTTCTTCCGATGAAAACTCCCAGGGCGATGCCCAGCAGAGCTGAAAACATTGTGAAGAGGACGATCTGAGAAGTGTTCCATTTTCCCGGTGGCGATCTCAGGGCCTGCTCGTTTCCGCCGAGGAGATCGTCTTCAAGGTTGTCGCCGGAAACGTTTTTCCGGCGGCTGGTGAATTTGCGTGTCTTTGACGAATACCTGGCTGTTTTACCCGTAGCGTCAAGGGCTGGAGCCGGCGCACCCTGCGGCGGTAAGTTTTGCGGGGGGACCTGTTGTGCTGGAGGCATCTGCTGCTGGGGCGGCACTTGCTGTTGCGGCGGCACTTGCTGCTGGGGCGGCATCTGCTGTTGCGGCGGCATCTGCTGCTGCGGGGGTACTTGCTGTTGTGGCGGCATCTGCTGTTGCGGCGGCACTTGCTGCTGGGGCGGCATCTGCTGCTGCGGCGGGAGCGGTTGCTGGGGAGGCTGCTGCTGTATCGGATGCTGCTCGGCCTGGGGTGTTGGCGTGGGGTCGGCGAAGGGGTCTTCACTACCGAAATCAGTCAGAGTCGCATCGTTCATCAGGGCATCAAAATCATCGTCCAGGTCACCGGCGCCAATCGGCTGGTCAAAGGCAGCGGCTTCCCCCCCGGAGCCACCCGGGCTGGCCGCCGCGTTGTTTGTCTGGAAGTGAATGATGAAATTTCCGACCTTCAGCTCATCGCCGTTCTCTATCGGCCCGCTGTCGCAGCGCAGGTCGTTGATCAGGGTTCCGTTACGGCTGCCGAGATCCTTGAATCGATAGGAGTTGCCGCGTTTTTCGATTCGGCAATGATTCTTGGATACGCTTCGGTCTCTTATGCAGACCTGGGCATCACGGTTACGCCCAATCAGGAGGCTCTCAGCATCCGTCTGCAGCTTCCAGTCGCGGTTGTTGACGGTATCTCGTAGGGTCAAGGTGATCATGATTTCAAACCATCATAAAACCTGCACCTTGGTAGATGCCAGTCTCCATTGAGTTTTTGAGGGTGAGTTGGTGACAGGGTCTAGGGCAATTGCTAAACTGTCACATACAAAACACGAATTTTTTTGTTTTCTGCGGATCGGGCTTCATGATTTCAAGACTCGTTCGCAGTCCGG
>DCKY01000255.1:12899-38067 GCA_002320775.1 Planctomycetes bacterium UBA1662
AGAGCAAGAGCAACTGAACAGAGTGTTTTGACGAGCTCTTTTTTGAGTTCGTAGACCGAAAGAAGAAGTGAAGATCTTCGAGGTTTTCGGCCGTCGAGGTTGACCTGTTAGGTTGACCCGCCGAGGTCGGTTCGTGCTAGGTGTTGCGCAACGCGCTCAATGCGGTGACATAAAGCTTCTCGAAGAGCACAGGTATCAAGAAGAGAAGGTATCAAGAAGAGAAACATGCCGGCTGAGCGCGGGAGCGCCAGCAGCCGTGCGGCCATGGTCGCGTCATCGTATGGCGGCGACAGATCAACGGAGGCTCTCATCCCGGCGCGTGTTTCGCCCGGTTCGGCGGGCCTTCACTCCCCGGCGGGAGTCGTGGCGTGGTGAAGTGGAGAATTGAGGAGCAACATCATGAACCTGGGTTTCATCTTGAAACTTATGTCCGATCGTAGGCGGTTTATCGCAATCGCCGCTCTTTTATCGGTTGTGGTCATCATCGCGATGGCGTCATTTTCATCCGCCTGGAACTCAAGGTCGGCTGGCCTGGGCGTGCCCTCCTCTCATACCGAGGGGACAATAGACCGCGAGCACTCACCTTACATCATGTTCAGCCGGGACATTTTCGATGACAGCGAGATCGCCGCGGCCAGGGCGGCCGGGCTTCTTGAAATCGCCATCAGGGATCCCGCTCAGCCGGGGCCGCAGCCCCTTGAGAGCATGAAGAGGATCCCCGGAGAGACCCGGTTCGGAGAGACCCGGTTCCTTGGCCCGCAGATCTTGCGCTTCCATCCGGCCCAGCGCCTGCCGGCATCCACCGCATTCGTTCTCCTGCTGAGCGAGCGATTCAACAGCGTGACAGGAAACGATTACGCCGGGCCCTATCGATTTGAGTTTGATACGGGTTCGCTGAACCTGGTGAAAGTTGAGCAGATAGATTTCACCAGGGAAGGACAGGTGACGGTTGGCCTGGCCTTTAACGACAGCGTCTCCCGTGGAGAGCTGGGTGAGAAGCTCACCCTGCTTGACGGCGATGGCGAGGACTCGCCTTACGAAATACTCACCGCCGGACCGTCGGCCAGCTACTTCGCGGTGCGGACGCGCAAGCCGGTGGAGGAGGCCGTGGTCCTGCTGGAGGCCGGCCTCAAGGGCGAAAGTGGTCCTCTCGGCCTGTCCGAGACTGTGCGTCGTAGCGTTCCGCTGCTGTTTCAACTGCACATGCAAACCGCCTCGGTCTCTGGCAGCGATGGATTCGCGCGGCCTGAGCTGCTCCTGCGCTTTAACCATTCTATCGATGTGGGCGTGGCGGGGAGGCTCAAGGACTGGTTTGTCGTCGAGCCTCCGGTCGACTTCGTTGCCAGCCTGCATAACCCTCATTACTGGTCGCGTCACAATTCTCTATCAAGGGTCGTTCTCTCCGGTCCCTTCAAGGCGGGGACGCTCTACAAGGTTACGGCGCTGAGAGGGCTGCCTGGCCAGGGAGGCTACCTGCTGAACACAAATACCTTTCGCCAGGTCCTTATTCCAGATCGTGAGGCGGCTCTCGCCTTCGAAAGATCCTCCGGCTTCCTTTCGCCCAGGGGAAGGCGCAAGCTCCAGTTGTCGACGGTCAATGTCGAGACGGTGCTGCTGTCGGCCCAGCGGGTCCATTCGAACAACCTGGTTCTCTATCTCAGCCATCTGAATCAGAACAGGTATTATTCTCCGGACGCTTCGATCTTTACTCGCAAGGGTGAGAAGAAGGAATTTTCACTTGGCGGGTCGCGCAATGAGGTTGTCAAAAATTCGTTCGACCTGGGACAGCTGCTGGCTGATGAGAACTCGGCCTCTTCAGACGTCGAAGGCGTCTGGTTCGTAGAGGCTCAGGACAAGACGGATCGTTGGCGTGAAGATGAGCTTCTGGTCACCGTGACAGATATCGCCCTGAGCGCCATGGCTTCCGACGAAGGTCTCCTTGTCTGGGCAACCTCGATCTCCGGTGGAAAGCCGCTTGAGGGCGTGGACATTTCGCTCTGGACAGCGAACAACCAGGAGCTGGTTTCCGCCCGGACCGATGAGGTGGGACTCGCTCGGATGAACGGTCCCTTTGATGACCGTGATGGAGCTCCCTTTGTGGTTCTTGGAGAGCGGGCGGGTTCGGTGTCTTATCTTGAGCTCGAGGCCCAAAGCATCCAGTTCATTGATTTTCCCGTCTATGGACGATCCTATCTTGCGCAGGGCTACGATGGTTTTGTCTACACTGACCGCGGAGTCTATCGACCCGGCGACAGCGTGCGTGTCGAGGCGCTTGTGCGGGATTCCTGGATCGAGGAGCCGGGGGCCTTTCCCGTCGAATTTGAGATCTTGCGGCCTGACATGAAGCGCTTCAAGCTCCTGGGCTCCCGGGTTGACGATTCCGGAGCTGCCGGGGTGTCTTTCAAGATTCCGGAGTCTTCGGTGACGGGCTCCTACAGGGTGGCGCTGCGGTTGCCGGGTGAAGATGGACGGCAGCTTGGCTCGGCGCGCTTCCAGGTAGAGGATTTTGTTCCAAGCCGAATGAGGCTGTCGGTCTCGGTGGATGGTGTCGGGGACGAACGGAAAAAAGACGAGCGCCCGGCAGAGACAGAAGGCGCCGGACCCCGGCGTTTCCATCCGGGTGAGAGTGTTGAGGTCGTGGTTGCCGGTGAATACCTTGCCGGGTTGCCGGCCCGGGACGTTCCGGTGGAGCTGGGCTGGTCGCTCTCCAGGGGGGTCTTCAATCCGCCGGGAGGTGCCGCCTCGGGATATGAATTCGGAGATTCGTCCGCTGCGCCTCTGAACGTCACGGGTGTCTTCGGCAGTGCGAAGCTCGACAAGGATGGCCGGGCTCGGTTCGAGGTGCAGATACCGACGGTCGACAATGATCTTCCCCTCGTGCTCTCTCTCTCCGCTGAAGCCAGCGACACCAGCGGCCGCGCCGTCAAGACTCGGCTTGCGCTCGATGTTGACCCGGCGCCTTTCTACGTTGGTATTCGAAAAGGTTTCGAGGGTACTCCAAGGCCAGGTTCGAGCTTGTCCTTCAAGTGCATTGCCCTGAAGGCGAACGGTCAGCCAGCGGATCTAGATGAGCTGGCGCTGGTTCTGAATCGTGTTGAATGGAGTACGGTGATGGAGAGAAACTCAGCGGGCCATTACCGTTATCGCTCGAATAAAGAGATCTTCGAGGTTGAGAGCCACAAGGTGGCCCTGGCCGATGGCCGGGGCGAGCTTGCGCTGGAGCTCGGCGAGCCCGGGAACTACAGGGTGGTTCTCGCCGATGAGCCGAGCCATCGGACCGCGGCGGTTGAGTTCTGGGTCAGGGCCCCGGGCTACTATTGGAATCGCAGCGGGAATATGGACAAGCCGGAGGCGCTGCAGGTCGAGGTGCTCTCCCGGCTGCTCTACCCTGGAGACGAGGCCCGGGTGATGATCCGTGCGCCTTTTCCCGGAACCCTGTTGTTGACGACCGAGACCGACCGGGTTCTCAGCCACCGGGTGATTGAGATGAAGACCAACCATATGGAGGTCGCGATACCCGTTCCCGATATTCCATTCGGCAATGCGTACGTGGCGGCCTCGGTGATCCGGGGTGTCGATCCCGGCCAGAAGTGGCGTCCTCATCGGGCCTATGGAATCGCTCCTTTGTGGATTGATTACAGTGAGCGGCAGCTGTTGGTCAGCCTGCAGGCGCCCGAGGATCTTCGGCCCGGAGCTTCCGGGGCGGCCCTGGTGAGCGTTGCCGGGCAGGATGGCGAGCCCTGCCAGGCACAGGTCAGCCTGGCCCTGGTGGATGAGGGTATCCTCGCCTGGACGGATTATTCTACGCCCGACCCCTGGAACTTTTTCTATGGGCGCCAGCGGGCTCACGCCGTCGCGCATTCAGACATTTACAGCCACCTGCTGCCCGAGGCCGGTCTTGAAACGAAAGCCGCCAGGCCTGGCGGCGGTTCGGAAGGAGAGGGCTTCGACAGCGGCAGCCGCCTGAACCCGGTGAAGAGCAAGCGCTTTCAGTGTACGGCCCTCTGGCTGGGTACGTTCTCCACTGATTCGGAGGGCCGGGTCCTGGCTAACTTTGAGCTCCCCGATTTTTCCGGCGAATTGAGGGTGATGGCGATCGCCCATTCCGGGGTCCGTTTTGGCTCGGCGGAGAATTACATCAAGGTTCGCTCACCGTTGCACCTGGAGCTGGGGTTGCCGCGTTTTACGGCACCGGGCGATCGGTTTGTTTCGACGATTGATCTCTTCAACGAGACCGGGGCGCGGGGCATAGCGGAGCTCGACTGGGATCTGGTCGGGCCTCTCGAATCCTCAACGAAGGCGGTCACCGACCTGGTCTTTGCCTCTGCGCATACCAGGCAGGTGGGATTAGAGGATGGCGACACCCGCCGGCTCTACCATGGTGTCAAGGCCCTGGAGAGTGTGGGCGTCGCGCAGGTCAGGATCCGGGCTAACCTGGGGAAAGAGACAACCGAGCTCAAGGTGGAATTGCCGGTGCGGCCGGCGGCCCCACGCATTGTCAGCACAAGATCGGGAACCGTGACAGCGTCTTCTTCGCTTGAGCTGAAGCTGGGGGATCTTGCGCTCGCGGGAACGGCCCATCATCGGCTCTGCTTCTCGGCGCTCCCCGACCTCGACCTGCTGGGCTCGCTGCATTATCTCATCAGCTATCCTCATGGCTGCCTTGAGCAGACCACCTCCAAGATTTTTCCGCTGCTCTACCTCAAGGAGCTCGGGGAGATGCTCTCTTCCCAATACGGCTCCTCCCAGGTGTCCCTCGGCCAGCGCGGGGCGGAGATCGATATGTATGTGCAGACCGGCATCAACCGTCTATTGTCCATGTTGAGCGTGAATGGCTGGTTCGGAATGTGGCCCGGGTACACGTCTCGCTGGTATTGGGGAACGGTTTACGCGGCACACTTCCTGGTCGAAGCGCGGAAGGCCGGCATCGATGTTCCCGAGCAGGAGCTGGACCAGGTGCTTGATGCCCTCGCGAAAGAGGTCAGGGAAGCTTCGGTCTGGAGGAAGCGTAGACAGGCAGCCTACGCGATCTACGTCCTGGCACTGGCCGGCCGGGATGAGGGCCTTGAGGGGAGGATCTCGTTCCTGTTCGAAAAAGACCAGGCAGAGACCGCCTCGGAAAAATCAGGTCTCTCGACCGAGGATCGCTTTCTGCTCGGCGCCGCGCTCTCCGCCCTTGGGCGCGCCCAGAAGGCGCGAACCATCCTGGGCGAGGCTCTTCCAGCGCCGACTGCGGAAAAGCAGACCCATGGCGCCCTGACCTCTCCCGCCCGGGAATCAGCTCTGATGCTCTCTACCCTGCTTGATGTTGACCCGACGAGCCCGCAGGTTGCGGCGCTTGTAACCCGCCTGCACGGCTACAGGGTGTCGGGGCGCTGGGGTAATACTCAGGAGAACGCCTACGCGCTGCTGGCGCTTGGCAAGTACGCCAGCCAGTATGGAAATGGGGGCTCCAACTATACCGCCTCGATCCGGGTTGGCGACACGGATGCTGTTGTTCTGGATGCGGGTGAAAGTAAGGTTCTCGAGGGGGACTACTCCGGACAGACTGTCAGTGTCAGCCTCGAGGGCGACGGTGTCCTGCATTGGTTCCTGGTTGAGGAGGGGGTGCCTGTAGATGGAAAGGTCGAGGAGCTCGATTCGGGTCTCGAGGTTCGCCGGCGATACCTCGATGGAGACGGCAACGAGGTTGTCGATGGAACGGTGTCGCATGGCGAGGTTGTCCAGGTGGAGGTGAGCCTGAAGAGCTCGTCGAACCACTCCAACCTGGTCATCACCGATCTCTTGCCCGCGGGCCTGGAGGTAGAGAATCCCCGCCTCTCGCCGCCGAGGAAAGAGGGTAAAAAATCCGAGGGTCCCAGGCTTCTCAAGCTGGCCCATATGGATATTCGCGATGACCGGGTCCTTTTCTATGTTTCGCGCATGGACCGGGGGCACGCGGTCTACCGCTATGCCGCCCGGGCCGTGACCCGGGGAGATTTTACATTGCCGGTTATCACGGCTGAGAGCATGTACGATGCGGGCATCTTCAGCCGTCACGGCGCGGGGCGATTGATCGTAGGGGGCACCAGGAAAGATTGAAATGAAGTCACGGGATGGTTCAGGAAGAACCCGCGGATTTCGTTTTCCGGGAGCTCGCAGGCTCCTCGCAGCCGGGTTGTGCGGACTTTTTGCCGCCGCGGTCCTGTTCGCAGCTCTTTGTTTCCTGTTCCCTTTTCAGCTCAACCGTTTTGATTCTTATCCGGCCTCCTCCTGGGTCACAGCATCTGATGGAAGCTGGCTGCGGGCCTACCGAAGCGATGATGATGAGTTTCGTTTCGTAAGCCGACTTGATGAGATTTCCGACTGGCTCGAGCTGGCAACGATCGCCGTAGAGGACCAGGACTTCCGCAGCCATCATGGGGTTGATATTCCTGCGGTGTTCCGCGCCGCCTGGCAGAATCTTGTTCGCATGCGGATTCACAGCGGAGCCTCCACCCTGACAATGCAGTTGGTTCGAATTCTCGACCGCCGGCCGCGAACCATTGCCTCCAAGATTGTCGAGGCTTTTTACGCCCTGCAGATCGATGCCCGTCTTGACAAGGATGCTATTCTCGCCGCCTATCTGAATCTGGCTCCCTACGGAGGAAATCTGAGAGGGGTCGAGGCTGCCGCGCGGCGTTACCTGGGCAAGTCGGCTGCTGATCTCAGCCTTGGAGAGGCCGCATTGATAGCCGGCCTTCCGCAGAGTCCCTCCCGGCTTCGTCCGGATCGTCACTACGATCGGGCTCTTGCCCGGCGGGAGCTGGTGCTGGCGGCCATGCTTCGCCAGGGCATGATTGACCAGGCCCGCTTCGAGGACGCATCCCGTTCACGTCCGGCGGTTCGGCCTCACGCCTGGCCTTTCGAAGCGCCGCATTTCTCCGATCTCGCGCGTTACAGGGCCCGGTCGCTTGGTCGCGGTTCGGGCCGCATTCGGACCGTTCTCGATCCAGGTGTCCAGGCGGCAGTCCGTGCGCATCTGGACGACTATCTCCGCCGCCATGCTGATCGCTTCAGGGGCCTCGGGCTCGCGGTGGTCGCCCTGGAGGTTGAGAGCGCTGCAGTTCGTGCCATGGTGGGTTCTCCGGAGTTCTTCGATCTGAAGCTCCGGGGCCAGTACAATGCGGCTCTCGCGAGGCGGTCCTCGGGCTCGACGCTGAAACCTTTTCTTTACGCCCTGGCCTTTGACCTCAGGAAATCCTCTCCTTCCGCCTTTCTGCCGGACGTTCCCTCCCCTTTTGCCGCCTACATTCCGCAGAATTACAGCCGTCGCTATCACGGTCCCGTTCCGGCCGCGGAGGCCCTCGCGAGATCTCTGAACATTCCTGCCGTTCGCTTGCAGTCGCGCGTTGGTACCCGGCGCTACCTCGATGTACTGCGCCAGGCGGGGTTCAACGGTCTCTATAGGAGGCCCCGTGATTACGGTATGACGCTCTGCCTCGGCGGTGGGGAGGTGAGCCTGCTCGAGCTGGCCGGGGCCTATGCGGCCTTTCCGAATCTCGGGACCTGGAGGCCTCCGGCGGTTCTGGCAGGAGAGAGCTCTGTGCGTTCCGGGAGCAGGCAGATTTTCAGCGCGGGGTCAGCTGCGGCCGTTCTCGAGGCGCTTTCGACCGATGAACATCTCTCTCGCTCCGGTGTGATGCCGGCCGGGTATCGTGGTCCGGCGCTCGGCTATAAGACGGGAACCTCTTTCGGATTGCGCGATGCGTGGACTGTAGCGTTCAGTTCAAATTGGATTGTCGGTGTCTGGGTCGGGGATGTATTCGGCCGTCCGCGCCCGGGTCTGATCGGAGGTGAGGCGGCTCTTCCTCTCGCTCTGCCGCTCTGCCTGGACCTGTCAGAAGGGGCCGCTTCTCAATGGCCCCGGACAAGGGAACTGGTCGAGAGGGAGGTTTGCTCTCTCAGCGGACAAAGGCCCGGAAAGCACTGCGATGGAACGAGGAGAGTGAGGTTGCCGCTGCGGTCGCTGGGGATGGCTGTCTGCGCGGTCCACCGTGAAATTATGGTTGATGAGGCCCGGGGCCTGGAGCTCTGCGGCCGCTGCCTTGATGAATCCGCGGTCTCTCCCCGGCGCAAGGTGATTGTCGACTGGCCGCCGGAGATGGCGGGCTGGTTAGAGAGGAACGTTCCGCCTGGCCAGGAGCGGCTTCCTCATCATCCCGAGTGCGCGGCAGCGGGGCGCAGGGCCCAGTCTCCCCAGATCGTATCGCCAGTGGATGGCTCCCGCTTTCTGCTGGTCAGGGGCGCCTCCTTCAGGCAGCGGCTTCAGTTCAGCGCCTCCGCCGCCGCCGATGCGAGAAAACTCTACTGGTTTCTCGATGGCGAGTTGCTGGTGGAGGCCGGCTCTACCGACAAGGTCGGCTGGGATCTCACCGCCGGCGTCCACAGGATTCGCTGCGTTGATGACCGTGGAAGAGCGGCGGTGGCGAGCTTCGAGGTCAGCCAGGACACACCCTGAGGGCCAGGGGGTCACACCGGGATGAAAGTTTTTCTATAGAGCGCCTCATAAAGCGTCGTCTGACGAGGTTATAATTCCCGCGCTTTCATTTTCTTCATTCTGGAGCGTGAGAATGGGTCGGAAGATTCTGGTTACCGGCGGTGCGGGCTTTATAGGCTCTCATGTTACAGAGGAGCTTCTTGGGCGCGGATACGAGGTCGCGGTCTTGGACAACCTCTCCGGCGGCAGCGCGGACCAGGTCCCGGCCGACGCGAGGCTCTATGAACTTGATGTCACCGAATCCGTCGAGAGCGCCTTCGAGGAGTTTCGCCCCGACGATGTCATTCATCTCGCCGCGCAGGTTTCGGTGGCCGTTTCCATGCAGGATCCTGAAATGGATGCGCGGATCAATGTTCTCGGTTCTCTGAATATCATCGATGCCGCGCGGCGCCATGGCGTGCGCAGGATCGTCTACGCCTCCTCAGCCGCCTGCTATGGAGTGCAGGACCGGGATGTCCTCAGCGAGGAAATGCGCTGCGTTCCGGCTTCCTTCTATGGAACTTCAAAATACGCAGTTGAGCATTGCCTGCTCGCAGCCCGGGAGGATTCCGGCCTCGAGTGGGCGGCCCTGCGTTTTGCCAACGTCTACGGCCCCAGGCAGGATCCGCATGGAGAGGCCGGCGTGGTGGCCATTTTCGCCAGGCTGTTGCTGGACGGGGGCCAGCCGAAGATTTTTGGCGGGGGAGAGCTCAAGAGGGACTATATCTTTGTCGAGGATGTGGCCCGGGCGGTCGCCCTTATGCTGGAGGTGGAGCTCGATGGTTGTGAGGATCCGGTCTTCAACTGTTCGACGGCTGTGGGCACCACGACCAATCAGATCTATGAGCTTCTCAAGGCCGCCTGTTCTTCCGGGGTTGATGCACTTGCCGGACCCTGGCGTCCCGGCGATGTTCAGAGCCTGATTCTCAACAACACCCGGCTCAAGCGCCTGCTTGACTGGGCTCCGCAGGTGCCACTCGAGGAGGGCATCGGCCGTACGGCGGAGTACTTCAGGGACGCTACCTGAGCCGGCCGGGTCTGATCAACCCGCGGGACAACTGTCGAGGGCCTGCTCCAGGTCCGCCTGGAGGTCGTCTGCATTTTCGAGCCCGACCGAGAGGCGGAAGAGCCCGCCGGCAATCCCCGCCTTTTCGAGCTCTTCGGCTCCAAGGGAGCCGTGCGACATCGAGGCCGGGTGCTGGAGGATGGACTCGGCGCCTCCAAGGCTGACGGCGAGCTGGATGATCCCGAGCTCCTTCGCGAAGCTCATGCCGCGCTCGGTTCCGCCGATAAGCTCAAAAGAGAGCATTCCGCCGAAGCCGGACATCTGGGAGGCGGCCAGCTCATGTCCGGTATGTGATTCAAGGCCCGGGTAGTAGACCCGCTCGACATCAGCCCTGGCCTCAAGGAAGCGCGCTAATTGGAGAGCGGATTCGTTCTGGCGCTGAGCTCTCAGTTCCAGGGTCTTTAGCCCGCGAATCAGGAGCCAGGCCTCGAATGGGCTCAGGGAGGCTCCGAGTATTTTCAGGAGGCCCCAGCAGCCATCGATGATTTCAGAAGATGAACAGATCACTCCGGAGGTGACATCGGAATGCCCGCCGATGGCCTTGGTGGCGGCGTGGACCACGGCATCGAAGCCCAGGGAGATGGGGTTCTGGTTTACCGGGGTCGCGAAGGTGTTATCGATGACTGAGATGACCTGTCTCTCACGGCAGACCGCAGCCACTGCCTTGAGGTCGCAGATCTCGAGGGTTGGATTGGTGGGGCTCTCGACGATGAGGGCCCTGGTCTCGGGCCTGATCGCTGCGGCGAGCGCATCGAGGTCGGAGGGATCGACAGGACTCGACTCGACTCCAAAGCGCGGCAGAATTCCATTGGCTAGCTCGTGGACGCCTGAATAGATCGATCGCCCTACCAGGAGATGGTCCCCTGAGCGTAGCAGCGAGAGCAGCAGGGCGGATATGGCGCCCATCCCGGAGGCGAGCGCCAGCGCCGCTTCAGAGCCTTCCAGCGCGGCCATGGCCGCCTCGAATTGCTTGGTGGTCGGGTTTCCCCACCGGGTGTAAAACTCAGCGGGCGCCACCTCCTGGCCCATCGTCACGCCCTCCTCGAGATCTTTCAGCGTGAAGGTCGAGCTTTGAAAGATGGGCGGGGTCAGGGCGCTGGTCCTGTTCCATTCGCTGCCGGCGTGAATGGCCCGGGTGGTGAAGCCCTGGTTCTCTGGTCCGCTGTTCTTTTCGCTCATGCATCGTTCTCCTGGAGTTCCGCACACAGGATAGTGAATCTGGGGAGAAAACGACAAGGCTTTGTAGAGAGAGCCTCTCCTTGCGCCTCCTGATTGTCTCCCGCCTTCAAGTGTGTTAGAAAGATCGGTCCTGAGAAACGCTCCGGATCTCTTCGTCAGCAACCTTCAACCTCTCGCCATGGGTTAGAACTAATGCGGCTCAAAGCTCTCTTCATCGGTTTTTTCTTTCTCTCTATTATCCCTGGTTGCGGTGGTGATTCCGGTGGGCAGGCCGCTGTGCCGGTGGATGGGGCCTCGCAATCCGAAGCGCAACCATCCGACCTTGCCGCCCTGCTCAATGCGGATTGCTCATTGGAGAAATTCCGCGCGGGCCTGGGGACGCTTGCCGCGGGAGATTTACGCCTGCTCGAGCGAAGCCTTGAGGAGGCCATTGCCGGTACCGAGGCCGAGGTCGGCAGGCAGACGGTCGAGATGCAGCGCCTTTCAGCAGATGCAGGCCTTGGCAGCGCGGCTCGGGCCCTGCGGGATGCTCGCAAGGAGCGCAGCCGCGAGCTGGTCCTGCTCAAGAATAAGCGGTTGATCGTAGCGCGTAATAACGCGCCCTCGTCCAAATAGTTTTCCGGGGTCGACGGGAGGCGCCGGGCGCTTATCCGGTCTCGGGAAAGACCTTCTTAGGTCTCCACCTGTTGGTTCCGTCCGGTACGAGGACGGCAACGAGTCTCCCTGTCTCGGCCCGGGCGCAGATGATCTCGGGCCGCCCTTCAACTTCCAGCGGCAGTCCCTGGCCGTAACCTAACTGGGCGATCTCTTTTTCGGTGATCGTTACTCCGGGCATATCCGTGAGGACATCCGAGAATGGCCGGATGACGCTCTCAAGCCGTCCGTCCGCCTCCGCCTGCTCAAGAGCCGTGAGGTCGAGGGCATCTTCCACCCGCCAGGAGCCGCTGCCCGTCCTGCAGAGGGATTTGAGGTATCCTCCCACCTCGAGGGCGGCACCGAGGTCATGGGCTATGGAGCGAACATAGGTGCCTGACTGGCAGACGATGCGGAAGGTCAGTTCGGGATGCTTCCACCTGATCAACTCGAATGACTCGATGCGAATCCTGCGAGCTGGCAGGTTGACGTCTTTTCCCTTTCGCGCGAGCTTGTAGGAGGGGACGCCATCTCGCTTGATCGCTGAGTAGGCCGGGGGAACCTGCTCGATGTCGCCGGTAAAGGATGTCATCGCGGCCTCGACCATCTCCCGGTTGAGGTGCTCGGTCTCGGTCTCACTCGTGAACTCTCCCTCGGAGTCGTAGGTGTCGGTGGCCTGGCCGAGGCGGATGGTTCCCTGGTAGGTCTTGATTCCGGGCACCAGGTATTCGACCAGGCGTGTTGCCTGGCCCGCGCAGACCAGGAGGATTCCCGTCGCCGCCGGGTCAAGCGTTCCGGCATGGCCGACCCTCTTCTGCCCCAGGATCCTCCGCACCCGGTTGACCACGTCGTGTGAGGTCATGCCGGCCGGCTTGTTGATGTTCAGGAGGCCGTTGTATGGATTGGTGGGTTTCGGGGACATGTCAACCGGTACCGTTTTGCCTTCTTTGCCGCTGGCGGTAAAGCATTCCTCTCCTTGTGATTTCCTTTTCAGAAGCGCAGCAGGCGCAGGCGCGTGAGGGCGGGCAAGAGCAGGAGATCAGCCAGCAGCGCGACGATCAGCACCAGTGGCAGGAGGGTACCCAGGATACGCAGGCTGAAATACTGGCAAAATATGAATGGGGAGAAGCCGATGGTAAGGATCAGGGTCGTTATCACGATGCCACGTCCGGCGTAGTGATAGGTGTTGCTGAGAGCTGTCGTTACGTCAGCGTGGCGCGCCAGCTCCAGTCGATACCTTGTCAGGAAGTGAAGCGTGTCATCCACTCCCATGCCGATGGCGAGCATGGCGATCATGAAGGTGTCGGAGTCAGTAAATTCCCAGGCCAGGCCGACATAACCACCCAGGACCAGGAGAGGGAGAACGTTGGGAATCATCGACCACAGGCCTGCCCGCAGGGATCTGAAAGCGATGATCATCAGCAGGGAGATGACAATGAAGGAGATCCCAACGCCCTTTTTCTGCGCCAGGATGATTCGGTCAAGCCAGCCCCCGATCAGGTAGGCCATCCCGGTGGGCTCGGCTTTTACCGGGAGTCCCTCGAGCTGCTCCGCCGCAAGCCGGGCGACCTTCTCGCCGGCCTGGTGGGTCTCCCTGAGGCCTGCGACGTTCAGGCGAACGAACACCCTCATCCGCTGCCGGTTGGAGTTCAGCAGGAACGCGAGCCCCTCGGGGTCTCTCCTCTCGAACTCCCGGACCCCCAGGTTGATGGTGAACCGGTTCACTGGCAGGTCCTTGTTGCCGGGAAGCCTGCGGTAAAATTCTGTCAGGATCGTGGCGAACGAGGCGGCCGAGTCGACCTCCGCCAGCTCGTTGACGAGTTTCTTTTCAAGCTCAAGGACTGCCTCGAAGGCCTTCGGCTCGAGCAGGCCGCCATCTTTCTCGCTTTGCAGGTAGAGGTCCAGCACATTGGTCCCGGCAAAATGTTCGGTGAAATAGGCGGTATCTCTGCGAACAGGATTGTTTTCACCGAGTCGCAAGGCGATGTCGTTTTCTACCGTGATCTTCGAGATTCCGAAGATGCTGACACCCAGGAGCCCGGCGAAGAAAACGACAATCAGCCGGGGCGCCGAAAGGCTGATCCGCTGGGCGAGAGAGAGGAATCGGTCAATCAGGTCCTGGCCCACTGAAGCGATCCCGCCTTTCGAGCTGTTTTCCGGGCGAAGAAAGGAGAGCAGGATGGGGAACAAGGTCATCGCCAGCAGCAGCGCCAGGCCAACCCCCAGGCCCAGGAGAATTCCCAGCTTTCTGAAGATGGGTGTCGGGACAACCGCGAGCGTCAGGAAACCGACAAAGGTGGTGATCGAGGTGTAGATGCAGGCCTTTCCTACATCCTCGGCGCTGCGCAGGATGGCCTCGGTCTTGTCGCCGGTTTTTCCCAGCTCGAGCAGGTAGGCGCTGCAGAGATGGATCACGTCTGAGAAGGAGATGATGAGGATGACGGCGGGTATGGCTGCCAGCATGATGCTGACCTCCGGGTCCAGCCACACGGCGATCCCCATGGTCCAGATGACAGCCACGAGCGCGATGCTGGTGGAGACCAGGGCGGGCCAGAGTTTTCTGAACAGGGCATAGACTGTCAGGATCAGCAGTAAACAGACAACAGGGAAGAGCCGCTCGAGGTTGAAATGCGTCTGCTTCATCATCTCGGAAACGATGGCGATGCCACCGGCCCTGTGCAGGTTCTCTTCCCGGTAGCCTTGCCTGAGGAAGACCGCATGGATTTTTTCGACCCACGATATGGAGTCCTCCATGTCATTGGTTCCATCGGCGAGGGTGGTGATAAGTACCGCCCCATGACGGGAATCTTCTGACAGGAGGATGCCCCCGGTAAAACGATCGTCCAGCAAGGCGGCTCGTGCGTTCTCGGTTTTTTCCCTGGAGCCGCTGAGCTCTTCGATCCGCGCCTCGATCCCGCCTTTCGTCGATTTCGCGAAGACCATCTCGTTATCAAGCAGGCTCATGACCCGGGCTACCCCGGCTTCTTTCCTGACCGCCTCGGTGGCAAGGAGCAGCCTGCGCAGGGAATCGGTGCCAAGGACATCCTCTTCTTCAAAGGCGATGATCAATTGTTCATCGCTGCCGAATTCCTCAACCCGGGCGAGGTATTGATCGTAGGCGGGGCTGTCGGCGAGGAAGAGCTTTCCCAGGGAGGAGGAGATCTTGCCGTTCTGGAGGCTCCACACTCCAGCGCAGCTGAGCAACGAGATGATAACCAGAGCCGGGATGCGATGGCGGATAACGAATTGGAAGTAGCCTCGCATGCGCCTCAGTCGTCCTCGGGAACGAAGGCCATGGAGGTCTGGATCGCGTGGGTGCAGGAGCAGCCCGCCCCGCTCTCGGGCGCCAGCAGCAGGCCGCCGGCCGGGATCTGTCCAAGCCAGCAGCTGCCGCGGACGCCGACGAATTCGGTTCTCTTGCCGGTCTCGAGGTCAAGCATGCCGTGGTATTCGAACCGGTGAAAGATCGCTCTAGCCGAGGCGCTCATGGTGCCGCAGCCATGGTAGTCGAAGGGGTCGACCTTGAGCACCTTCCCCGATTCGAGATCGAAGGTGTGCTTATTGAGGAAGACCTTGTTCTTGATGATCACCGGGTGCATCAGCTGTCCGCTATGGTGTGTCTTGCGGGAGTTGGTGTGGTGTTCCCAGCGCTGCTTGCGCCTGGCGGTGTCAAACGCGTAGGTGTGATAGTTCTTTTTCTTGTCGGTTCCGGTCACCAGGAGAGTGTCTCCATGATGGGACATATAGGTCGTGTATTCACAATTTGAGTAGTCGACCTTCTCTTCCCAGAGGAGGCTTCCGGAGTCAAGATTGAGGGCTACGATGTACTGGTCCTTCCGGATCTCATCCTGCAGCCTCCCAGGCTGCTTTTTCAGCTTCGCTTCGGGGTTGCGGCTCTCGACAAAATAGACGACCCCTTCGGATATGGTGATGGTGGAGTTGATGACCACCCCCTGCTCCCGTCGCCATCGCTTGGTTCCTTTTTTCCTGTCGACAACGAAGATTCCGTCGCTCACGACCTTGGCGGTCTCGTCTTTCTTGAAGTCTTCAAACCACTGGCCATTGTCTCCAAGGTAGTTGCCTCCCTTGCGGGTCACGCTGCCGATGAGCTTGTCGGCGCTGGCGGCCAGGTATCCCCATTCGGACTCGCCCTCTTTTCCAGGTGGAATGTCAGCCTTCAGGACCAGCTTGCCGGTCTGCGCGTCGAAGGCGGCGCACTGGGCTCCGACGACCACGTAGAGCAGGTCATCGGTGGCAACCATATTGGAGCTGCTCCTGGGCATGTTCGCCCTTCGCATGGTGGGTATGTGTTTGCTCCAGAGGATCGTGCCGTTGTAGGCATCAAGGCCGAAGAGCACTCTCATGCCCTGGACGAAGAGCCTTCCGTTGGCGGAGACTGGCGCCGGGTTGCGGGGGCCGCGGTCAGGCATCACCCTCGGCCCGGGCCTTCCCCACCACTGAACCCTGAGCTTGCCGCCGACATATTGATCGTCGTTGCAGGCGGAGTTGTCTGGTGAGCCGTACTGATGTCCCCAGCTGCCCGCTCCGGGGAGGGCCTTCCTGGTGTGAAGCCAGAGTCCTCCAGCCTGGGCCACGCTGTCGCCGCCGCCCTTCTTGACCCAGGTCTCGAACCGGGCCCGGGAGAGGGCGTTCTCTCCTGTCTTTTCCCAGCTGCCAAGGGCGATGATTCCTCCGCAGGGCCTCAGCATTCGGTACAGAGCGGCCGGATCGCCACGGAGCTTGCCGGTCCGCAGGACGGAATCGGAGCAGATGATGTTGGCGAAGTAGGGACCGTAAGGAAGCATGTCTTCCTGCTGGTGGACACTGACCCGCGTACCGTAGAGGCCGGCTTCATCGAGGGCCTCGCGGGATTTTCTTACCAATTTGGGGTCTTCTTCGATGGCCACGATCCGCAGCTCGCTGAGCTTTGCAAGGTGGTAGGCGAGGCGGCCCTCTCCGGAGCCGAGGACGAGGCAATAGCCCCTGTTGATCCCGGCGTTTTCGATGATCTGTCGCGCGGTCTCACGGTAGAGGTCGGTCCACTTGTCTTTTTTGAATGGAACGCGCGCCAGGGGGTCAGGATGGGGGGCGTAGTTGAAGGTTGAGTCGAACTCGTATTCCGCGGTCATCAGCTCCGGCTGGCCGGCCCTGCGGCAATAGAGGCGGTAGCGGTAGAGAGTCTCCGGCAATATTCCAGGCACGAGGATTCGATGGTTCGTCTGGTCTTCTTTTTCTTCGAGCACCAGCGGCTTCTTTTCGCCGGTCCAGATGGCCACCCTGCCTTTTGATGGCTCGGCTGTCTGCCAGCTGATCTCGATGGTTTCACGATCGGTGAACTCGACGAATGGACCGAAGACCTCCGAGAAGGGACCGTAGATCTCCCTTGGCGGAGCTGGGAGCCTGCGGGTCTTGGCACGGTAGCGGCGGACAATTTCTTTTGCGCTCATGGCGGCCGGGTAGACCCCGATTTCGTGGATCATTCCCTCGGTCCGGTAGTATTCGTTGTCGTCGTGGTAGCTCCCCAGCTCGAAGAAGCCCTTGGGCGCCTGGAGAATGCTCCCTCCCGGCGCGTCGGACTGGGCATCGAGCTTTCCATTGACCCACAGCGAGGCCTTGCGACCATCGTAGACCGCGACGACGTGATGCCAGCGCCCGGTCTCGAACGCGGAGCCACCCTCGAGGTGGGTCATCCTGCCCTGGTCCTTGGTTGCGAGGCCGAAGTAGAACCGGTCATTGTGGCACCCGAGCACAAAGCCCCTCTCGTAGTCGCCATTGTCCTGGAAGGCGCCAACGATTCCCGACCATTCTTTTCGCGAGCGCACCAGAACCCAGCCTTCCAGGGTCAGCTTGAGGGTGGGCAGCGAGACATCGCCAAGGTTGTCCGATACGACGAGGGCGTTGGTTTTGCCGTCAAGCGCGAGCGCTCCGAGCCCGGCGGCTGAAGAGGTGGTCCGCAGCGCGCCCGTGACCCTGGCCTGCAGCGGCCCCAGGGCCGGCTTGATGCTGGCATCGCCGATCGCATCGGCATTGAAGACCCAGCGGTAGGATGGCGCCGCCGCGAAGGTTTCGAGGGCCGCGCAGGGCGACAGGAGGGTGAGAATCAACAGGAGCATGGCCTGGCGGTTACACATGGCTATCGGGTTTCCTTCCGGCTGCCGCCGTCGTCGGCGAAACAATAGATGCTTCCGTCATCGGTCGAAACATAGAGACGACCCGAGGCCGCCGCGAGTCCGTAGGCGTTTCCCGTCACCCCGGCCTCCCAGGTCAGGCCGCCCTTGCGGGTCTCGAAGGCCGCGACCTTGCCCTTGCCTCCGGCGAAGACCTTGTCCCGCGTGAGGATCATCGAGTGGGGAAATTCCGAGGGCACCTGCCATTTGAAGCATTTCTTCATGGAGGCGGTCAGCTTGTCAATCTCCAGGTTCAGCTTCCCAAGCTCCACCCTGAGCGTCTTTCCGGCGCTCGTTGAGGCGTTCTTGCCGAGCTTCTTGAGCCGCTCGGCAACCTTGCCTTTGCGCGAGTTGAATCCGGCGCGTTTCTCATGAAGCTCGAGGTAGCGCGCCCGGTCAAGGGCGGAAAGCCCCGTGTCGGTCATCAGGTAGGAGACCCTGGGAGTGACGATCATCTGGTTGCCCTTGAAGCTCGCCAGCTGGTCTCTGCGGTTTGACTTGTAGACGCTCATCTCACCGGTTTTCCCAGGCCCGTAGACGAGCATGTCGCCGGTAACCAGCGCGTAGGTTCCTCCGCCTCCGCCTTTTACCTGGTAGAGCTGGCGCCCGGTCTTTGAGTCGAAGACCACTGGACGTTCTCTGCCTGTGGTCACGTAGAGACGGGTCGATGAGGCGAGCAGATACCCCTGTGCGGGGAGGTTTTTCATGCCGGTCTTCCAGAGCTCTTTCCCGGTTCCGGAATCGAGGGCGCACAGGTAGACGCCCTCCCAGGGGAAGACGCCGGCGCCGCAAAAGGCGATGCCGTTTTTCACCAGCACGCTGGTTCGAACGGGCCACATGGAGACCATGCGTTCGTTCCCGGGTATTCGGCGATTGCCCGGCCCCGGCCGGTATTTCCAGTTGAGCTCGCCATCCGCGGCATTGAGACAATAGACGAGGCCATCATCGCTGCCGGCGTAGAGTTTGCCCCCGGCTACCGTCGGCGCCAGGCGAACCGGCCCCTCGGTGTAGTATTTCCAGCGTGTCTTACCAGTGGCGGCCTCCAGGCAGATGATCTTGTCTTCAGAGGATGATCCGAAGTAAACCGAATCACCGACCACCGCGACGTGGAAGACCCGGTCGAAGATCATCCGATCCTTCAGGCCGTAGATCTTGGCCCAACCGTCCCATTTCGCCGCTCCCGGCCAGGCCATATGAGGTGGTCTCCTTGGACGGTAGACCCAGGCTTCGGTCAGCTTGGAGCCGAGCTTTTCACTCGTGGTCGCCGAGCGGGCGCTGTCATGCTGGTAGGTAGGCCAGTCCTCGGCTCCGCAGTTCAGGCAGGGAGCGCAGGCTGTGGCTGTCAGCAAAAATAGGGTTCGTGGATTCATGGCGGTTATTGGCGGACTGGAGCCGAATCTTGACGGCCTCAGATTACCATGAAGAGGCCCTCAGTCGAAGAACCGCTTGTCGTTCCCCTGAGAGGGTGGTCTGGGTTTTTTTTTCCTGTACGATCGGTGACATGAAGCCGATTGATATTCCTCCTGAGCTGCTGGCGGTAGCCGATGCGATCTCCCTGGCAGGCGGCAGGTCCCTCCTGGTGGGCGGGACGGTACGCGACCATCTTCTCGGCGGGCTCCCGAGGGCCGGGACGGAGGCCCCAGGGGAGGTGGATGATTACGATGTCGAGGTCTACGGTCTCGAGCTCGCGAGGCTGGAAGAGGTCCTTGCGGTTTTCGGTGAGGTGATCAGCGTCGGTCGTTCTTTCGGGGTTTTCATGGTCAAGGGCCTGTTTCCGGGCCCGGTTCCAGCCTGCTCTTTTTCTCTTCCACGCCGGGACAATAAGGTGGGTCAGGGACATCGCGGCTTCCAGGTCGAGCTCGATCCGGAGCTCGATTTCAAAGAAGCGGCTCGTCGCAGAGACCTGACCATGAACAGCATGGCGCTCGAGATTCCGGGCGGTCACCTCGAGGATCCTCACGGAGGGCAGGCTGACATCGAGGCGGGTGTCATGCGGGCGACCGATGCCGGGCATTTTTCTGAAGATCCGCTTCGCGGGCTGCGGGTAGCCCAGTTTGCCGCCCGTTTTCCCGGATTGCGGCCTGATGACGAGCTGGTCCGGCTCTGCGCCGCGCTGGACCTGGCCGAACTGCCGGGCGAGCGCCTGCTCGAGGAGTTCAGGAAGCTTCTTTTGAAAGGCGAGAAGCCATCTGTCGGGCTGGAGGTTCTTCGCACCACAGGCCTGCTGCGATTTTTTCCCGAGCTCGAGAGCATGGTAGGCGTTCCCCAGGATGCCCAGTGGCATCCCGAGGGAACGGTCTGGGAGCACACGCTGATGGTCGTTGATGAGGCGGCGGCGGCGAGACTTGGCGCGGGTTCGGAAGAAGAAGACCTTATCGTGATGTTCTCGGCGCTCTGTCACGACCTCGGCAAGCCGGCGACCACCGTTGAGGTGGATGGACGGATCCGTTCTCCAAACCATGAGCGCGAGGGCATGGAGCCCACCAGGGAATTCCTGGGCAGGCTCATGGCATCGTCGGCGCTGGTTGCCGCTGTTGAGGTCCTGGTGCAGGATCACCTGGCACCGGCGAATTTTACCAGCCAGAACGCCTCTGCGAGGGCTTACCGTCGCCTCGCCAGGAGACTCGATGCGGGAGGGATGAACGCGAGGGTCCTCTTTCGACTGGCCCAGGCGGATCATTTCGGCCGCGGCACGGCAGACGCCCTGGCCCGGGAATTTCCCGCTGGTACTGAGTTTCTGCGCCAGGTGGAGCTTCTCGAGCTCGAGGACGCTGGCGAACCTGACGTGGTGCTTGGGCGGCATCTCATCGACCGCGGCCTGGATCCCGGACCGGGTTTTGGCGAGGTTCTCGATAGGTGCAGAGAGATCCAGGACGAAACCGGCTGGAAGAGTCCGGAGGAGATTCTCGAACGATATTTTTCCGAAAACCCGGGATAGCGCCCTGACATCCAATCGAGGTGCCGTTTGGCGGTTTCGTTACTTTTAGAATGAGTTGGTTTTCACGGAGGGCTGAATCGATGCGTTACGGTCCCGGTTTTTATATCGAGGCGCGGATCTCGAGCGCGGAGTTCGTTTGATGAGTGTCTTGCGAACGCTCTTCCGGCTGGCGTTGGGCCGCAGGTTGCCTCAGACCGAGGGTCGGCTTCACCTCGATGGTCCGCTCGAAGAGATTGAGATCATTCGGGACCGCTGGGGAGTCCCGCATATTCGGGCCGCCAACGATGTCGATGCCTGGTTCGCCGCGGGCTTCTGCCAGGGGCAGGACCGGTCCTTTCAGCTGGAGACGCTGCAGCGTCTGGGCAGAGGCACCCTGGCCGCCCTGGTTGGCGCCGAGGCCCTGCCTGTGGACCAGCTCTGCCGCCGGATCGGCTTCTACGAGGCGGCAAGAAAACGTCTCGAGCTGCAGGAGGATTCCTTCCTGCAGCCGGTCGAGGCGTTTGCCAGGGGAGTCAACTGCGGGCGCGCCGCCGGGGGGGCCCGCAAGGCTCACGAGTTCACCTTGCTGGGAGCCACCCCTACGGAATTTACGGCCCTCGACACCAGCGCGATCCTCTCTCTGCTTTCGTTCCTGCTCGCGGCCAACTGGGACCAGGAGCTTGCGCGGCTTCGTATCGCCGACCTGGATGGAATGGAGGCGCTGCTGGCGCTTGATCCCCTGGTCGCTTCGAATGCGCAGAGCTCGACCGTGCCTCCGGGTGAGTCGGCCGGGGCGGCCCTCGAGATGCTGGAGGCGGACCTTGAAATTTTTTCCAGATACGCGACCCCTGGAGGCGCCTCGAACAACTGGGTCCTGTCCGGAGACAGAACCGCGAGTGGTCGTCCGCTCCTGGCGAATGATCCTCATCTTCCTCCCGCGCTGCCCGCGCCCTGGTACCTCCTGCACATCAGGACTCCGGACTGGTCCGTGGCGGGAGCTTCCCTCGTCGGTACGCCCGGAGTCAGCGTCGGACACAATGGTCACGGCGCGTGGGGTGTGACCGCGGGGCTGATCGACAACACCGATCTCTTTATCGAGGAGCTCGGCTCCGATGGTGTGAGTGTTCGCTCGAGCGCCGGCTTCGAGGCCTGCGAGGTTCGCGAAGAAATCATCGAGGTCAAGGGCGGCGAGGCGGTCACGGAGAAGGTCCTGGTGACTCCGAGGGGGCCGCTCATCTCTCCGGCGATCGAGGGAGGGAGCCGGGCGATCTCTCTGCGCGCGGTCTGGCTTGACCCGGAGCCGATTGGCGGGACCCTGCTGGTTCACAAGGCGAAGACCTTTCCGGAATTCCGTAAATGCTTCCGCGACTGGCCGGCGCTCTCTCTCAACGTTGTCTGGGGGGACTCAACCGGCGGAATCGGCTGGCAGCTGGCGGGAAATGCTCCAAGGCGAGGCGCCGGCAACGGCACCTTCCCCCTGCCCGCCTGGGCTGAGGGGGCTGGCTGGCGGGAGGGCAGGGTTCCTCATGAGGACATGCCCTTCCTCGATGGTTCCAGCGAGGGCTTCATCGCCACCGCGAACAATTTTCCCAGGCCGGTCTCCGAGGGAGCCCCGCTGGGAGTGGATTTTATTGATTCCTACCGCCACCGCCGGATTCGCGAGGTCCTGGCCTCTCGCACAGACTGGGATCCCGCCTCCACAGCCGCGCTCCAGGGAGATGTCGATTCGCTGCCCTGGCGTGAGCTGAAGGAGCCGATCCTCGCGGCGCTGGCGGGTGATTCCCGCCTTGAGGTCGCCGCCAGCTTGCTGGGAGACTGGGACGGAAAGATGACGGTCGACTCTGCCGCCGCCTCGGTCTTCGAGTTCCTGGTTTCGGCGCTCTGCCGCCGCGTGGCGCAGGCCCGGGCTCCCCGCTCCGCGGATTTCGTTCTTGGCAGGGGCTTCACCGGCATCACCCCCAATGGGGTGATGGTTGTGCGCAGGATGTCGCACCTCATCGAGCTGCTGCGTGAGCGTCCGGAAGGCTGGTTTGAAGGGACCTGGGACGAGGAGATCGTTTCCGCCGCTCTGGAAGCTGTCGATGGAATTCAGCAGAGATGCGGGGCGGATCCCGGGAGCTGGGCCTGGGGAAATCTGAGCCCCCTGGTCCTGCCGCATCCGGTGGGAGAGAAGAGCAGGCTCCTCGCGTCGATTTTCAACCGGGGCCCCTATCCTCTCGGCGGCGACACCAATACCGTTCTGCAGGCCGGGGTCGACCCTCTCAAGCCGGAGGCCTCCCCGCGTTTCATTCCTTCGCTTCGAATGATTGTCGATATCGGTGAATGGGAAAACTCCAGCTTCGTGCTTCCCGGCGGCCAGTCCGGCAATCCTCTCTCAACGCATTACGATGACCATATTCCTTTCTGGCTCCGGGGCGAGGGCCTTCCAATGGCCTGGTCCGATGCCGCGGTCGATGCCGCCGCGGTTTACACACTGAGGCTGAGCCCTCCTTCGGCGGCGGATTGAGCCGCCTCAGTAGCGGATGCCGAGCTTGCGGTAGATCGCCCCCAGCAGCCAGGCCGGCCCGATGAGCAGGAACTGGAGGTCCTCGAAGAAAGAAGGCTTCTCTCCTTCGATCTTGTGGCCGATGAACTGACCGACCCAGGCGAGCACGAAGATCGCCAGCGAGATGTAGACCAGCGGGGGGCCGCCTCCCTGCTCGGCGGTCTTGAGGGCGACGTTGCCCCACAGCAGCGCGCCGCCGATCGGGATGAAGCCCAGCGCCAGCGGCAGTGAAAGCCGCAGGTAGAACACCAGGGCCGCGAGGATAAAGATGGTCGCCCAGTTGGCCCATGGAGCCAGGGCGCCAGGCAGCGGCGCGGAGAGAAAACCCGAGGGGACGGAAACCAGCAGGCCCATGAGGCTGAACATGATCGCCGGCACGCAGATCCAGTGGATGAGCTTGTTCAGTCCATCCTGGTGGCTCGCGCCGTAGGCATCGAGCCAGTCCTGGGCGCTCTTCTTGCTCATGCCTGTTTTGATCCTGTTTCAGCCGAGCTGGTGGTGAAGAGGCTGACCAGGGCGAAGACGGCTACGTTCGCCAGCAGGGCGAAGGCTCCGGTGTCGACACTCCGGCTGATATCTTTGATGAAAGAGATGGCGGCATCGCCTTCGGCGGTTCCCTTGACGAAGATCGAGAAGAACGGCGTAAAGAAAAACACGACGCCGAGTCCAGCCAGCAGTCCGCTGAGCGCTCCAGCGAGGTTTCCTCTCTTCAGGAAGAGCATGTCGATGGTCATGGGCAGCAGCTGGGTGGAGAAGGCGATCGCCAGCAGGCCCATCTCGGCGATCAGCTTGATCGGCTCAAAGTCCGGGTTGCCCTCCTTGTACCGGATCAGGATGACCGCGACCCCGGTCGCGGCCAGGATCACGAGGCGGCCCATCCAGGTTCTCTCCGAGTCCGAAGAGGAGGGTCGCAGGATCCTGGCGTAGATGTCCCGGGTGAAGACGGCGCTCATGGCGTGGAGGTTCGAGTCGGCGGTGCTCATCGATGCGGCCATGATCGCTACGCAGACCAGGGCCGCCAGGGCGACACCGATTCCGCCGCCAAGAACCTCCGGCACCTGGTTCTTCAGAACGACCACCAGGATCTGGTCGAAAGAGCTTCCGACCGCCGGGTGGGGCTCGAGGGAGTCGCCCCCGGTAACAGCCGGGTAGAGCACCTCGCCTCCAAGCCCGATCAGCATGACGCCAAAGAGAGAACAACCCGCGAGCACGATTCCAAGCAGGAGGGCGCTTCGCCTGAGGTCCTTTTTCGATCGGGCGGCGTAGTAGCGCATCCACTGCGCGGGCTGGATCATCGACCCTACCGCGGCGAAGAAGCAGACGGTCATCATCTTGGTGGCGGGCCAGCCCCCGCTCCGTCCCGGGAGTGAGAGCATCTCCGCGGGCAGCTTGTTGACCTTGTCGAAAAAGTCGCTGATTCCTCCAAGCGCCACGATGGCAGCGATTCCAGCCAGCAGCATGCCGCCGATGAGCAGCGTGCCCTGGATGACATCCGTCCAGGCGACGCTGCGCATGCCGCCGATCATGATGTAGATCACTGTCACCGCGGCAAGCGCATAGGTGCCGTAGAGAAAGGCGTTTTCGTACTGCGGGAAGGTTGTTTTTGAGACGAGGCCTCCCGCGTCCAGCTGGATGACGACATAGGGCACCGCGTAGAGAAAGCCGACCAGGGCGACCAGGATTCGCAGGAAAGCCGAGTTCCCATAGTGGCCGCAGATCATGTCCGCGGGGGTGACGTAGCCCTTGAGACGACCGGTGGCGGAAACCCTGCGCCCCACGATATAGACAACCATGGCGGCCACAGGAACATTGAGGGCGAAGAGGGCGAAGGCCGCCCCCTCTTTGTAGACCAGGCCGGGCTGGCCCAGGAAGGCGAAGCTGCTGAAGAAGGTGGCCATGATGGTCAGGGCGGAGACGATCCAGCCCTGGTTTCTGCCGGCGAGGTAGTAGTCCTCTTCGGTGTTGCGACTTTTTATGAAGCCCAGGGCGCCGAGGACCAGGAGCAGGCAGAGATAGAGGCCGAGCATGAAGAGCGCCGCGTCCTGGAACCCTTCGGGGTCGGTGGCCGCAAGCAGGTTCGGGAGCTTCATGATGTGAAAGTTCATGAATCGTCCTCGTTTCTCGACCAGACCTTCAGGTAGGCGGTCACCAGGACAGCCGACTG
>DCKY01000201.1:0-21385 GCA_002320775.1 Planctomycetes bacterium UBA1662
AGTACTCCGGCAGCTTCAGCGAGATTGTAGAGGTGGGATCAAAGGCGGTCCCTTCCTCTTCTGCAGGAGCCCGCGAAATGATCCGGCTGGAATCACGCATCTGGGACCTGTAGTCCTCGAAGACGAGGGTTGTATTGCCGATCTGGATCCGGTCGCCGATGCGCAGGAGCTCCTCGTCGATCTCTTTTTCATTCACGTAGGTATGGTTGCGGCTCTCGAGGTCCCGGATGAAGAACATCTCTCCGATACGAAAGATCTCCGAATGCTTCCTGGAGATTCCCTGGTCCGGGACCTGGATCTCGCAGTTGTCCTCACGGCCGATGACCATCTTGTCACCGCTGATTTCGTAGGTCTTGCCCTTTTCGGAGCCGGACTTGACTCGAAGGATTGTCATAACACTACCTGGATATCGGGGGGGGGGTGGCTGCCTGCCCCTTGGAGAAGAGACGCCACCTGGATCGCTCTGTTTAAATGATCTGGAAGCGATGAGTATACCCCAAGTCACCACAGGTGCAAAAGATCCCGGCCCGCTACCCGGGCAATAAATGCTTCCTTATCGGCCGCTAGGCGGGTGCTTGTTCGTCCTCGAAGCGGCCATCTCGCATGGTGAGGATCCTGGTGGCGAGGCTGGCGAGGCCCTGGTCGTGGGTGACGAGGATGAAGCCGGTTCCGAGCTCCCGGTTGAGCTCGAGGATCAGGTCGTGGATGAGGTCGCCGGTGGAGGTGTCGAGGTTGCCGGTGGGCTCATCACAGAAAACAAGCTCCGGGTCGTTCATCAGCGCCCTGGCGATGGCTACTCTCTGGCGCTCACCGCCGGAGAGCCCCAGCACGCTTGATTCGGCGCGTTTCTCGAGCTTGACCTCGTCCAGCAATTGAAGGGCCCTTGTCCTTCGTTCGGCTGATGTGAGCGGGCGGGGAAGCATCGGGATCTCGACGTTCTGGCGTGCGGTGAGCACCGGTATCAGGTTGTGCATCTGGAAGACAAAGCCGATCTTTCGGGCCCGGATGGAATCAAGCTCTTTGCCGGAGGCTACAAGCTCTCCATCGATGAAGACCTCTCCTGAGTCGGGAACATCCATCGCCCCTACGATGTTGAGAAGAGTTGTTTTCCCAGACCCGGATGGACCAGTTATCGCGACGAAAGATCCGGCTTCAATCTCCAGGCTGACCTCGTCGAGGGCGGTAACAAGCCCTCCTTCGAAGGTTTTTTTCGCCTTGCTGACTCTCACCAGGGGGTCATTCATAGCGCAGAGCCTCCGCGGGCTGAAGAGCTGAAGCCTTCATTGCAGGGTAGAGTGAGCCCAGCAACCCGACTATCAGGGCGAGAAGGAATCCATGCAGGAACGTTTGGGGTAGATAGGAAGCGACCAGGTATCCGCGCGAGAAGAAGGCCAGGAGAAGCTCTGTACCCAGGTAGCCGAAACCTATTCCGAGCAGTCCGCCCGCTATCGAAATGAAGCTCCCCTCGATCACGATGACCCCAAGAACTCTCCGCCCTGTCCAGCCCAGCGCCCGCAGCGTGCCAAGCTCACGCGTTCTTTCCGACACGCTCATCATCATGGTGTTGAGGACACCAAGGACCCCGACGATTCCGGCGATGATGGAAAGCAGGAAGATGAATTCGTCGATGTAGGCGAGCTGCTCGTTGAACCGATCTGTGAACTCACTGGAGCGCCGCGCAATCAGTCGAGGCATTTTACTTTCAACCTCCTCGCGAACCCGGGCCGTGTCCTCCGGGGCTGTGTAGACAAAGACCAGGGCGAAGTCGGGGCCGGTTTTCTGCTGAATAACCTCGGCGTGAGCTACCACCCCGAGGTTTTCCCAGCTGAGATCGGTTTCAAATATTCCCGCAACTTCATATTGCGGGATCCCCAGCAGCTCCTCTCTGAAAAACGGAAATTGATCACCGACCTTGACCTTCAGCTTTTTGGCGGCCAGGTCCCCGATAAGGAGCTCGCTTCGCTTAGTTGGAAGGCGTCCGGCTATCAGCTTGCTTTCATATTTCCGGATCATCCTTTCAGAATAGAACCGGCCGAAAACGGGAATAATTCCAAGGCCTGCGCCTGCCGGGGCATTGTCGCCAAGGCGGGGCCCCATGATCATTGTGAAGTTGGCCCGGGAGACCTCTTCGACACCCGTGATCGTCCGGAGCTTGTCGACCTCTTCCGCCGTCACCTTGCTGAAGGCGAGGTCGGCGGCGGACCTGTCGAAAACAACAAGGCTCGCCCCGCTCTCCTTCATGTAGCTGTTGAGGCTGTTGCGCATTCCGCGGGAGATGGAAAGTATGGAAACGATCATGGCGACGCTGACAGCCACGCCGAGAAGACACATCAGGGTCCTCCCCTTCCTGACCATGAACTGACTCAATACGTAGGTGAGCACCGCTAGTCTCTCTTCAGCCGATAGCAGGCGGCCTCAGTCGCGTTTCTTACCAGCAGGTAGGGGGTCGGCAGCGAAGGATGGTTCCAGGTCTTTCCATCCAGCAGCTTGTGCCTGGAGAGCTCCGTATGGCCGGCTGTTGTGGCCTGGACGACCACGCCATCTCCAGCTTCGGCAAGTACAAAAATCTTGTCGCCGTTAAGGAGAAGTTGCCCATGCCCGTACCGCCCGCCCTTCCAGTGTCTCTTCCCGTTGGCGAGGTCAATGCAGGCCATGATCCCGTCATCCAGCCCGTAAGCAGCTCCCTGGTAAACGACGATGTTGGAGAATTTTGACTTCAGGTTTCGATTTTTCCAGAGGGATTGGGGCTCAAGCCTTCCATCTGCCCCTTCGGTGATAGCCAAGAGCTCAGCCCCAACCCCGTAACCGCTGGAGAGCAGGACCCGGTTCTCTCCAACGGGCACTGGCTGGGTCACCTTGGGCTGGGTTCCTTGCCAGGGATGCGACCACAAGGTTTCTCCCGTGGCGGGGTCGTGTGAAGAAACAGATGCGAGGTTCAGAATGAGAAGCTGCGGGCGACCCGCGAGTTGGGCCACAGAAGGCGAGCAGTAGCCTGGTTCTGCAGGGGCCGATCTCCACACCTCTTCTCCCGACTGTTCCTGATAGGCGACCATTCCCGGGCAATCCCCTTCGCCGCTGCCGTTGCCCCCGGCGGCAACGATAACCAGGCCATCGTAAACCAGCGGCGAGCTGCTTTTTCCCCAGCCCTGGTTGGGGCAGCCGGTCTTCCTGAGGATGTTAACTGACCAGACAGGTGAGCCGCTGGCGAGTGAAAGACAATTCAGTATTCCTGTCGCTCCAAGAGTGAAGACCCGGTCCCCGGCGATGGTCGGGGTGGCTCGCGGCCCGATACCTCCCAGCACCTCCTGGAAACGCGCGGGGTCAGCGTGAGACCAGGCAACCTCGCCCGAGGAGAGCCAGTAACACACAACCAGTTCGTTCGGCCCGCGTTGTTCCTGGGTTATAGCGCGGTCCCCCGAAACGGAAAAAGCAGACCAGCCGGCACCGACCGGCCTGCGCCACAGCTCGACCGGAGGCGACCTGGCCCAATCCCAATTGATCCCACCCTCATCGATCGTGGCGTTCCTGTTGGGTCCGAGGAATTGACCATAGCCCTCGGACCCGGCTGGGCCGTCGGGAGCGGCCGGCGAAGTCACGGCTTCAGGGAGCGGCCGGACGGACGGGGAGAGAAGGGGGAGAGCTTCGTCTGCCTTCCCCTGCCAGCGAAAAACCAGCACGGGAACCAGGTCTCCCGTGACTTCGTCTATACGGAAGAGCCCCGCCAGGCCGCCCACGGCCAGGCTGGAGATGATGAAGACGGCAAGCCTGGATTTCCGGGAATAGCCGGACAGAAAAAGAGTGAAGGCGATAGCAAGAAGCCCTGTGACAAGAACGACCGCCGCGGTGGCAATGTATTGATATTGCCGGTCGCCCCAGGAGGGTATCCATATGAGGAGAAGCGCGATGGCCCCAAGGAGGGCCAGGTAAAGCGGGGTCTTCTTTACAAATGACTGAAATGTTCGCTTCGACAATTTATTGAACCGGGGTAGAGATTCAGAGGACGGGACCGATCGACCACGGCGCGAACTCTTCTTCGCCAAACCCGTGCTTCTCGCTGGCGGTCTGTTTTCCGCTGGCGACCGCGATCAGTTCTTCAAAAATGCCATCGGACAGGGTGTCAATTGGCGTCCCGCCCAGCACGCAGCCGGCATCGATGTCCATGTCCTCCTGCATCTTCAGGTACATGGGCGTGTTGGTGGCGATCTTGATGCAGGGAACGGGCTTGCACCCGTAGACGGAGCCGCGCCCGGTTGTAAAGATGCAGATGTTGGCACCGCCTGCCACGATCCCGGTCAAGGAGACAGGGTCGTAGCCCGGGGTGTCCATCACGACCAGTCCGCTGGCGCTGACCGCCTCTGCGTAGCCGTAGACACCATTCAGGGGACTGCCGCCTCCCTTGGCTATGGCTCCAAGTGACTTTTCATAGATGGTGGTCAGGCCGCCGGCTTTATTTCCGGGCGATGGATTGTTGTTCAGTTCAGCCCCAAGGGTACTTGAGTACCATTCCCACCACTTGATTCGTTCAACAAGTTTTTCTCCGATCTCCTTGCTCGCGGCCCTTCGTGTGAGGAGATGCTCAGCCCCATATATTTCAGGAGTTTCTCCGAGAATGACAGTCCCTCCATGGGAGACGAGCCGATCGGAAGCGCCCCCCAGGGCGGGATTGGCTGTTATCCCGCTGTTGCCATCGGAGCCCCCGCATTGGGTGCCGAGCATCAAGCTTGAAACGGGCTGTTCCGTCCTCCGGATTTCATTCAATTGCGGAAGAAGCTCAAGCACCGCCCGGGCTCCCGCCTTGATTGTAGCCGAGACTCCACCTTCGTCCTGGATGGTGATCGTTGGAGGCTGCCCTCCACTTCCGGAGGGCTCTGCGGACGAAAGCCCGTCAACCTGGACCAGCCGGGTATTTCGAATCAAGTGCGAGGCCTGGCCGACCTCACAGCCAAGGCCCACCAGTAAATAGGCCCCAATGTTAGGATGGCTGGCAAAGCCGGAGAGGACCCTGTTGAGCTGCTCATGGTCCGGCCCGTCTTCCTGCATGCCGCAACCGCCCTTGTGGGTCAAGGGCAGGATCCCATCTACATTGGGATATTCTTCAAGGAGCTCAGGCGCGATCTCTCTGCAAATATACTTGCTGGTTGAAGCCGAGCAATTGACCGTGCTGATGACAGCAAGATAATTTCGGGTCCCGACCCTTCCATCTCGGCGCAGGTATCCCTTGAAGGTGCGCTCTGGGCCAGGGTCCTTGAGGGAGGGGGACTCGGTTGCGAAGGCGTAATCGCGTTGGAATGCGTCAGCATCGCAATTGTGAACATGAACATGGCTTCCCGCCAGGATGGCCCCGGAAGCGAATCCGATGACCTGGCCGTATTTTCTTATTTCAGACCCTGCGGAAACATCGCAGATGGCGACCTTGTGCCCCAGTGGGATTTTTGCGGACGCTTCTATCTCCCCATCCAGCGCCGGGATTCGTTCGCCAGGACGAATGTCCCTACAGGCAACGGCGATGTTGTCTTCGGGCCGGAGAATGACCGCGGCGGGTGGAGATGATTCGTCAGGCATCAGGGCAGGTCCTTACCAGACATCCGCGGCGGCCACTCGCTTTGCGGCCTGGAGTTCCCCGTCCCTGGGGCGGCACTCAAGCCCTACAAGACCTCGGTAGCCGAGATCGTGGGCCGCCTTGAGAACGCGGTTGTAATGGATCTCGCCGGTCCCGGGTTCGTGCCGGCCGGGATGATCTGCAAGCTGGAAGTAGCCGATCTGTTTCCAGCCGTCCTTCATCCTGCCGCAGAGGTCACCTTCGGTTATCTGCATATGGTAGAGGTCCCAGTTGATCTTGACGCTTGGCGAATCCACCTCCTCGCAGATGCGAATTGCCGGCGGGCTGCCGTAAAGTGAGTGTCCTTTGTGATCGACCCTGATATTCATCGGCTCGAGGATCATGACGATCTCGTGGCTTTCGGCGATCGGGGCGGCAAGCTTGAGTCCGGCAATGATGTTGGCGTGCATCTGCTCCTGGCTCATGCCGGGCTGGTCATCTCCTCCAACAACCGTCATGAGACCGCAGCGCAGCTTCTTCGCCGCCTTGCAGGATGCCTCAACAGCCTCCACGAAGGCCTTGTGGTTCTTCGGATTATTAAGGCCGGGCTTGAAGCCCCAGGCGGTAAATTGGGCGACCTCGATTTTCAGTTCGCGGGTTTTTTCGGCGATAGCTCCCAGGTCCTTTCCCTGGAGAGGCCAGAATTCTACGGCTGGAAACCCCAATGCAGCTGCCGCCTCAATCCGCTTCAGGAATGGAAGTTTCGTAAACCACATCTCAATGTTCACGGCAAAACGGGTGTGGGGTGTTTTCCCAATGCTGGAGTTGTCTTCTGTGCCGCCGGCGGCTTGCTTGCCAGGCAGCCCGAGCGGAGCGGCCGCGCAGGCCGCCGCGGCGCCAAGAAACTTGCGTCTGGATGGTCTGGCCAAGGGAGCCTCCTGTGAAGTTAAACGGGAATAGGTCCGGCTAATTTTCAGCCTCCAATCAAAGAAAGTATCATGATGGGATTCGCTTATTGAGCCGTTTCTGCCTAAATTTGAGGTCATCCGTCTCTTTGTCGGGTTCTTCAATGAATCCCCAGGTATCGGAAAAACCAGCCTTACGGTATGGAGCGGGCGGCTGGAAGCCAGTCTCCGCCTGCTTTTTGAAGGGATGTCAGCGCATTTGGCTCGATAAGTCGCTCGCCAAACGCATGTTAAGGCTATTTTTTTCCCCGGCTGAGCCATGGCGGGGTTTATCATGGATACGGTGGGGGAGTTTTAATTTTGTTCCTTTTTTTTTCGGGCCTTCAGCATGTCTGACGAAAAACCAAACGATGAGACCCCAGAAGAGGGCCAGGCCTCTCAGCCTGTCTCAGAGGAGGAGCATCAAGCCGCACTGGCCCAATTAGCGGCTCTTCAGGACCAGCTCAAGCAACAGCAGAGCGGGGCGCCTGGCGAGCCGGGCGGCTATCCGCCCGGGTACCAGGACCCCGGAGCGTCCTACCAAGGGCAGTCGCTGGAGGAGCTCGCCGGCGCCGAAGACATCGAGGAAGGTGAAGAGATCTTCGCCCGCCCCGCGTTTCTGACCGAGATGCCCTATTGGGCGGTTTCCGCCGTCCTGCATGTTGTCCTGTTATTCATCCTGGTTGGCATGGTCATTTCTCAGCGAGAGGAGAGAAAAGCAGCCCCGCCGGTTTCCATGAGGGCCGCTCCTCCACCCATCCCGTACGATCCGACCAAGAAGAAGGCTATGGAGCGGAAAATTGAAATACCCAAGCCCATCATTCCCGACATTCCTGTCGTCAAGCGGAAGATCGAAGAGCCTACAGTTGATATCCCTAAAGGCACCGACCTGCTGAATCAGAGTAACGTCAACATGCAGGCGACCTTCATCAACGATGCCATCGGCGTTGGCGGAGGGGCCGCCGGAGCCTACGGAGAAAGAACCGGGAAGGGCGCCTTGATTCGCGAGGGGGGGAGCGAGGCGACGGAGAGCGCCGTGAGGGCTGCCCTTGAGTGGCTCTATCGCCACCAGCATCCGGATGGAAGCTGGCGTGGTCACGGCTTTATTCAGCAATGCAAGGATGGCGGCTGCCGAAGCGGCGCCGCAAACGACAAAGACCAGGCCATCGGGCTCACCGGGCTCGCGGTGCTGGCCTTCACCGGTGCGGGGCACAGCCACCTCTATTCCGATGTCCCCAAATTCAGAACCTGCCTCAAGAAGGCGACCAAGTACCTTATCTCCACCCAGACAAACGGCGGTGGGCCGACCAAGATGGGGCGCTTCGGTAATCGAGATGGTCACAAATCCATGTACCTCCATTCAATAGCCACGATGGCCATGGGGGAACTGCTGATCCTCTCCGGAGATGTCCTGTCTCTGAAGCGGCCAGTCAAGGCCGCCATGGAATACATCCTGAGGTCCAGGAACCCTGGGAAGGCCTGGCGGTATGGCTACAGGGACAATGACAATGACGTTTCCGTTACGGGCTGGATGATCCTCGCGCTGAAGACTGGAAAGATCAGCCGGCTTGGGATTGAAAAGTCCCTTTATGAAGAAGCCTTCCGGGACTCGATCGCTTATTTCCGGGAGCTCACCAACGAATACGGAATCACCGGCTACCATACTCGGGGCAAGGAGCATCAGCCCGTACCCTGCATGACCTCAGTCGGAGTCCTCTGCCGCTTGCTTGCCGGAGAAAAGCGAATCGCCGGCAATATCCGCCTCGGCGTTGACCAGATTGCCAAGCAGCCGCCGGAGTGGAAAAAGAAAAACCCCCAGTCGCCCTTTTATTACTGGTACTACGCGACCTACGCACTGTTTCAGTATGGAGGGACCGCATGGAGGAACTGGAATCCGAAAATGCAGTCCGCCCTTCTCGCCAGCCAGAAATCGGGGGGTTGCCAGGATGGCAGCTGGGATCCGATCATCAACTACTCCAAGCGAGGAGGCCGGGTGTACACCACGGCCCTCGGAGCTATGACCCTCGAGGTCTATTACCGCTTCAGGAGAACCCAGGCCGGGGCGGGATTCTTCAAGCAGTAGCCGTTTGCGAACCCTCAGTCCGGCAGCCAGATTTCGGCTGTCTCGGTGGCGTCGATGGCTGGAAGGCTGGCATCTCTTGCCGTCCTGGCCTCGTGAGTTGGCGCTACCGGGTCTGAATGACGAGCATCGATCATTGCCGAGGCGAGCACGTCACAGCGCTCATTGAGCTGAACGCCCGAATGCCCCCGGGTCCAGGCCCAGCTGGCCTGATGGGCAAGAGAGGCCTCTGCAAGAGCCTTCCAGAGGCCTGGATTCAGGAGGGTGCCTTTTTTCTTCGAGAAGCCCAGCCCGGACCACTTGGTGATCCAATTCGTCATTCCATTGAATACATATTCACTGTCCGTAACGACCGTGACTTTCGTGGGACCAGTGAGGGCGTTCAGCCCGGCCAGGGCGGCGGTCATTTCCATGCGATTGTTGGTTGTGTCGGGGGCTCCGCCTCCAAGCTCCAATTCCATTCCGCTGGCCCAGAGTATTGCTGCCCAGCCGCCCGGCCCGGGGTTGGGCCGACAGCCTCCGTCTGTGTAGATGATGACCTCCGGCGATCCCGCCTCAAGGCGTGGACATTTCCTCAGGGATAGCCCAGGTTGCTGGGTGACCAATTGCGGGTCCTTGGTTCTCGGAGATGAATTTCTTTCGAGCGGGGCTACTTGGTTAAGGCCGCGTAGCCCTTTTTCGGTTTCCCGTCATCGCCAAGCTTGCCGCAGGTCCAGAGGATTCCCCGGGACAGCAGGTCAAGATAGGTCTTTTGCTCGACGGTCACGTTGTGATGCCCCAGCGTGATGCCGAAGGTCTTTGTTTTCCCGTAGGTGCTCGCCCAGACGCAGACCTGCTTCTTGACCTTCGGGTTGCCGGGCTTTCCGCCAATGCCCAGGGGAATGGTTCCTTTCAGGGGGGTGGTGATATAGAGCTCGCCTTGCGGACTGGTCCACGACTTGGGGAAGGCCTTCATGATGGGATGCTCAGGCTTCGCGTTGACTACCTCGATAGGGAACTTCGGCCCATGGCGCCGAGACTGGACCCCGACCAGTTTGTCCCACTCCTTGGTCGATGTGTCCCGGAAGGTGTGCATGGCGCAATGAACCATGACGACCCCGACAGCGTTATCGAGGTGGGCCTTGACGATCTTGTTGATAACCTCGGGATCTTTGAACCTTGCATGGCATTCGTTATGAACGATAACGTCGTAGCCTTTGGCCCAGTCGGGGTTGTTGTAGATGCTCGGCAGCCCAGATCTGGGGTTTTCAAAAGCGATTGTCCACTTCACGTTTACGCGGGCCGAGACGCCCTTGGAGATGATGTGCTGTTGTTTCTTGTAGTCGTGGTAGCCGCCGCCGGTAATCATGAGCGCCTTGACTGGCTCAGCTTTCGGCTGGGAGGGGTCGGAATAAACGGGGCCTGCGGCAGGCAGAGTGAAAACAAGAGCCAGGACGCAAAGAATGCTGGGGAACTTCATCGTGTGTGGAACCTCGCTTGGAAATGAATATTCAACCATTCGTTCACAGTCTCAGGCGGGATAGTCGCCTTTAAGACTGGTTTTAATTCATGGGCGCCAAAATAGGCGACAAAATTTTTTTTATTCCCATGGATACTGCTACAATCTTGTAGTAATTTCTCGCTTTCAAATTTTCCAGCTTCGGACTTTCAACTGAAACAGGCTCTCTTATGAAATTTTCTGCGCAGGAAGAATACGGCCTCAGGTGCATTCTCAGCCTCGCCCGGGGAGAGGCCAGCATCAAGAAGCTGGCTGCAGGTGAGCCCGAAACAACCGTCCGCACCTACCCTACTGTCTCCGAGGTCGCCCGCCAGGAGGGAATTTCTATTCAATATGTAAGAAAGCTCTTTGGCCTGCTCGCGAAGGCCGGGCTGATCGAGGGGGTGCGGGGCTGCAGGGGGGGGTATCAGCTATCGAGACCTGTTGAGGAAATCACGATCGCCGAGGTCCTCCAGGTTCTCGGGGGGAGGCTTTATGAGTCCGAGACCTGCAATCGATTTGCGGGTGATCGGAAATTTTGTGTCCACAGCAACGAATGCTCGCTGCGGTCGCTCTGGTCCGGATTGCAATTAATTCTGGATGGGGTCCTCGACAAGGTGACCCTGAAGGACCTTACCGGCAACGAGCGAAGTATGGGCGAATGGATCCAGCTCCATTCGCCTGAGATTCCCACCCTGGATCTTTCATCCGGGGCCAAACTGGAAGCCTGATAGAAGTGAAGACCTGAGAGATGCAAAGCCCTACAGACCATCTGAATGAACTGGCCAGCCAGGACTATAAATACGGTTTCGTAACCGATATTGAGTCAGATTCAGTCCCCCCCGGCCTCAACGAAGATGTCATCAAGAAGATCTCTGCGATCAAGGAGGAGCCCGAGTGGCTTCTTGAGTGGCGCCTGAAAGCCTATGAGCATTGGCTGAAGATGACCGAACCCCGGTGGCCCAAGGTGGACTATCCGGAGGTCGATTTTCAGTCCATGGTTTATTACTCCAGCCCGAAGGCGAAAAAAGAGCTTCAGAGCCTGGACGAAGTTGATCCAGACCTGCTTGAGACCTTTGACAAACTTGGAATTTCTCTGGATGAACAGAAGAGACTCTCCGGCGTCGCGGTAGATGCGGTCTTTGACAGCGTTTCTGTTGCGACGACCTTCAAAGATAAACTCTCAGAGCTGGGTATTATCTTCTGTTCCTTTTCGGAGGCGGTACGCGAGCACCCCGACCTTGTAAAGAAATACCTTGGTTCGGTGGTTCCCTATAGCGACAACTTCTACGCGACATTGAATTCGGCCGTCTTCAGCGATGGCTCTTTTTGTTATATCCCCAAGGGGGTCAGGTCTCCCATGGAGCTCTCGACCTACTTCAGAATCAACGCGGCCAACACCGGGCAATTTGAGAGGACCCTCATCGTCGCAGACGAGGACTCCTATGTCAGCTATCTCGAAGGATGCACCGCTCCGATGCGCGATGAAAACCAACTTCATGCCGCGGTCGTAGAGTTGGTCGCTCTTGATAACGCCCAGATTAAATACTCCACAGTACAGAACTGGTATCCAGGCGACGAAAACGGTAAGGGCGGGATCTACAATTTCGTGACCAAGCGAGGCGCTTGCCGCGGATCTGATTCCAAGATCTCCTGGACACAGGTCGAAACGGGCTCGGCGATTACCTGGAAATACCCCAGCTGCATTCTCCAGGGAGACAATTCCGTTGGCGAATTTTACTCCGTCGCCCTGACCAAAAATTATCAGCAGGCCGATACAGGGACCAAGATGGTCCATATCGGGAAAAACACCCGAAGCACCATCATCTCCAAGGGCATCTCCGCCGGGCGGGGTCAGAACTCCTATCGCGGCCTCGTCAAGATCAACAAGGGGGCTGAAGGGGCTCGGAATTTCTCCCAATGCGACTCGATGCTCATGGGCGATCGCTGCGGCGCCCACACATTCCCCTACATCGAGATCAACAATCCCACCGCCCAGGTCGAACACGAAGCCTCGACCTCAAAGATCGGCGAAGACCAGATCTTCTACCTGAGGCAGCGAGGGATCTCCACCGAAGACGCCATCTCTATGATTGTGAATGGCTTCTGCAAAGAGGTGTTCAGGGAGCTCCCCATGGAATTTGCTGTTGAAGCACAGAAATTATTGAGTATCAGCCTTGAAGGAAGCGTGGGCTGAGTTTCGGAAACGGCACCCGCAAAGACTGATCAAGCGCACCTATCAAACTCGTGAGAGCACAGGAATGTTAGAAATTAAAGAACTCCAGGCGAAGGTTGAGGACACCCAGATATTGAAAGGTATCTCGTTGCAGGTGAACCCTGGGGAAGTCCATGCGGTGATGGGCCCGAATGGCTCAGGCAAGAGTACCCTCGGGAAGGTGATTGCCGGACACGAGGACTATCTCGTCACGGGCGGCTCGGTCGCCTACAAAGGCAAGGACCTCCTCGATATGGAGCCGGAAGACCGGGCCTGCGAAGGCGTCTTTCTCGCTTTCCAGTACCCGGTGGAGATTCCCGGCGTAGGCAATAATTACTTCCTCAGAACCGCCCTTAACTCCATTCGGAAATACAGAGGAGAGGAGGAGCTCGATGCCTTTGACTTCCTCGAACTTGCGCGGGAAAAGGCTGATCTCGTCGAGCTTGACAGGTCGCTGCTCGACCGCCCAGTCAACGAAGGCTTCTCGGGCGGGGAGAAGAAGCGCAATGAGGTGTTCCAGATGGCCGTTCTGGAGCCCACACTTGCGGTCCTCGATGAAACCGACTCCGGGCTGGATATTGATGCCCTGAAGGCTGTGGCGGACGGGGTCAACTCCATGCGAGGCCCGGACAGGGGTTTCATTGTCATCACCCACTACCAGCGTCTTCTTGAATATATCGTTCCCGACTATGTTCATGTCCTCCACGATGGAAGAATCATCAAGTCTGGAGGCAAGGAGCTCGCTCTTGAGCTTGAGGAAAAAGGCTACACCTGGATTGAAGAGGAGGCCGCCAACCCGGCCAGCTGACCCCTTTTCTCGCGAGAGTGATCGGAGTCGGCGAATACCTACCATGACCGCACCCAACGCCGCAGACACCCAGACCTTCCTTGATGCTTACGCGGAGAGGGGGAAGGTTGATGGCCCCGAATGGCTGGCCTCCTATCAAGAAGAGTCCATGAAGCTGTTTCGCGCAGCCGGCCTGCCGTTGCCCGGAAGCGAGGAATGGAAATACACGAATCTTGCGGGCCTTCGGAAAAGAGAATTCGCCCTGGCGGGCGCGCAGCCTCAGCAGATCACGTCCACCGACTTATCCGAGCTCCTCATTTGTGATCCTGACGGCTTTCTCGCCGTGTTCGTCAATGGAGTCTTCAGCGCGGAACACTCAAGGCTCCCGGAGGCTGGCTCAGGCATCCAGGTTGAACCTCTCTCAGCCGCGATTGAGAACGGCTCGCCTGGGGTTGAAGAATTAGTAGCCAGCGGGAAGACTTTCGGGTTTGAGTCCTTTGCCGACCTCAACTCGGCGCTTTTTCACAGCGGAGCCTGGATCCATGTGACCAGGGGGGCGGAGATCACGGAGCCTCTCTACCTGCTCCACATTAGCGACTCCCCGGATGGGTCACTCATGACGCATCCGCGTAACGTTGTGTCCCTGGAAGAAGGCGCTCGCCTGACTCTTATCGAGGACTATCTCGGGCTCGGAGACTCAGCCTATCTTTCCAACCCCTTCACCCACTTTCAGATTGCCGACAATGCGGGGGCTGTCCATTACAGGCTCGTCAGGGAAGGAGAGGGGTCGTTCCACGTTTCCAATCTGGGGGTTCGACAGGCAGGTCATTCCAGCTTCACTTCCCATTCTTTCTGTTTCTCCGGAGGCGTTGTTCGCAATGATGTCGCGGCTTTTCTTGAAGGGGAGGGGGTCGAGTGCACCCTGAACGGGCTTACCGTCGGCCGCGGCGAGGAACATGTAGACAACCACACCCGAATTATTCATTCCCAGCCGAACTGCAACAGTTGGGAGATGTACAAGGCTGTCCTTGCCGAGAAGGCTCACGGAGTCTTCAACGGGAAGATTTACGTTGCCCAGGATGCCCAGAAGACCGATGCCAAGCAGAGCAACCAGGCGTTGCTGCTGTCGGACACCGCAGTGATGGACTCCAAGCCTGAGCTGGAGATCTACGCAGATGATGTCAAGTGCACACACGGAGCGACTGTTGGGCAGCTGAATGAAGATGGCCTGTTTTATCTCAGATCCAGGGGCATCGGCAAAGAAGCCGCTCGCGTGCTCCTGGTCTACGCTTTTGCCAGTGATCTTGTATCCGGAATTGAGCATCCGGGGTTGAAGGCCGGGGTGGAGGCCTTGTTGTTCGAGAAATTACCCGGCGACTGCGAGCCGGCTGGCGTTACGGTGGGAGCCACCTGAGTCATGCCTGGAATCGACGATAAAGCAGGGCCCCTTGATCTTGTCCGGATCCGGGAGGATTTCCCCATCCTCACGCAGGAGGTTAACGGAAAGCCCCTTGTCTATCTCGACAACGCGGCTACGACGCAAAAACCAACCGCGGTAATCGACTCAATTTGTGATTACTACCGCGAGTACAACTCCAACATCCATCGAGGGGTTCACACTCTCAGCCAGAAAGCTACGGATGCCTACGAGAGGGCAAGGGTGCGGACCATGGATTTTCTCGGCGCGGGGCGCCCCGAAGAAATCATTTTCGTTCGTGGGGCGACTGAAGGAATCAACCTGGTCTCCCAGGCTTATCTGCGGCCTCGGATCGAGCCCGGGGACGAGATTGTCATCAGCACCCTCGAACATCACTCCAATATAGTCCCGTGGCAATTACTCAGAGAGCAGGCAGGCGCGGTTCTCAAAGTTGCCCCCATCGACGATGATGGCGCTGTTGACATCCAGGCCTATCAAGATCTCCTGAGCGATCGAACTAAATTCGTATCTCTTGTGCACGTCTCCAATGCCCTTGGGACCATCAATCCCATCAGGGAAATGGTAGCCATGGCCCGGGAAAAAGAGATACCAGTCCTGGTGGATGGGGCGCAGGCTGCTGCACACAGCCAGGTAGACGTTGGCAAGCTGGGGTGCGATTTCTATACAATCTCCGGCCACAAGATGTATGGCCCCACAGGCATCGGCGCTCTCTATGGCAAGGCTCAGCTCCTGGAGGAAATGCCGCCCTATCATGGAGGCGGAGAAATGATCCTCTCCGTCACCTTCGACAAGACCGAATACAATCGGATCCCCTACAAGTTTGAAGCAGGGACCCCGGACATTGCCGGCGCCATTGGTCTGGGCGCAGCGATAGAGTATATCGAGGAGGCCGGACTCGAGTCTATCGAGGCTCACGAAAAGAACCTTCTGGATTACGCGACCGCGGCCGCGTCTTCGATTGATGGCGTTGAGATCATCGGCCAGGCCCCGGCGAAAGCAGGGATACTCTCCTTCATTATCGATGGCGTCCATCCTCACGATGCCGGCACCATCCTGGACCAGCAAGGGGTGGCGGTAAGGGCCGGGCATCACTGCGCCCAGCCTGTTCTCGAGCGGCTTGGGGTGCAGGCTACGGTCCGGGCCTCCTTCGCTCTCTACAACACCAGGGAAGAGATTGATCTTCTCACTCATGGTATTACCAAGGCGGTGGAGGTATTTGCCTGATGTCCGGACTTCGTGACCTCTATCAGGAGCTGATCCTGGACCACGGCAAGTCGCCAAGGAACCATCGACCTATGGACGACTGCACCCACCAGGCGAACGGCTTCAACCCGGTTTGCGGGGACAAGGTAAATCTTTATCTCTCCTGCGAGGACGGCCGGGTCACCGACGCATCCTTCGAGGGGAACGGCTGCGCCATCTCAACGGCCTCCGCCTCCATGCTCACCCAGCTGGTCAGAGGCAAGAGTGTTGAGGATATTTCCGAGCTGCGCCGGATGGTGGGGGCCATGCTTACGTCCGCCCCCGGAGAGCATGATCAGGAGGAGATCGAAAAATTGGGGAAGCTGGCAGCCTTCTCCGGTGTCTGTGAATTTCCCGGCAGGGTAAAATGCGCGACCCTAGCGTGGCATACGCTGGATGCGGCCCTGAAGGACGGCAAGAAAACCATTTCGACGGAGTGAAAAAATGACGCCTGAAGACAACGAAGCACCAGAAGCGGAAAACCCTTCGGATGATCTCCCCGGCCCGGAAGATCGTGAGTTGACTCCGCTCGAGGAAGACATTCGCCTGGTCCTGAAATCGGTTTACGACCCGGAGGTCCCAGTCGATATCTACGACCTGGGGCTTGTTTACAATTTCTGTGTGAATTGCGAAGGCAAGGTAGACGTCAAGATGACCTTGACCAGCCCGGCTTGTCCCGTTGCGGGGACTCTGCCCATAGAGGTCGAATCCAAGATCAAGGACATCGTTGGGGTTACCCAGTGCAATGTAGACCTCGTCTGGGATCCTCCCTGGAATCCCAGCATGATGACCGAAGCCGCAAAGCTGAAGCTCAATCTTTAAGCCGATAGCCCGCCAGCTTGCCGGTGATGGGCGGGTCACACGTCTCGAGGCGGAGGTGCCGGCTCAGCCCTGGATCCCTGCCAGGCCTTTGGCGATAGCTGATTTCTGTCGAGCTATGTTATTCCGATGGAAGAGGTGGTTTTTCTCGGCCTTATCGAGGCTCGAGGCCAACTCTCTTGACACTGACTCAGCGCCTGCCTTGTCCTGGCTCTCGACCAGGGCGTTGAATTTCTTGGTGAGTGTCCGAATTTCGCTTTTGGCGCTCTTGTTGCGGATACGGCTCTTTTCGTTCTGCCTGATCCGCTTCTTGGCCTGAAGGCTATTTGCCATGAGGGTGTTCCTGTAAACGTCTTAAATCGTGTAAGCCCCGGATAGTACTTTGAAGAGAGCCCGGCATAAACAAAAAAATTACTTCCGGAAATCCATGTGCAGCGGAGCGCCGGTTTGGGGGCTATTCAGCCTGCTTTTTTTTCATGAGGCCATCGACACGTGTTGAGACGTCCCTGAAGCCTATATCCGTCGCCATAATGACCTGGTATTGCTCCAGGGCGTCATCGTATTCACCGCTGTCTTCGGCGGCGGTGGCCAGATTGTAGCGAATATCCTTGGCGATATCGCTATCCGGGTCAGCTACCCCTTTGAGAGCCTCCTGGTACTGCGCTATAGCGATAGCGTGTACATTTTTCTTCTGGAAGCATTTCCCCATATTGTTCTGCGCCCTGACCTTGAACTTGGGGTCCTTGACGGCTTTCTGGAACTGCTCGATTGCCTGGTCGTGGCTCCCGCCCTGCATCAACAATTCGCCATAGACCAGCTTGAGCTCATAGTCCGTCGGGTGAGCCTGGACCTTGCGTTCATATTCACCGGTCTTGAACTCGATAGCCTTGGCCTCGGCCTCGTCCAGTTTCGCCTTCACGGCGCCGAGCTCATCTTCGGATCCTCCGCCTTCTTCAAGCTTGCCTGCCTGTTCTTTGAGCTCAGCGATCCCTTCGTCAAGGATGGCTTCCTCGAGAGTGCCGATCCTGTCGATAGCGAAAAGGTCCTGCGGGTTCACCTCGAGAGCCTTCTTATACGCCGCCTTGGCATGCTTCCACTTCCTCAGGTCCTGGTAGAGCGCGCCAAGCTCGCGCCAGAGCCTTGAATTGGTCGGGTCTGCGCGCAGGTCCTCCTTCTTGAAGCGTATGGCTTCAACCCGGTCCTGGTCGGTCCTGAGAACCTTGGCTTTCTGTTCGAGGTCTGCGGACTCCTCCTCGCTCTTGAGCATCGACCTGAAGGAATCGTCCCCGGTTTCGGATTTCTTCTCTTCGACGGCATCGACCATCGTGGCTGCGGACAAGTCCCGGATCGCCTTGCCGGCCTCCTTGTCTTCCGGCCGATACATCTTCAGTTTCTCCCACGCCTCAATCGCCTTTTTCGGCTCACCCTCTCCCCTCCAGAGGGTTCCCAGTTTCCTGTAGCTTTCCACGTGGGTCTTGTCGATGTCCGTCAGGTCGGAAAGGATGGCGATCGCGCTCCGGGGGGCTTCGATGATCTCGAGCATCTCTGCGAGGTCGAAAAGAAGCTGGGTGTTGTGAGGCTGAATCTTGAGAGCGTTCTCAATTTCCAGGATGGCCTCGTCCCACTTCTTCTGGACCTTGAGCTTCTTTGCATTGGCGAGCTTGCCGGCTGACTTAAGCTTGGCGCCGACTCCGCCAGCAGGATTACCTCCATTGCTTTCAACCAGCTGAGCTTCGATCCGATGCAGCGTTTGGCGTTCGTCGGCGGCCTTGGGATTGATGGTAAGTCCCTGAAGGTAGAGCTCGATCGAATACTCGAAATTCCCTTTTCGGGCGGCCTGCTCGGCTCGCTGAAATATGTCTTTTGCAGTATTCACGAAGATAAGTCCTTAAAGAAAATCGTATCGACCAGAAAATCTCTGGTCGACTCAAAGGCAACTTTCTCCACCCCGCAAATCCATTCAAGCCGACCGAAAACCTTGGCCAGGAGGCACAGAGGGAGACTCGGCGCAGACAGTCTGGAGACGGGGGGGTAATCAAAGAAAGATACCACCTGATAACGTCTAAAGCAATTATACCAGCGGAGGTCAGGCAGCCCAAATACGGCCTTTTACGGTTCCTCGCTCCATTGACGGGATTTTTGGCGTATGGACACTAACTGCATCCTTACACCGGTAATGCCACAGGGCAGGCATGGCTGCTCAAGCAGTCAACTGCGGGGCCGGGAGCCTAATAGGGAAGCTCTCCGTGGCTGGTTTCGTAATCCGGGGTGTCGACCATTGCGATCGCATCCCAGGGGCAGCCATCCAGAAACGTTCCCTCCGGTCCCTTGGTTGTACATTTTCGGCAGCCGATACACTTGAGGGGGTCGACTTCGATAACGCCAAAGGCCGGCGCTCCGGGGTTTTGAACGAGAATCATGCACTCATCCACGGGGCAGTAGGTCTGACAGACTGGCGCGCCTGCGCATCCAGTACAGGATTCAGTAATATGCGCGAGCACTTTGGGCTTTTTTTTGCGCCTCTTGGGTTCCGCTGTCGCCATTGTGAGATCTCTCCGAGTCCTTGCCTTCGCACTGACGCCATCGCCAGTCGCCGGTATTCTAACGATCCTGCCGCCCGGTGACTATTGCATTTTAATTTTGCGGGGCGACCTGCCCCGGAGACAGCAAGTTCACCTACAAGAGCCCGGGAAGGTCCAGGAGAGAGCTTAGCAGGTAGTCCGGCGGGTAATTTAAAAAGTCCCCGGGCCGGAATCCGAACTGGACCCCTGCTATTTGACACCCGCAGTTGCGGGCGGTAAGAACATCCACGCTGGTATCGCCAACAAGAAGGGTTCTCTCCGGCGCGGCCGCTGATTTTTCGATGAGACTGAGAATTGCGGCGGGATCCGGCTTCCTGCCAAGGTCGCCATCTCCCCCAATCACGTCTTCGAAGTAAGGGGCAAGGCCAAGCTTGTTCAGGATTTTCCTCGTCGGCGCAATGGGTTTATTGGTAAGGACGCCGAGGCGAGCCGGGGCAAGCATCGGCAAAACTTCAAGTGCCCCGGGATAGCACTCGGCGTGGTCGGTGCAGTGCTCCAGGTAATGTTCAAGAAAGCTGGCGAGGACCCTTTGGCAGGTCTCGTCTGGAAAGCCCGCCCCGACAGAACGCTGCACGAGCTTCAAGGCGCCATCGCCGACAAATCGGACAACGGTTTCAATAGGGTGGCAGGGGAGCCCTTCAGCCTCAAGCGCGCAATTGACGCTCCGCGCAAGGTCTTCCCTCGTCTCCACAAGCGTTCCGTCCAAGTCAAATACGATCAGGTCAAACTGCATGGCAGAAGAGCCCGCCTTTCGAGATACGTCAGTAAATAATGCGGGCAGCCTGTGACAGGCGGCCCGTAAACCTTCGTCGCTATTGCCGTAAAGAAAAGCATCCTATATACTCTGCTTCTGGTGGATACTGTAAGCAGACATTTATTCTTTTCCTACCAGAGCAGTGAGCGGGGCGGATCAATGCGACTTTTTGTTATCGGGGCCATCTTTGTCCTCTCGGCGGTTACGCTCGTGACCGTGGGAGTTCTTTCCAGCGGAATTCGCAGGTTCGAGCTAAAGGATTTATTTGATCCTGATTCTGAAATGAAGCTCGGGGAAAACATCGTCGTGGACAACGGGCAGATTGTAGCGATCGAGTCCCTGTCCCCGAACCTGGTTTTCAAATACGCTACCGAGCAGCGGCCCGAGGAAAGCATCCGTGTCGAAAGCAGTCGAAACCCTCCTGAAAATTTTCGGGTCGGAATTGGGGCGAGCATAAAAGGCACCTTCGATCCGCAGACGCGATCCTTCAAGGCCTATCAGGTCAGCACGAATTGCCCGAGTCGTTACGACCCAAAAGAAGAATTAAAAAAGATCGACCAGCAACGGAAGGCGGAAGGCCAACCGGCTCCCTACAAACCTGTGCCCACCGGCGCTTCTTTGCCTCGACATCATGAGAATAAAACAGTGGCCCTTCGCGGTTCGGTTCGTTGACACCGCCCAAAGGACCGAAAGAGTAGTGGACCCTACCTGATGGACGTATTGAATTTCGGCTATTCCTTGCTTTGGGTGACAGTCATCCTTCTGGCTGTAATCGCAGGCCTTTGCCTGGCCGGGATCCAGGCTCGTGACCGCCGCTACATCAAGAGCGCAAGGGTCGGCTTCTATATCAACTTCATCCTTATACTCGCAGCCTCCGGCACGCTTGTCTGGGGATTCATCGCCGGCTGCTACAACAATGAGTACATCTGGGGCTATTCCGACAAGGACCTCCCTTTCTTTTTTAAATTTGCCGGACTCTGGGCCGGGCTGGATGGGTCCCTCTTATTCTGGACCCTGATACTTGCAGGCGTCAGCGCCCTGGCTGCGCTCCAGCATCGTTGGAGCTCCCTCCACCCAAGCGGCCGTCGCATGGAGCCCTATGTCTATCTTGTGCTCTGCGCCATCATCGGATTCTTTGTTGCCCTGGCCATCAGGGAGAATCCCTTTAATGAGATGGAGCCCCGCCAGGCGATCCACCTCGCCTCAGCCTACAATATTCCATTGGACCATCAGGGTAACCTGCTCAATGGAAAAGGGCTCAATCCTCAGCTGGTCAATTACTGGTTCGTCATCCATCCGCCCTGCCTCTACCTGGGCATGGTCATCTTTGCCGTGCCTTTTGCTTTCGGAATGGCGGCCTTGATCTCCGGCGAACTGGGCTCGTATTGGGTCCGGGTCACCAGGCGGTGGACCATGGCGGCCTGGCTGTTTTTGACCTGTGGAATCATCCTTGGCGGACTCTGGGCCTACCGCCAATTGGGGTGGGGCGGCTACTGGGCCTGGGACCC
>DCKY01000201.1:21696-37149 GCA_002320775.1 Planctomycetes bacterium UBA1662
GGCCTGGGATCCTGTTGAAAATGCCTCTTTTCTTCCCTGGTGCGCAGCCACGGCCTTCCTGCACTCGATCATGATCCAGGAAAGAAGGGACATGCTGAAGAGGTGGAATGTGTTCCTGTTGATCTTTGCATTTTTCCTCACGATCGAAGCGACCTACATGACCCGAAGCGGCGAGATCTCATCCGTTCATTCATTTGGGGAGAATGTTGCCATCGGAAATTGGTTCCGTTGCTTCAAGTGGGGAATCATTGGCTCAGGCCTCTTCCTTCTCTTCTATCGCTTCAACAACCTGAAGGGAAGCCACCGGTTAGACTCCCTGCTGTCGAGGGAGGCAGCTTTTTTCTTCAACAATCTCGTCCTTGTCGTTCTCGCTGTCTCCGTCTGGGCGTTGAGTTGGCTTCCGAACCTCAGCTCGGCCTACTTTTCCGAGACCTGGACCTTTGAACCGCAGGACTTCAACCTCTATATGTCGCCACTCCTCGCTCTCCTGCTCTTGCTGACAGCCATCGGGCCCGGGCTCGGCTGGATCAAGAGCAGCCAGCGGAGTTTACGGAAGAACTTTTTAGTCCCAAGCATGCTTGCAGTTCTTCTTACCGCGGGAGCCTATTTGATCATCTCCTTGTTCCGACCCGAGACGATAAGCATCGCGCAGGTCTTCAGCTTCAAGCCTCTCACCGATGCGCTCAATGGAAAAGAGGTCGAGGGGCTCTTTCATTCCAGCGGGATTTACCCTACAGGCTACTTCCTTTTTTTCTCCTTCTTGATCATGACGACCATTGGCATGGAGCTTGTCAGGAACATTCGAGCCAAGAGCCGACTGCGGAAGCAGGGCCTTCTCAGCGCGACTCTAGCGTTGCTCCTGCGCGACAACCGGCGCTACGGCGGCTATACGGTCCACATTGGAATATCTGTCCTGGTCATCGGCATCGTCATCAGCTCGATGTTCAAGATCACAGAAGAGAAGCTCTCGGTTCGCATCGGTGAGTATGCCCGGATCGGGGACTACCTGATCCACCCGTTTGAAGCAAACCGGCCTTATGCGGAGATCGCGGACGCCTACTCGAAGGTGCAGGCCAAGACTCACCGCGTCGAAGATTTTGAAGAGGGGCTGCCGTACCTCCTTGACCAGGTGGCCTTTCGAATTTATTACGCCCCGGAAGACAGCGCTGGCGTCGCCCACGCCCAGGAGGCCCAGCCGGAAAAGGCCTCCCCGCCTGCTGATCCGGAAAATCTGAAGTCATTGCCGCCGGATGCCGCCCTGATCTCCCGCCTTGACCCCGAGAGAAGGTTCTACCCCAAGCAGGACCAGTGGATCAACGAGGTCAGCATACACCGGACGCTGCTCCAGGACGTTTACATCTATTATTCCCACAGAGGCGCAGATGATGTGGTCTCCCTGACGGCCTACCTGAATCCATTCATGGGCCTCCTCTACATCGGAACGATTATCATGTTGCTTGGCGGGATCTTCGCGGCCCTGCCGTTTTCAGGTAATCGCGTCGGGCTGGCTGAATAGGAGCTTGAATGTTCATGAACCGCAGGGCTCTTCTTGGCATCTTGCAGTTGATGCTCGCCATGGCCTTTGTGCCCCACGATGCGGACGCCCAGGACCCCGGGGAAGGGCGGGACAGCAAGCGCATTCTACGTCTCTTCAGCGAGTTTAAATGCAAATGCCCGAAAGAGGACTGGACCCGAACTCTTGCGGGCTGCTTTGAGCCCTGTGTCGATCCCCAGAAGGCCCTGATCAGGAAGCTTGTCGCCCAGGGACTGGATGACGATGCGATCCGGGATCGAATGATCGAGGACGCAGGGACTGAGAAGGTGATCGCCCAGCCAAGCGCCGCCCCCTGGATTGTGCTTTTGCCTAATTTGTTTCCGATTGCATTCTTTCTTGTGCTGGGGGGCGGCGTGGCTTTGCTGCTGATGAGAATGCGGAAACAGACCATGCTGGCAGCCGACATCCTGCCCCTCGGAGGTGGCAACGTTAACCTGTCTGCAGACGGCGTGGATTCCTCCACGGGAGCCGTTGACCGTGTTGAGGAAGAACTGAACAGGCTTAAGGACTGAAGACTTATGATCAGCATCTCCCTCCTGGCGCTCATTTCATTCCTCATTGTCGCGATCATGATCCAGGCCGCCGTCGGGCCAAAGGAGGCGTGGGATCCAGACCTTGAGGCCGGGACACTGTCGATTCTCGGGCAACGCAAAGACAAGCTCCTTCGAATATTGAAAGACCTGGATGACGAGCGGGAGATGGGCTCCATCGAGGAGGCCGAATACCTCCAACTGCGGCGGAACTACAAGGCCAAGGCCGTCGTGGCCCTGCGTGAATTCGACCGCGTCCGAGAGACACGCCTGCGAAAATTAAAGACTGGGGAAATTCCTGTAAGCACCGGTATTCGCGACCGGATAGATGATATGGTTTCTCAGCGTAAAGAGAAATCAGCCGCCAGGGAGGCGGGGAAATGACGAGAGTGATTCTCAATAGAGTTTTTTACCTTCTTGCCGTGGGCTTTCTATTGACCACCAGCCCCTTGACAGCCGGCCTGATTGAAGGGCGACTCTTTGATGGCCCTGCCAGCACCGCAAAAATCAGAGTCGAAGGCTTTGGGTCCAGCACCTGGAAGGTGCCCTTGGCCGATGTGTCGGTAAAGGTCCGGGCTGTCGGGGAGGGAGAGTCGGGGGAGTGGACTGCGACCACGTCGAAGGATGGGGGGTTCAGCGTCGAGACCGGCGCCTCCAATGCCTCGCTCTATGTGGCCATAGCAACCGCTGGAGGCAGGGAACTGTTTACGGGCGCATTTGCCGCGAAAGCTGCGGGAGCTATAGAGCTCTTCGCCTACCCCATCAGCGACAACCCCGACAGGGTTCGCTCAACCACCAAGATCTATCACACCATCCAGAAAGTCAGCGGGGTCTATCTCTTGAAGGTCCAGCTCCAGGTTGAGCTTGTTAACGGAAGCGACACTCTTTATGTCGGGAAAAGACTCAAGGATGGCGCCCCGGAAATTTTTCGCATCCCCCTGCCTGCCGGCGCCCAACTCATTACAAACAAAGGTCCGGTCCCCGGGATGAAGATGAGAGTTTCCGGGGACGGGAAGTTTCTTATTATCGATGAGCCCCTGGTCGGCCTTGCCGACCTCGCTGCCTCCCAGCAACTCGGCGGCGTCAAAGAATGGTCTGCTGAATATACAATTCCAGCCACCGATCTTTTTACGCTGGTTTATCCCCAGCCGCTAACGCCGATGGGCAGGGCGGAGGGAAGGCCGCCTGGCTTTCTTGTGTATGTCCAGGAGGGCGAGATGCAGATTGACCCGGTCTTGTCGCCCGTTCAAAAACTCACAACCTTAAAAGAAGGTCCTCTGGGGGGAACACCAAGGAGCTTTGATGTTTACGCGATCAGTGCGGACTCAAAGCGCGCGCCCGGGGATCCTGTTCCCGTGCCTATTGAGATCTCAGATGTTGCCGTTGGAGAGGTGAGCGAAAAGGCTCTTTTCTGGCACGGGGGGACCCTCTCGATCATTCTCCTTTCAATACTTGCAGGACTCGCTTTCAACCGAAAGAAAGGTCTCTCTGTTTCTATAGATGGCGCGGCCGGGGGCGACCTTTACGCCGTCCTCGACCAGATCGCCAAGTTAGATGAGCTTTCTGCCTCCGGCTCGATCACCCCCGAGACCTACAACGCCCAGCGAGCCGTCCTCGTTGAATTGGCCGCAGGAGAGCTCGAGCAAGGATCCTCTCCTGCAGGTCCTGCCGTTGCAGTTCCGGCCATATCCAGCGCTGCGCAGAGCCTTATTTCGCGGATTGCAGAATTGGATGCACGGCCGGAAGCCACCGTGGAGGCCGCCCAGGAGCGAGCCCACCTCCTTGAGAGCCTGTATAAGTCCATGAGGGACAAGCAGAGGGGCTGACATGGCCGAGGTACACTCCAATCGTTCCCAGGCGCCTGGTGGAAATGGAGAGACCCGGGCTATTTATCTCCAGGGGATCTCCAAGAGTTTCGGCTTCCGCAAGGTCCTCAGCGATGTAAGCCTCGAAATCCGCCATGGCACATGCCTTGCGGTCTACGGCCATAATGGGGCCGGGAAATCGACCCTTGCGCGGATCATATCAACCCAGTGGGCTCCCAGCTCAGGAAGCGGGGAGGTCCTCGGGCATTCAATCGGCCCTGGCAACAAAGAGATCCGGGCGGCTTCCGGATGGGTTGGCGATCAGAGCTTTCTCCGCACCGAATTGAGCCTTGAAGAGAACCTGCTTTTTTTTGGTTCATTGTACGGCGTAGTCGACGCGGAACATTCAAGGTCCCTGCTCGAAAAGTTCGGCCTGTATACGAGGCGCAGGGACCCCATCTCAACCTACTCCCAGGGGATGATCAAGCGAGCCAATCTCATCAGAAGCCTCCTTCACCATCCTGAGCTATGGGTCCTGGATGAGCCCTTCGGCGGGCTTGACCAGGAGGGGCAAGCTCTGCTCAAGGGGTGCATCCGGGATTACACGAGTCGCGGCCGAACGGTCCTCCTGGTAACCCATCATAGGGAAATTGGCGAAGAGCTCGCGTCGGCGAGCGTCGAGATCCAGCAGGGGTTTATAGTCGACAAGGTTGGACTCGACGAGGGGGGGGAGGCATGAGCGGGTTCTCCCTCTTCTTTACATTGGTTCGGTGGGACTTCTTGCGTGAGATGCGACGCAAGGAGATCGTGCTGAACATGTCCTTGTTCGCGGCCCTGATGCTGACCATCGCCCAGCTGGGGACAAGCGGGGATTCAGTCGCTATGAAAAACGTTGGGCCTGTCTTTTTCTGGATGGCGATCGTCTTCACCGGGACGGTTGGCCTGGGCCAGTCCTTTGCTGCCGAGCGAGAGGGAGGCCGGCTCACTGGGGTCCAGCTTGCGCCCATCGACCTGGGGGTTTTCTACCTTGCGAAAGTCGCGGCGACATGGGTGTACATGATACTGATGAGTATCGCCCTGCTGGGGATTTACATGTTGTTCTTCAACTTCATGCGCTGGGATCTCATACCATCTCTCCTCTGCGCCATTGGCGTCTTCACTCTCGGATATTCAGGGGCCGGTATTATCCTCTCTTCGATGACTACGGCCTTGAGGGGGGGCGGCGAGATTGTTCTCAGGATCCTGATTCTCCCTCTTATGGTCCCGGTTGTCCTGCTTACGCTCATGGTCAGCCAGGCGACCTTCGGCACCCAGGTGGCCGGCGGAATCCTGGGGCCTCCTCTGGAGCTTTGGAAGTACACCCTTACCGTGCTCTCCCTTGATGCAATTTACCTGACGACCGGTTACCTTGTTTTCCCGAAGATTATCGAAGAATAGAGTCCGTTTCCCTTTTATAGAATTTTTGTTCACATCCAGGCATCGCTATCCGGACAATTGGCGGGGCGATCGCTTTCAAAGATAAGCATAGATTGAGAGGACTGGAAGCATGAAGCTCCAGACGAACAACCTGCTGGGCTGGGCGATGGTCATCGTCACCCTTTCCTTTGTCGGCTTCTGGGTGCCGCAGGAAGAGCGGCAGCTGGGGTCAAGCTATCTGATTTTCTTTTTCCACTTCCCCTCGGCGCTCAACTGCATGGAATTTTTTCTGCTGGGTGGGGCGTTCAGCGCCATCTACCTGCGCAACAAGAACCCATCTATGGACCTGTGGGCGGTGTCCGCTATCGAGGTCGGGATGTTGGCGTGCACGATCACCCTGGTTACCGGAGGAGTCTGGGCCAGGGCCGCCTGGGGCGAGTGGGATACCTGGGTCATCAATGACCCTCGGCTGATGAGTGTTTACTTCATGTGGCTGACCTATGCCGCCTACCTCGCCTTGCGCTCATCTATGGGGCAGGGCAAGCGCCGCGAGTTGTATTGCGCTGTCTTCGGTATCTTAGCCTCAATCAATGTGCCGGTGGTCTATTACGCGATCCGGATTTTCGGCAAAGAAAACCACCCCATGTCGTTAACGCTGGACACAACGTCGATGAAGGTGACCCAGTGGTTCGGCTGGGCCGCGTTTCTTGTTCTCTACATCGGCCTGATGCGCCTTCGCAGGAATTACTACCAGGGATGTCGCCAGCTCGACAAGCTCCAGGAAGAATTCAATCGAGCCCAGATTTAAAAGTTGAATGGAGTAGCTTTATGATTCGTGCACTTGCAGCCGCCCTGGTTCCGACAACCTCAGCCCTGGTCTCCTCCTGGTCGACCCAGGCCTTTGCCCAGGTGGCCAAGACACCGGAAAACTTCCAGGAGGCCGCCGCGAACACTACACCTGACTTTCAGCGGTATGTTTTTGTGGCCTATGGAGCTGTCTGCCTCCTCCTCTTTCTTTTTTCACTCTGGGCCATCAACCAGAGCAGGCGTCTTGAAGAACGAGTGGACCATTTAGAGGAGAGATTCGCGGCGTCGTCTGCTGAAAGTCAGCCCGAAAAAGATCAACCGGCTGACTCACCGGGGGGGCCTGGCTCGTAAAGGCCGGCTCAGCCTGTTTCGGCCACCTGGCATTCGACAGCTTATCGGCCAGAGGGTGACTAATTGCGGTTTGCATCATCGGGGTGTCGACTTTAAAATCGCATAAGTGACCTGCGAGGGACGCCACACCTGGCTTTTGTTTCGTCGAACGATCGCTTCAGGGGTAACTGTTGTTCGCTGAAGGGTTTCCGCTTCCTCAAGCCTCATTCCAATCTCGATAGCCATGGCAAGCCAGCACACTGAACCTGATGTCGTTACGACCGAGGAGGTCCTCAAGAGGGCTCCCATGCTCAGCCGTATCTCGAGAGATGTCATCAATTGCTATGAGCACCGCCATAAGCTCAAAGAGCGCCTTGAAGAATTCGTCGTGATCTCACGAAAGTTCAATTCTCCTGAGATCCAGGAGACGATTGAAAGCCTTCGGAGGAAAGTTTCCGAAGACGACACCGAGATGGATGTCCTTGAAAAAGAGGTCGGGCTCCTTGGCGGAGTGCTGAAAGAGCAGAGGCAGGGTTTCATTTATTTCTACACAGAGCTGAATGATCACCGGGTCTACCTGGTGTGGGACCCTGCTGATTGCGACATGGTCTACTGGCACGAGCTGGATGAGACCTACGAAGATCGCACCCCGCTGCAGTTCAGTGATGGCCCCGCCCCATCGGCCATCGACACCACCGAATAGTTCAGCATTCCTGGTGGGTCGCAGCTTGTCCGATTTCTCTTGCCCGGCGGGGCAGGAAAAATAATGCTGGCCGGCAGCGGCATAGAGCTATTGCACATCTCTTCGGGGCAGCTATGCTGCCGGGATTGTATTTAGCATCTTTGACTTCATTGCACGGAAGACCGCTTCACCAGGAGGGCGGCTCCATCCAGTCCTACTCAACGTTCTATTTCTTCTCAACTGCCCTTGCGGTTGGATCGATTTCGATTCTTCCCCTGGTTCCCGCCAGCCTTTTTGGCCGACGGTTTTTCCTGCTCATAGGGCTTATCGCGATCCTCTTCTTTGTTTTCGCGCTGGTCAGCCGAGAGCTTGCGATGGAGCCTCTTTATCTCTGCTCCATGGGATTTCTTATACTTTACGAGATCACTCTTCCGGCCCATCCCGAGGCTGATCATTCAGAGGAGGCGAGAAAGCCGCACTCTATACAACGGACCTCCAGCCTCCTGGCGCTTGCGCTGGCCATTCTCGCTGCCTGGTCCGGCCTTGCAAGGGAAGCCCTGAGCATCTCCGCACAGCTTCACATTGAAGACCTCCACGCGACTGGCATCGTCTCCCCTGCCGTTTGCCTTCTCAACTCCGCCTCTTCCGCCTTGCTCCTGGGGTTCTCACTGGTATCGATGATCCTTGGCCATTGGTACCTTGTTTCACGAAAGCTTTCCTTTCAGCCGCTGAAGTTGATCAGCGGGCTCCTCTGCCTGGCCGTGGCCGCCCGCGCCCTTGTGATGGTTGTCGCGGCATTCGAGCAAGGTGGGTATTGGGGCCAGTCATTTTCCGGCGGCTTAACTCAGTATCTTCTTTCCGGCGGCCTGTTTGTCGCATGCAGGCTGTCCCTTGGTATTGTCCTGCCTGCAATCCTTGCTGTGCTTGCATGGCGATGCGCAAAGTCGGAGTCCAACCAGTCGGCCACGGGCATTCTTTATGTCCTGGTCGCCTTTGTGTTTTTCGGTGAAATTCTTTCCAAGCACTTTCTCGCGAACCAGGGATTGGTGCTATAGCGTTGAGGATGCCGTACGGCGCCAGGGCCGGCGCGCAGCGAGCTGATTGATTTATGACGAATCGAGATAATAAAGAAGGGGGCGCCTCGGTACAGATGGCTTGCCCGGCTTGCGAGCGCGAGTTCCATCTTCCAGGCGGAGGCACCGCCCGGAACGCCGCCGCCCATAGCTGCTGCCCGGGGTGCGGGTTCGCCTTCGCGGCGAGCCTGGAAGACTTCACAGAAGATCACGCTCTGCTTGAATGCGCGATATGCGGCTGCGAAGAGTTTTATATTCAGAAGGACTTTAATCGCCAGCTGGGTGTCATTTTTGCGGTCGGCTCCCTGATGTGTGTATTTCTCCTGATGGTCTTAGTCGGACACCTTGCCGGGCTCTACTGTCTCTTTGCCCTCGCAGGTATCGACTTCCTGATCTACTGGCGCTGGAAGAATGTAACCGTTTGCTATCTCTGCACGACGGTCTACCGAGGCTTCAGGCAGCAACCAGCCCACAAGGGCTTCTATCTTGGGAATGAAGAAAAATACAAGCACCTCAGGCGGGACTGGATTGACACGGTAGAGGGCCGCGGCGATGCTGAGGTTGCCAGGAATGACTCGGAGATCTCAGGGACGGGCGAATGAAACCATCTAACCACAGGCCGATCCCCATCTTCCCGCTCCCTTCGGTGGTTCTTTTCCCCCGGATTGTTCAGCCTCTGCATATTTTTGAGCCGAGGTACCTCGAGATGTTCACTGAAGCCCTAGACAATCAAGGGCAGATCGCCATGGCGCTGCTGAAGCCGGGCTTTGAAAACAATTACTTTGGTTCCCCGGAAATTCACCCGGTGGTTTCCGTAGGGAGCATTATTACCTACGATGCCCGAGACGATGGGACCTACGATGTCGTCCTCCTGGGCGACAAACGTGCTCGGCTCGAGCGAGAGGTCGGAGGAAAAATATACCGGCGCGGGGTTCTCGGCGAGCTCGAGGAAACATCGTCGGGGTCGCCTGAAGACAGAAAAAACCTTCGGACGAATATGGAGGCGCTGCTGGATGTAGCCATCCAGGACATGAAGAAAGACAACAAGGGCCTCGCCCTTTTGCAGAGGTCTTTCGCTGAAGAGTCGAGCTTTGGCTTCCTCGTCGATTTCCTTGCCTACCATTTCATTAAAGACCCGGAATTCCAGCAGTCCCTGCTGGAGGAATTAGATGTCTCGTTGCGTGCAAGAAGCCTGCTGGATGCTTTGACGGCCATATAACTTCCGAACTTTTCCCGGCCGCGATTTCGGGGCCTGTCGGGAGCGGAGCTGCGCTGACGTGAAAACCTACATAGTCGATGGCTACAACCTCCTGTGGAAGCTCGACCCTCTCTCGATGGAGCAGGGGCGCCTGGAGGAGGCGCGGGCTGCTCTGGAGGTGCGGCTTATTGAATTTCTTTCAGCCGTAGACAACACTGAGGCGCTGGTTGTATACGATGGCCAGGGAAGGGGAAGCCCGCCCGGAAAGCCACGCCATGGGGTCCGAGTCGCCTTCTCCCCATCAGGCACACCTGCAGATGAAAAGATCCTGGACTACATCCAGGCCTCTGCTGATCAAGGCGAGGTCTTTATTGTCAGCTCCGATCGAAAAGACATTACGCAAAGACTTGGCGGAACGCGCGCAAGGCCTGTTTCTTCAGAGGAGTTTATCGAGAGCCTGCAGCAGAGGCTCGGCAGCTTCAGAGGAGGCGGGAGAGGCGCCCCGGCAAATGAGGAAAAACCTCCTGAGCCGGACAGCTCGGAGGTGGATGATTGGCTCAATCAATTTGGAATGAAGGACGACTGACCTGCAGATGCCGGGCGAACCGCGCGAATTAGAGCTTAAATACCGAATTGATTCGGAGGCTGACTATCTCAGCATCGTCGATGGCTGCCCCGCAGCCCCCGGGAGGGAAGATTCCTGCCTGCGTAATTATTATTTTGATACGCAATCCTACCTGTTAGCCAGGAGCCGGGGAATGCTGCGTCTTCGCGAGGGAAAGACCACTGTGCTGTGCTTCAAGAAGGGAGGGGAGAAAGAAGGCACTCCAGGCTTTTTTGATGTTATAGAAGTCGAAGCTGAGGTCAGAAAGGAATTGGTTGAGGAGGCCCTGGCCCAGCCCGATGTGCTCTTCAGGGAGCCCCATCCCGCCACACGCTCCGTCTTGAAGCATTATGGGCAAATTGAACTGGTGTCCATTGGCTACCTGGACACACGCCGACGCTATCGGCAATATGACGGCAACCTTCTTGAGTGCGATGAGGTGACCTATCCCGACGGGTCGCGGGCTTTTGAGGTCGAAGTAGAAACAAGACACCCTGAAAATGCGCGGGACGCCCTTCTGCGTATTTTTGATGAACTGAGTATCGCAGCCTTCCCGCAAAGACATTCAAAACTCCAGGGGTTGCTGCGAAAAGACGGAATTCTTCCCTAAGAGCCCTTCGCCGGATACAGCTCTGCGCGGAAGGCGGAATCTGCCTTTTCGATTCTCTGGTGATCGGTGTAGACTGGCTTCCGGCCGAGGTAAACTCATCCCGGCCCGACAACAAACATGTGGAGGATGAAATGGGCGAGCAGGTATTGGTGGTGCCGCGGGAAATACTTTTCAGCAATGAGGCCACCGCCTTCCAGGGCTTCAAGGAAGAGGAGGCAGGGCCTGTTCTTCAACTGGTAGCTGAGAGCTCCCTCTTCCTCCCGCGGGACGAAGTTGAGGAGGACCCCTCCTACAAGCAGATCATCCCCTATGCGGTGGTTTCCCATACTTCGCCATCAACAGGCGAGCAATGGTTTCTCATGAAAAGAAAAAAGGGTGGCGGGGAAAAGAGGCTGCACAATCTCTTCAGTCTCGGGGTCGGCGGTCACATCAACCCGGTCGATGACCAGATCGATCCCGGCATTGTCGAGAGGGCGCTTCTTCGCGAGGTCGAGGAGGAGCTGTCAGTTCCTGAGCCAAGGGACATCTCCACCATCGGCCTCCTCAATGATGACTCCAACCCGGTTGGTTCCGTCCATTTTGGAATTGTGTTCAAGATCTCGATCCAGGAGGAAAATGTTTCGGTGCGGGAGGTCGAGCAGCTTGAAGGCTCCTTTGTCCCCTGTGACGCCCTGGGAGAAAAAGCCGAAAACATGGAAACTTGGTCTCGGCTCATCTGCCAGGGCCTCAAGGTCTTGAGCTGACGAGATGTCCGCGGACGAAAAGGAATCGCAGAACCTGGTGCCAAAGGCCGCTGCGGCCCGCCTTTCCCTTTACCTGCGCCATCTTGAATCTCTGCGGATCACAGGCGCATCTACTATATCTTCCAAGGAATTAGCACGAGCCCTTGGTGTGACTGCGGCGCAGGTCCGAAAAGACCTTGGCTATTTTGGTCAATTCGGGTTTCCCGGTATTGGGTACAAGATTGAAAATCTGATTGTCGAAATTCGGAAGATTCTCGGCACCGACCGGATCTGGAATGTCGCCCTGGTCGGCTACGGCAGCCTCGGAGCAGCTTTGTTTAGATACAGAGGCTTTGAAAAGCAGGGCTTCAGAATTTCCGCCATCTTTGACAACAATCCTGCAGTCATCGGCCAGCCTGTTGGCGGACTGCTGGTTAAAAACATCACTGCATTGGCACATGCCGTGGCTGAGGGGGATATTTCGTTAGGAATCATGGCTGTCCCGGCAGAAACTGCGCAGGAGGTGGCCGACGCGCTTGTCTCTGCCGGTATCAGTGGGATCTTCAATTTCGCTCCCGTGGTGCTGAATCTTCCCGAAAATGTCGCCTATGTATCCATCGACCTGACTGTTCAACTTGAGCAATTGAGCTTTCATGTAAAGCAGTTGAGAGAAGACGCCCCTTTTGAAGACCCGGGGCCGGGCATTTAAGCCCGCCCTCCGGTGTTTCAATTCTTTTGACAGTAGGGGCTTAAGTCGCTATATTTCCAAGTTTTCCGCGATGCCCGGTGGTGTAATGGTAGCACCGCAGGTTTTGGACCTGTTAGTTGGGGTTCGAATCCCTACCGGGCAACCATTTTGTAAATAAGTTTAACTAAATGTTTTCGCTGGTTGTACTTGCAGCAGGAAAAGGGTCGCGGATGAAGTCCGACCTCCCAAAGGTTCTCCATAAGCTGATGGGCGAACCCCTGCTGGAGCATGCACTTGAAACCGCCGACAAGCTGGCTCCTGAGCGCCTCGTGGTCGTGATTGGGCATGGGCGTGAAAAAATTCTGGAGCAATTTGCGGATCGCAAATTTGCAGGAAATAAGGAAATAACCTGGGCTGTCCAGGAAGAGCAGTTAGGGACGGGACACGCGGCCAAGATCGGGATCGACGCCCTCGATGGAGTCCAGGGCGCAGACTCGGTATTTATCGTCAACGGAGACCTTCCCTTCTTACGTGCAGCGACTCTTCAGGAGATGCTTGAAAGACACGAGTCAAGCTCCAGCGATGTGACCATGCTGACCTGCATGAAGAGTGACCCGCGCGGGTTCGGCAGGATCATTCGCAATGAAGGGGAATTCGCTGATATCGTTGAAGAAAAAGATGCCGATGAGCAGACTGCGGGGATTCGCGAAGTCAATGTCGGCACTTATCTTGTGGGGGTGGATGTTTTCAATCGAAATTACGAGTCCACGGATACGGATAACGACCAGGGAGAGCGATACCTTACCGATGTTGTTGTCCAGGCGAGTCGGTCAGGTTCCCGGGTGGAGACCGTTCAAGTCACAGATGAAAATGAAACTGCGCAGGTCAACAGCCAGGCGGAACTCGCCACAGCCCAGCGCATGATGAAAGATCAGCTGATTGTTGATCACCTCGAAGATGGAGTGCGAATAGATGATCCTTCTTCCACTTATATCGAGAAGGGGGCCATCATCGCCTCCGGCGCCAGGATTCATCCCTTTTGCGTAGTCAGGGCAGGCGTTCAGATCGGACCTGGGTGCGAGGTGGGTCCCTTTGCCCACTTGAGGCCCGGGGCTCGACTTGAAAAAAATGCCAAGGTTGGAAATTACGTTGAGATCAAGAATTCACGCCTCGGAGCAGGCAGCAAAACCAATCATTTAAGTTATGTTGGAGATGGAGATGTTGGCGCCCGAGTCAACATTGGAGCGGGAACCATTTTTGCTAATTACGATGGGACCAGCAAAAACCAGGTGACTGTCGGAGATGACGCTTTTATCGGCAGCGGCTCAGTGCTTGTCGCGCCCGTTACAATCGGAAAAAATTCAATGACCGGAGCTGGCGCCGTAGTCCTCAAGGGACGCGATGTCCCGGACGGGGGGGTTGCTGTCGGTGTCCCGGCGAAACCACACAAACAAGATGAAAATGGCGACAGTGGGGACTGTCAGAATTAGTTAATATTTGATCATATGGGTTCGGATGTTCCGGCTCAATTTGAGAATACGAGAGGATCAGGGCTATGGATGAAATTACCCTTAACACACAGATGCGAAGCGACTACGGCCGAAAAGCCGCAAAGGAGTATCGCGCCGCCGGTCTCTTACCCGTCAATATTTATGGCCTGGGGAAAGAAAATCTAACGGTGACTATCGACCGGAAGGAATTCAGCCAGATCTTCATGGCGGGCCACCGAATTTTCACCCTGGAGGTCGGCGAGGATAAGGAGCAGGGGGTCATCAAGGAGGTCCAGTACGATGCGCTGGGCTCAGAGCTTCTGCACGTCGACTTCAGCCGCATTGATATCCATCAGAAGATTACCCTGGAGGTCGCTATTGAAGTCATTGGCACGGTAGCCAACGGCGCCCTGGATGTGCCGATGAAGGAAATCAAGGTCGAGAGCCTGCCGGCCGGCTTCCCTTCCTCTATCACGATTAACGTAGTTGAGATGAAGATCGGCGATGTATTGCGGGTCTCGGACCTCGAAGCGCCTGAGGGCTGCTCCTTTGCAGAAGAGCCGGACGCGCTCGTGGCCCAGGTCTCGGCTATTGAAGAGGAAGAGGCGGAGGTCTCCGCTGAAGAAGGCGAAGAAGGCGCCGATGCGGATGAGCCTGAGGTTATTGGCAAGCCGCAGGATGAAGATGGGGACTCCGCCGCGGGCGAGGGTTCGGGAGAGTGAAAGCTGAAAATTATATTCGGGCTTGGAAATCCGGGAAGGAGGTACGCTGGCTCTCGTCATAACATCGGCTTTGATGTCGTAACGAGATTTGCGGCTCGACAAGGCTTCCCTTCTGAGAGAAAAAAATTCAACTCGCTTTATAGCGAGGCATCTCTCGACCTGGATCAGGGGCCCGAAAAAATCTGCCTTGTTCGACCCCAGACGTACATGAATCTTAGTGGGCACGCTGTCACAAGCTTTCTCAGTTACTTTATCCGTGATTTTAAAGATGACCTGAGTGAGCGCCTGCTTATTGTCTACGACGACCTGGATCTACCTGAAGGCCGGCTTCGCTTCAGGTCCAGCGGGGCCTCAGGAGGCCACAAAGGGCTCCAGTCCGTTCTCAATCAGCTTGGGCACGATCGCTTTTCCCGGCTGAAGATCGGGGTAGGAAGAAATTTAAATTCTAATGTGAAGGATTTTGTACTCGAGAAGGTAAGCGGAGACAGTCTTGAGGCGCTTGGCCGGGCAGTCGACCTCTCTGCAGAGGCTCTCCTGGTATGGTTACGGGAAGGTGTGGGACCCTGCATGAACCGTTTCAACAAAAGTGAAGATTGACCGGAAACTGATAATAGATAAAATTGCCTGACAGCCTGGATTCACCAGGCACATTGAGCACAGGAGGCTCGGATTGAAACTTTACGAAGGACTCTTCTTATTTGACGCTAACCTGGCCGCCAAGGATTGGCCCGGCCTTGAAAAGCACATCGGCGATCTGCTTACGAAAAACGAAGCCGAGATGGTTTATTCCGAACGCTGGCCCGACCGTAAGCTGGCCTACGAGGTTAAGGGCTGCCGCAAAGGCACCTACTTCCTTACCTACTTCAACGCCCCGGGGCCCGCCATTACGGCCCTCCATCGAGATGTGCAGCTTTCGGAGCGCATCCTGAGGTTGATGGTGCTTCAGAACGAGTATATCGAAGAGGTGCTGGAGACTCACAAAACCAGGCAGGCCGAAAGAGAAGCCGCCCGGGAAGAAAAAGCCGCCGCCGATGCCGCCGCTTCTGACAAAGCGCCGGAGGTTGCCAGCACGGAGGCTTCCGAGGCCGCCCCTGAAGCCGAGACGACGGAAGCCGTGGATGCGCCGGAGCCCTCCGAAGCAACGGAGGCCCCTGCTGCAGAGGCTCCTTCAGAAGAAGCGGAAGCTGAAGCTCCTGCCGCAGAAGAGACTGCTGCAGAAGA
>DCKY01000201.1:37450-44990 GCA_002320775.1 Planctomycetes bacterium UBA1662
AAGAGACTGCTGCAGAAGAGACTGGCGCAGAAGAAAGCGATGCCGTTGAGGAGCAAGAGCCGGCCACCGAAGATGCTGCAGATGAGACTGTTGATGCGGATGACTCTGATGGCGCGGAGCCTGAGGCCGAATCTGCGAAAGATGATACCGAGGCCGAGAACGAGGAGGCCTGAATCGATTTTGATATCCAGATTGCCTGGAGTAGAGGGCCGCTTTTAACGGCGGCCCAGAGTGGAATGGGTGTTTGGCAATTTTGTGAGCTTAATTGAGATTGTGATTTTTAAGCTCAGGATTGCCTTGTAGTCGAAAGATGTCTTTCGGCGCTATGAGGATCAAAACGGGAGAAAGTTATGGCCAGCTTCAATAAGGTATTTTTGATGGGGAACCTTACAAGGGACCCGGAACTTCGTTACACACCGAAGGGGACAGCTGTCACAGATGTCGGCATGGCCGTCAATAGGGTCTTCAATAGCTCCGATGGTCAGCGGCAGGAAGAAACGACCTTTGTCGATGTTACTTTCTGGGGCCGCACGGCAGAAACAGTTTGTAAGTTTCTCAGCAAGGGCCGGCCGCTCTTCGTTGAAGGCCGCCTTAAGTTCGACTCCTGGGAAAACCAGGATGGCCAAAAACGCAGCAAATTATCCGTTAACGGTGAAAATTTTCAGTTTATTGATTCCCGCAAAGATTCCGGCGATTCTCCGGGTGGAGGCGGGGGCTACAGCAGTAAAGATGAAGCCCCGCAGGCCCCTCATTCGGAGTATGAATTCCAGGGAGAATCCGCTGGCGGGGGAAGTGGTGACGATGAGGTGCCGTTCTGATGGCATCGTTGCCCGTGACGGGTGCGCAGCGCGCCCAAACTTGTTAGGAAGACAAAACCATGAAGTTACTTTTACAGCGTAATATCGAGAAGCTTGGCAATATCGGCGACATCGTAGAGGTCGCCGCTGGTTACGGACGCAACTATCTCCTTCCCCAGGGCCTCGCCGTTGAAGTGACAGCTGACAACGTAAATCGCTTTGAAGGCATGCGCCGTCGACTCATCGCTCTTGAGCAGGAGACCAAGGAGAAGTTTGAGGTTCTCGCCAAGGAGATTGAGAAAGCCTCTTGCACGGTCGTGACCAATGCGAGCGAAGAAGGCCATCTCTATGGCTCCGTCAGCGCCAGGGACATCGCGGCCCAATTCGCGGCTGAGGACATCGAGGTCGAGCCCAAATCGATCCTCCTCCCGGAGCCCATCAAAGAACTCGGCATCTACATGGTACGAGTCAGGCTTCACCCTGATGTTGAATGTGAAGCGAAGGTGTGGGTCGTCAAGGGAGACGAGAGCCAGGTCGGCTCCATGGACTTCCTCAATGAGGGCGAAGAAGCCGATGCCGATGACTCCGCAGCTGTTGAGGATGCGACTGTTGAGGGCACAGAGGATGGGGGGGCTGAAGACTCTGAAGGGGTAGCGGGCGCTGATGGCTCCGAAGATGAAGGTGAGGCTGGGACTGACGAAGACTGAAGAGCCGCCGGCTCTTTTTGATTGGATATTTGCTGTCATAGCAGGCTTCGCCCTGCACAATTAACGGCAAACATACTTGTGGTTTACAGGTGGTGATGTGAGCGAGCGAGAACTGCCGCATAATACTGACGCGGAAAAAAGCGTCCTGGGCGCGTTGCTGATTGATTGCGAGGCAGCCCAAGGCGTCTTTGACATCGTCACCACCGACGACTTCTACAGTAATCGCCACAAGAAAATCTTCGATGCCGCGAACTACATCTACACACAGCATCAGTCACTCGACCAGGTTCTGCTCTGGGAGGAACTGAAAAAGCGGGGAGATGAAGAGAAGATCGGCGGAGTCGATTATCTCGATGAGCTTGAAGACTTCATGCCCGCTGCCGGCAATGCTGAGTCCTATGCCCGGATAGTTCGGGAAAAAGGGGTCCTGCGAGGTCTTCACGAGACCTGCGTTTCCATCGTGAGCAATATCTATGACTCCAACGAGGGCTCCCAGGTCATTGTTGATTCCGCGGAGACAGCCATCCTCAAGGTCGCCGAGGGAAACTATACCGGGAATGAGTTCACGCCGATCAAGGACGAACTCGAGGCGATTTTCAATCAGATTGAGAGCGAGGTAGACACCGGCCTCAAGACGGGGTACCCCGATCTTGACCAAATGGTTATTGGCTTGAGGCCCTCGCAGTTTGTTGTTGTTGCCGGGCGGCCCAGCATGGGAAAGACAACCTTCTGCCTGAATGTGGTTCAAAAAATCTGCGAGTCTCCCGCCGATGGCTCTCATCCTAAGTCCGTCGCCATCTTCAGCCTCGAGATGGCGCGCCAGGAGCTCGCGACCAACCTGCTGTGCATGAGCGCCGGCGTTGATTCCACCCGGGTCAGAAGCAGGAGTGTTTCCAGTGAAGAGACGAATCTCCTGGTCGCGGCTGCTGGACGCCTGCACGACAAAAAAATATTCATCGATGACTCTCCCGGGCTTACGGTGCTCAGCCTGCGCGCAAAAGCCCGACGCCTCCATAAAAAACAGAAACTCGACCTGATCGTCGTAGACTATCTTCAGCTCATGGACGGGGCCGGAGGAGAGAGCCGCCAGCAGGAGATCTCAACAATATCCCGGGGCCTCAAGGGTATCGCCCGGGACCTAGGGCTCCCTGTTGTTGCTATCTCTCAGCTCAGTCGCAAAGTTGAGGACAGAGATAACAAGCGCCCTCGAATGTCCGACCTCAGGGAGTCAGGGGCGATTGAGCAGGATGCGGATCTCATCATGATGCTCCATCGGCCTGAATATTACATGGACGAGGATGCGGAGGAGACAGACAAGGTGAAGGACCTGGCCAAGGTTCTCCTGGTTAAAAACCGTAACGGCCCGGTAGGAGATGTGAATCTCCACTTCACCAAACACCTTCAGAGATTCGACAGCCAGACCTATCGCTCCGACGAGAGCGACTATGTCCCGTCCCACGACCATCACGAGATGGCCTGAGATCGCGACACAAGGCCGATAAGCTCCATTTGGGCCCCTCAATGGGCCTTTTAGGCTTGAGGCGAGAATCTATAGGCGTAAAATGTGCCGATCGAGGCATTTTTGTATTCCAAGGGTGCACTGAATGTGGATGCTGCACTCTGTTGTAATGTTGCCGAATTTAGAATTCGCGGATCAAAGGACTGAAGCGTATGAGAAAGTTACGGTTGCGGGCTGCGGTGTTAACTCTATTCCTCTTATGTGCTTCAGGGGGGTTCTTCTACCTGGGCGCGCAAGCCTTCACTACATTCCTGCCTCCCCGAACAGCTGTTGTTGATATTTCGAAGGTTTTTGACGAATACCAGAAGCAGATTGATAAATCTGCGGAGTTGAAGGCTGCAGTTGAAAAAACTACCCGGCTCCTCGACACCCTCAAGGAGGGAATTACGATCAAGGAGGAGGAGCTGAAATCGATCAAACAGGAGTCCCCCACTTACGTAAAGATCCTCTCGGAGGCCCTTGAGTTAAAAAGGAAATTCAGGGAAGCCCAGAAGAAGGGGACGGCTGATATCGCCAAGCAGCAAACTGATACTATCAAGATGATTCGTGCTGAGATCTCCAAAGAGATCGAGACGGTCGCAACCGCAAGAGAGCTCGACCTGGTCCTTGAGAAAGCCGTCACCGCTGAACTCCAGCGCGGGGCAGGATTCCATTGGAAGATCGTTCATTTCTCCAAGCCCGAATACGATATCACCAAAGAAGTCACCGATCGGCTGAACCTACGCTACAAACGCGGGTAGAGCGCGAATATTTCAAGGCATCCGGCTTCTTGCAGATGGCCGACCTTGTATAGATTCCTTCTAAACTGAAATGCCTAGCCAAAAGACTATAGCCTGCTCTTCCCGCTTAAAGGGCAAGGGCCTCCATACGGGAGCTGAAGTTGCCATCGAATTGCAGCCTGCGCCCGCTGGCAGCGGCGTTGTTTTTGTCCGCACCGACCTTCCGGGCCGCCCGAAGGTCAAGGCTTCGCCTGAGAATTCTGGAAAGCTTCCCAGGTGCACAAGTCTCACCCGGGGAGAAGCCTGCGTGCAGACTATTGAGCATCTGATGTCCGCGCTTTTCGCCGCAGGCGTCTGCAATCTTGAGGTCCTCATCGATGGCCCCGAGCTCCCCGGAATGGACGGAAGTGCGCTTCCTTTTTACGAAGCTGTCAAGGAGGCCGGAGTTGTGGACCAGGGCGAACCTGCGATGCAAATTGGCATTGACCAGCCCATTGTTCTTTCCAGCGGAGACTCAAGCGTCATCGCGATGTCCAACCCGGAAGGGCTCAAGGTCTCCTACACCCTCGACTATAATTCACCCCTCCTGGGCACCCAGTATCTCAGCATCTTGATCGATGAAGACGTATTCGCGCGTGAGATCGCTCCCGCCAGGACCTTTGTTCTTCTCGATGAGGTCGAGCGGCTCCAGGCCGCCGGCCTCGGCAAAGGCGCGAGTCCTTCCAACACCCTGGTCCTGGGCCCGGATGGTATTATTGACAACGAGCTTCGTTTCGATGATGAGTTTGTTCGCCACAAGATTCTTGACCTCCTCGGAGATCTCTTCCTCGCTAACGCCTCCATCCAGGCCGACATCAAGGCGATCAAGAGCGGCCATTCCCTCAACGCAGACCTCGCGGGCGCCTTTCTCCGCAGCCACAACGCGACCAACGGCAATGGCTCGGCCGCCCTCTCCAGCGAGAGAAATAGCATTCGGGCAGCGGACCAGGATGTTGTTTCGGCTCCTCTTTCAGGAAACCAGATTGAAGCCATCCTCCCGCATCGTTATCCCTTCCTGCTGGTCGACCGGGTAGACGAGCTTGAACCCAATGTCAGCGCGACAGGCATTAAGTCTGTCACCGTCAATGAAGAATTCTTCCAGGGCCACTTCCCGGGCAACCCGGTGATGCCAGGCGTCCTTATCGTCGAAGCCCTTGCGCAGCTTGGGGGAGTCGTTATCAAGGCTGGAGAGGGGAACCGGGACATCAGCGCCTACCTGCTCTCGCTTGATAATGTAAAATTCCGTAAGCCGGTGCTCCCGGGGGATCAAATCATTTTAAAAGTTTCGACCGATCGGCTGCGTAGCCGCTCAGCCCAGGTTCAGGGCAAGGCTTATGTTCAGGATCAGCTTGTCGCTGAGGCCGAAATTCGCTACGCCCTCGTAAATCCACATCCATAATAATTATCAAGAGGCAACTGCCCGTGTTCTGGTCATCTAGGAAACAAGCTGAATATTCAATCGGCGGTGAAAATGCGGTCGTTCATCCAACGGCTGAAATCGGTTCCGATGTCGAAATCGGGCCCTTCACCTATGTAGGGCCAAATTGCCGCATTGGGGATAACTGCAAGCTCCACAACAATGTATCTCTCCTGGCGAACACCGTCCTTGGGGAGGGCAATGAGATCTACCCCGGCGCCGTCATTGGCGCCGATCCCCAGGACAAGAAATTTGAGGGCGAAGACTCCTGGGTCCTCATTGGCGATGGGAATACGATTCGCGAATGCGTGACCATTCACCTGGGCACCCGCCACGGAGGCGGGAACACTGTCATTGGAAGCAGGAACCTGCTGATGGCCTGCTGCCATGTCGCCCATGACTGCATACTTGGCGATGGGATCACCATGGCGAACAATGTTCTCCTTGGCGGCCATGTGGTTGTGGAGAACAACGCCAGTTTCGGCGGGTTGGCCGCGGTGCATCATTACGCAACCATTGGCGAATCAGCCTTCATTGGCGGGATGACCCGGATCAGCCTCGACGTACCTCCCTATATGCTGGTGGAGGGGAGCCCTATGAAAGTCTGGTCGATCAACAAGGTCGGTCTCCGGCGACACGGATTTTCTCCCGAAAGCATGGAGAGCCTCAAGGAGGCGCACCGCTGCCTTTACCGCGAGGGTTACTCACGCGTCGAGGCTATCAAAATTCTTAAAGGCAGGCTTTGGGATTGCCCTGAAGTTCAAAACCTCGTTAACTTCCTTGATCGCGCTGATCAGGGGCACAAAGGCCGAGCCCGTCAGCCCTCAAGTGAATAAGGCCGGCCTTCAAGTGGAGTTGATTTAATTGGCGACCTCAGCCAGAAGACCCGCTGAAAACGAACCCGTTCGGGTTCTCGTAGCCGGAGTCGGCCACCTTGGAAAAAACCACGCGCGTGTCTACACAGAGCTTGATGGTGTAGTCCTCGAGGGTGTCCTTGACAACTCTCCAGGTCAAGCCAAGGAAATCGGAGAAAAGCTTGGGGTTCCGTATTTTTCCGAATTGACCCCGGAACTGCTGTCTCGCATTCACGCGGCCAGCATCGTAACTCCCACTCCCACGCACGCCGAGGTCGCCAGCCGGTTTATCGAAGCCGGTGTTTCAGTCCTTGTCGAAAAACCTATGACTTCGACTACAGAAGAAGGGGAGGCCCTCTGCAAGCTTGCGGATAAGGCGGGGGTCACTCTCCAGGTCGGGCATATCGAGAGATTCAATCCCGTTGTTCTCTCCGCCCATCCTTTCCTCCGCGACCCTGTATACATCGAGTGTGATCGAATACACCCATTCAGCTTCCGTTCAGTTGAAACCAGCGTAGTGCTCGACCTGATGATCCACGATATTGACATAGCTCTCAACCTGGTAGATTCGCCTGTCGCAGGACTCGAAGCCGTCGGCACCAAGGTTCTCTCTGAGACCGAAGATCTTGCCAGCGCCAGGCTCACCTTCGAAAACGGCTGCACTGTCATGGTCAAGGCAAGCAGGGTCGCGATCCAGAAGAGCCGCAAGATGCGCATCTTCTGCAGAGACTCCTATCTCTCCCTGGACTACATAGCCAAAACCGGAATGCGGATGGGTTTCAAGGAAGGCTTTGACCGCAAAAATATCAACATCAAGGAGATGGCCAAGATGGAGGCGGACCAGGGGTCTTACCCGCTCTTCACCAAGTATTTCAACATCGAACAGCTCCACGTCGCTTCAGATGAGCCGCTAAAAAATGAGCTTCGGTCTTTCCTGCACGCTGTGAAAACCGGCCGTGAGCCGGTCGTGACCGGCTTGCACGGTCTCCAGGCCATCGAGATTGCCACCCGGATACAATTAAAGATCAAAGAGCAGCAGGACAAATTGGGCGGTTTCTGACCCTTTATTCCGGCCTGGATGCCTGTTTGACACCCCGCCTCCTCTGTGATAAATTTCTGGATTCTCAAAACAGCCGACAGAGGCTGTTGTAGCAAATCTTCCCAGGGGTCTTCGATTTCGAGAATCCCGCATAACTACTAAAGATCGGCAACGAACCGATCGCCCCTTCGAGCTCAATCGTTGGGTGAAAGGAGTACTGTCTTGGCCATCGTAGACGTCAAGGAAATCATTCAGGCCGGAGTCCATTTCGGCCATCGAGTCAGCCGCTGGCACCCGAAAATGGAGCCGTTCATTTTCGGCAAAAGAAATCTCATTCACATCGTCGATGTGCGCGAGACTCTCAAGGGGATTGTTCGAGCCTGCAACTTCCTCTCCCAGATCAGTGCCCAGGGGAAGCAGGTTGTGTTTGTCGGCACCAAGCGCCAGGC
>DCKY01000201.1:45296-45707 GCA_002320775.1 Planctomycetes bacterium UBA1662
TGTCGGCACCAAGCGCCAGGCGAAATCAATCGTGCAGAGGGAGGCCGAACGTAGTGAGAATCACTACGTTGCCGAGCGTTGGCTTGGCGGCAGCCTGACAAATCTTCACACCATCCGCAAGCGCCTCAAAAGACTTGTTGAGCTGGAGACCCTTGAGGAGACCGGTGAAATTGAGCAGCACTCCAAGAAGCAAGTCTCAAGGCTGCGGAGAGAGCGGCGAAAGATCTTCACGAACCTTAACGGGCTTCGGAAAATGGAAAAAATACCCGCGGCCCTGATCGCCGTGGACATTCGTCGAGAGCATATCGCCATCCGCGAAGCTCGAAAATGCGGAATCCCTGTCATTGCCCTGGTGGACACCGACTGCGACCCCGGGCTTGTTGACATCGTCATCCCCGGCAACGATGACGC
>DCKY01000072.1 GCA_002320775.1 Planctomycetes bacterium UBA1662
TCCCCCCTCGACCAGCTTCCTGGCCAGCGCAGATTCGACGTGCTTCTGCAGGTAGCGCTTGATCGGCCGGGCGCCGTAGACCGGGTCCCAGGCCGCCTCGCCGATATGCGCGATCGCCTCGTCGGAAGCCTCGATACGAATCATGCGATCGAGAAGCCTTTCGGAGATCCGCTCGAACTGCAGGGCAGTGATCTCGGTGATCTCACTCCGGGTCAGCGGCGAGAACAGCACCGTCTCGTCCACCCGGTTGAGAAACTCCGGCCGGAAGGCATCGCGCAGGTGGTTCATGACCTCCCGGCGGGCGCCCTCCTTGATCGTACCCTCCTCAGCAGCCGACTCGGTAAGTGCCTGGCTGCCGATATTCGAGGTCATGAGCAGAACGCAGTTCTTGAAGTCGACCGTCCGGCCCTGGTTGTCGGTCAGGCGGCCGTCGTCGATCACCTGCAACAGGACATTGAACACATCGGGATGGGCCTTCTCGATCTCGTCGAGAAGCACCACCGCGTAGGGCCGTCGGCGAACGGCCTCGGTGAGCTGTCCACCCTCGTCGTAGCCGACGTAGCCCGGAGGCGCGCCGATGAGCCTCGCCACCGAGTGCTTTTCCATGTACTCGCTCATGTCGATGCGGACGATGTTGTCCTCGGAATCAAAGAGCGTCTCGGCCAGCGCGCGGGCGAGCTCCGTCTTGCCCACACCGGTAGGCCCGAGAAAGAGGAAGGAACCGATCGGCCGCGAGGGATCCTTCAGGCCCGCCCGGGCCCGCAGCACCGCCTCTGAGACAGCCTCGACCGCCTCCTCCTGGCCGATCACCCGCTTGTGAAGCTCCTCTCCCAGGCAGAGCAACCGTTCGCGCTCACCCTCGAGAAGGCGTGTCACGGGAATCCCTGTCCAATTGGCCACGATCGAGGCGACCTCCTCCGAGGTCACCTCTTCGCGAACGAGGCAATCACCGCCCTCGCGGGCTGAAATGGCCTCTTCCTTGTCCTTGAGCTCCTTCTCGAGTTCGGGAAGGGTTCCGTGCTGGAGCTCGGCGGCGCGAGCCAGGTCCTGCCCCCTCTCCGCCTTCTGAATCTCGAGCCGGGTCGCGTCCATCTTCTCACGCAGGGCGCGCACCTCCTGGATCTCGGCCTTCTCCTTCTCCCATTGGGAGCGCAGGGCGCCTACGCGCCCCTTCAGGTCAGCCACCTCCTTCTTGATCTTCCTGCGGCGCTCCTTCGAGGCCTTGTCCTTCTCCCGCTTGAGCGACTCGAGCTCGATCTCGAGCTGCAGCTGGCGACGGGTGAGCTGGTCGAGCTCTCCCGGCATGCTGTCAATCTCGGTGCGAACGCTGGCAGCGGCCTCATCCATGAGATCGATCGCCTTGTCCGGCAGGAAGCGGTCGCTGATATAGCGATTCGAAAGCGTCGCCGAGGCGACCAGCGCGGCATCCTGGATCCGGACCCCGTGGTGGACCTCGAAGCGCTCCTGCAGACCGCGAAGGATCGAGATCGTGTCCTCGACCGACGGCGGCTCACAGACCACCGGCTGGAAGCGGCGCTCGAGCGCGGCGTCCTTCTCCAGATGCTGGCGGTACTCATCCAGCGTCGTCGCGCCGATACAGTGGAGCTCGCCGCGGGCGAGCATGGGCTTGAGCAGGTTGCCAGCATCCATGGCCCCGTCGGTCTTGCCGGCGCCGACGATATTGTGCAGCTCGTCGATGAAGAGCAGGATGCGGCCTTCGCTGTCCTGGATCTCCTTGAGAACCGCCTTCAGGCGCTCCTCGAACTCGCCGCGGTACTTCGCCCCGGCGATCAGGGAGCCGAGGTCGAGCGAGAAGATCGTCCGGTCCTTGAGTCCCTCGGGAACATCGCCGCGCACGATGCGCTGGGCGAGCCCCTCGACGATGGCCGTCTTGCCGACCCCGGGCTCGCCGATGAGCACGGGGTTGTTCTTGGTCTTGCGCGAGAGGATCCGGATGATGCGGCGAATCTCCTCGTCGCGGCCGATGACCGGGTCCAGCCCGCCCTTGCGAGCCAGGTCGACCAGGTCGCGCCCGTAGCGCTCGAGGGCCTCGTAGGTTGACTCTGGATCGGGATTCGTCACCCGCTGGCTTCCCCTGACACGAACGAGGGTCTCCTCGAACCTGGCCGGGTTGACCCCCTCCTCCTCGAGCAGGCGACCAGTCTTCGAACCGGGAGCGCCCTTGAGAATCCCCAGCAGGAGATGCTCGATGCTGACATACTCGTCCTTGAGTCGACGAGCCTCTTTCATCGCCGAATCAAGCGCCCGGGTGAGCTCCGCGCTGGGCCTCAACTCAGTCCCTCCCCTGCTCTCAGGCAAGCTGCCAAGAGCGTCTGAGAGCTTCTGGCGCAACGAAGGCACCGAGACCTCCATGTGGTTCAGGAGACGGCAGGCGAGCCCTTCTCCATCGACGATCATGGCACTGAAAAGATGCTCCACGGTGAGCTCCGGATGACCGCGATCCTCAGCAAAAACCTGGGCTCCCTGAAGAGCCTCCTGTGATTTGATGGTCCATTGGTTCTGGTTCATGTTCGACCTCCTTTCTATCGAGTACTAACGCAAAGCCTGTACCAAAGGACATAATTCAAATATTTATAATGACTTATGAAATAAAGGGCTTTTCAGACGGGGTTGTTTGGTGCCATTTTGACAGGGTATGTTTTTGGTTTTCTACAGACTTGGAAAAAGAGCATGACAAATTGGCATGGGGCGATTTCTATTCTTTTCAATGGTCTGGGCCTGCTGGGCCGCGGCCCGGATCCTCCGCTGACCAGGGTACGTACCCGGGTCCGATAACGGATAACAGGTCAAAACCTTTGAGCCTCATGAGCCGATAGATGGTGATACGGGGAGGATTTAATTTCTCCCTGCCCCCGTTCATCTCTATCCAATCACCGCCTTTTTAATGAGTGGAATCCCCCATGACCAGATCCCGACTGGCTCTCGTTTTACTGCTGACCCTGACCGGCTGCTCCTCCATGTCCTGGAGCGCCCGCAAGGACTACAAATACGACAAGCCCGCGCTGGCGGTCATCACCTTCGAGAACCGCTCCAACGCCCCGCTCAACTGGAAGCTGGGAGAATCGGTGGCCGAGCTGCTGTCGGACTCACTCTACCGCACCGGACAATTCAGGGTACTCGAACGCGAACATCTCGATGCCGTCATGAAAGAGCAGCAGCTCCAGAACACCGGCATCACCCGCGCTGAACGAAAAGTGCCGGCCAACAGACTGAAGAACGCGCGCTACCTGGTGAAAGGTTCCATCACCGAATTCGCCAACGTCAACCAATCGGGTCTCGACCTGGGTGTCGGCTCCCTGCGCATCGGCGGCGGAGGAATGCACGCCGTGGTGAGCATCGCTCTGAAGGTCACCGAGGTCGAGTCAGGCGAAATTCTCTTCAGCCAGGTTGTCACCGGTAAGACCTACATCGGTGAAACGGCGGCAGCCACCAACTACAAAAACGTCACCTTCGGCGGAACCCACTTCTTCCAGACCCCCCTGGGCGAGGCGCTCCGGGAAGCCCTCGATGAGGGTGTCTCCTCGGTCAGCGAGGTCCTCGGCCAGAAGCTCTGGCAGCCGACCATCGCCAGCGTCGACGGTAGAACGATCATGATCAGCGGAGGCCAGGACCGAAAGATGAAGATCGGCAGCCGCTGGCACGTACGCAAGGGCGGGGAAATAGTCCGGGACCCTGAGACCGGAGATCTCCTGGGCCGCTCGGTGGGCGATGTCGTCGGAACCCTCCTCGTACTCGAGGTGGCCGACCGCTACAGCGTCGCCAGCATCCTCGAAGGGAATGTCTTCGAACGCGGCCAGAAGCTCGAGCTCATATCCGGAAAATAGGCCGGGGAGACCACCCAGGCTGAGTCGAGACCTCGCCTCTCTTATGGTACAAGAGACGGCTGAAGGCTTGACGATATGACATCAACAGAAACCAATGCCAGCGATGGCGACCAGGTACTGGCTGAGGCGCGAGCCCTCGCCCGGGACTATGGACTCGAGGAGGTGTCCCTGCGCCCCCTGCCCGAGGGCTACGCCAACACCAACTACGCCCTCGACACCTCCACCGGAACCTTCCTGTACAGGATCTGTCGGCAGAAATCCAAAAGCGACATCGCCGATGAGCTGAAGGTCCTTGAATGCCTCAAGACCAGGGGCTTCCGGGCGGCCTATCCCATCCGGCGCGATGATGGAGAGCTTATCTCCGCGACCCCTTCAGGTCTCGTAGTCCTCTACAGCTTTATCGAGGGAGAAGAGCCGGAGCTCACGCCTGGGACCGCCGGCGAGGCAGCCGAGGCCCTCGCCAGGCTCCACGGTATCGAACCCCCAGGGGACTTCGACAAGACCAACTTTATCCAGATAGAGAACAGCCAGGAGCTGGCCTCGCGCTTTGGTGAATCCATCCATGGTGATCGACAGATCCTCGGCAGGTTCCTTGATGAGACCGCGCGCCTGCGCGACCTGCTGGGCGACGAGCCCCTTCCGAGAGGGCTTATCCACGCCGACCTCTTCCCCGAAAACACGATCTTCAGAGAAAACCGGCTCGAGGCCATCATCGATTTCGAGGAGTGCTGCATCGACAGCTTCCTCTTCGACGTCGGCACCGCCATCAACGGCTTCTGTTTCATCGACAACATCCTGGAACACGGACTTCTCAGACGTTTCCTGGCCAACTACAACTCCGTACGCGCCTTCGACCAAACCGAACGCCGCCTCCTGCCCGCCTCGATTCACTGGGGAGCTCACGGCCAGGTCTGCTGGCACCTCGACCTGCTCTCGGGACGCGACTACGCCAGGAGCAGGAACCGTGTTCACGAGCTGCTCGATCGGCTCGAGGTCCTCAGGACCCTCGACCTCGCGAGCCTCTGTTCCCTGGAGGATTAGCTCTCCATGAACGCCCCTCCTGAAATGAAATTTTTCAGCGGATTCGACCCGGAGGCCATCTGCGAGACCTACGGCTCGCCGGTCTATGTCTACGACTCCGAGGTGATTCTTCGGCAGCTCGAGATCTTCCGAGGCGCCTTCGCGGAGCTCCCCCACAGGATCCTGTACGCCGCCAAGGCCCTCAGCCCCGTCGAGGTGCTGCGCCTGCTGAAAGAGGCAGGAACCGGCCTCGACGCGGTTTCGGTCCAGGAAATCGAGCTCGGCCTGAAGGCGGGGTTCACTCCGCGCGACATCCTCTTCACTCCCAGCTTTCCCTCCGAGACCGATCTCGACCTGGCCGTTGAGCACGGCGCGAGAATCAACATCGACAACTTCGGCGCGCTTGAGAAATTCTCGGGGCGCCATGGCGACATCCCCTGCTGCCTGCGCCTCAAGCCCGCTGTGAT
>DCKY01000025.1 GCA_002320775.1 Planctomycetes bacterium UBA1662
CTGCGACATGTAGCCGCCCATGACGCTCTGGACGATGAGCAGCATCGCGACTCCGAACATCGTCGAGAGGAAGGCGGCAAGGGTCAGGAACCGCGATCGGAAAAAGCGCAGGCTCAGGAAGTACTGGTACATTTCTCACACTTCAGGTTTTCTTGTTTTCCCCGGGGCTGTTCTTGCGCAGCAGCTGTTTCCCCGGCGGGTCTTTCTGCCGGGCGCTTTCCGCCCGGGACGGGATCGTGGCCCCCCTTGAAGAACGGGTTGCAGCGAAGGAGCCTCTTCATGCCGAGCCAGCCTCCTTTGAAGAAGCCGTGGACCTCGAGGGCCTCGCTGCAGTATTGCGAGCAGGTGGGGTGGAAGCGGCAGGCGGGCGGCAGCAGCGGCGAGATGAATTGCTTGTAGAGGGCGATGAGGCCTCGGGCCATTCGGCTGGGGAGCTTGATGATCACTCTCAGCATGTTTTCGGTTTCTCTCCGGGGGCGATCTCTGCGGCGAAGCGCCGGAGTGTCGCCAGGTATTCATCGAGCTCGCAGGGCTCTCCAGCCGGCAGCAGGACGATATCATAGATGCCGGGCAGGTCATTCTTCGTCTGGCGGAAGGCTTCTCTCATCAGGCGTTTGATTCGATTTCGAGCGACAGCGTTTCCGTGGCGCCGGCTTACCACCAGCCCCAGGCGTGAAAACTCACGGTCCGTGGGAAGGTAGTTGATTCGCAGGCAGTCGGTGCGATGCCGTTTTCCGTGGCGCTTGACCTTCTCAAATTCATTCGAGGTCTGGATCCGCTCGATCGGACGAAGACGGTTGGCGCTGGTCCTGCCCGCCCCGGCTATCGCTTTTTTCGTTTCCATCATGATCCCATCGGTCCGCGGGAGAGAAATATCCGGCGCCGCGGACTCGCCGCCGCCCCGGTCCAGATCAGTCGATCCTGATCAGTAGTGTATCAGCGAATGAACGTCATATCCTTCGAGGACTTCCCGTCCAGGTAGAAACGTCAGCTCGATGAGGAAAACACAGGAGGCTACGAGGCCGCCGGACTGCTCGATGAGATCAATGCAGGCCCGGGTTGTTCCACCGGTTGCCAGCAGGTCGTCAACGAGCAGGACCCGCTGATCCTGTTCGACGGCATCGATGTGCATCTCGATGCTGTCGGTGCCGTATTCGAGGTCGTATTCAACGATCGAGGTGTCGTAGGGCAGCTTGCCGGGCTTGCGGATTGGAATGAAGCCGAGGCCGAGATGGCCGGCGAGGGCGGCGCCGAAGATGAATCCCCGGGCCTCGGGGCAGGCGAGGACGTCGGCCTCGATGGATACGTCGCGACAGAGCTGCGCTATATCCTCGATGGCTCGGGCGAAGGCCCCGGCATCTTTCAGCAGGGGAGAGATGTCCTTGAAGCCGATTCCCGGTTTCGGGAAATCCGGCACTTCACGGATGTAGTCCTTGAGGTTGTCGTACATTGGCAGGCTCGCGGGAGAAAGCTGAAGGGGTATCGTGACACCCCTTATTATTCCTCCAGGCCCCGCCGTGTAAAGGGTGGAGCTATCCAGGAAACCCGTCTCTCAACCGGCTACGGAGCGGTTCAGGATTCCTGGATAGTCTCCGGTTCGTACGCCAGGATGCAGTAGAGCTTCTTGAGAGCTTCGTTCTCTATCTGGCGTACTCTCTCTCGCGAGAGGTTGACCCGTTCCCCTATTTCCTTGAGGGTCATCGGGTCCCCGTCCACCAGGCCGTAGCGCATTCTCAGGATCTTCGACTCCCTTTCGTCGACCATGGAGAGGAGTCTCTCAATCATGTCGACCTCGATCGAATCGAAGAGGATCTGGTCCGGCTGCTTCACGTTCTTGTCCTCGAGGACCTCACTGATGGCCCACATATTTTCCAGGCTCACCGTCTGACCGGTCCCGCTGGATGTGCGCAGCGCGGTTTTAAGTATTCCGAGGTTCTTGGGGTCGAGATCGAGCTCCCGGGCCACCTCGTTGAAAAAAGGTTTTCTACCCAGCTTCACGGTGAGTCCGGAAGCGGCGTTTTTCCATTTGCTGATCAGCTCCACCATATAGGAGGGGATCCTGACCGTCTTGACCGTGTCGACGAGGGCCCGCTTGATGGACTGCTTGATCCACCAGGTAGCGTAGGTGCTGAAGCGGCAACCGGCGGCGGGATCGAATTTCTCCACAGCCTTGATCAGCCCGAGGTTGCCTTCCTCGATGAGATCCTGGAGAGGGAGACCGCGGTCTACGTAATATTTCGCGATGCTGACGACCAGGCGAAGATTGGCCTTGGTCATGTGCTCCCTCGCAGCGGGGTCACCCGCGCGGATCTTGTGGGCGAGCTCGATTTCCTGTTCCGGGGTCAGCAGATCAACCTCGTTGATCTCTCTGAAGTATGCTTCGAGTCCTACTTCTCTCACGGTTCTGGCTTTCTGTCGGAGGAGTTCAACTGTCGTTGAAGAAAATTTGATACGAAACCGGCTCCGCGTACTGGCCGCGTCCTGTTTCGTTAGACCCATTGTTTTACTGGCTGGGGCCGCGCCCGGCCTTGCGGCGGGGAATAGTGCTGCCCACTGGATACATATCGACTGAGGCCGGCCGTGGTCGTAGCTTTCTTTGGCGATGGCCTCAATTTGTCAGTCAGATGAACCCGCGTGCCGGGAGCCGGGTGGAAAAGGGCGAAAAAGCGGGTCAAATCGAGCCGTGAAATCTTGCCGGCGGGTGCGACAAAAAGTGACTCCCGGTCGGCATCGCAGGGTTTCCGGAACTATCGCACGGATTGTTGTTCGGGAAGGTTCCTGGCGCGCCGGGAGCGGCGGCTATTTCCTGTCCGAATCGCCGCCGCCGGCCTGGTCCTTCCACCACTGGCGGGCGGCCTTGATGGCCGCCGCGCGTCTCTGTGCAACGGTCAGCCGGGGGCGGGTGGAGGTTCCGCCGGAAATTCCGGATGTGTAATAACCAAAATCCTGTCCGGCCGCCTGCTTGATGACCCGGAATCCGCTGGACTGATATCGGGTGACGTCGATGAGCCCCAGTACCAGGGTCAGGATTTTCACGCTGCGTTCATCCTGGATACCGCGCTTTTTGATGTATTTCTCGAAGCTGGCCAGGATGTTGTAGGAGTTGCCCGCAAACGCTGTTTTTTTAGTTACTGCAAGCCCCAGAAGATAATCCGCTCCGGTCTCATCACCCGCGGAGCAAAGGGCTCTGCCGGCCTGGATGCGGATGGTGTCAGTGCTGGAGCTCATCAACTTGCTGAGGTGTTCGAGTCCCGAGGGATCGCCGAGCTGATGCAGCAGTTCGGCCAGGTCGACAGCGGGGCTTTTTTCCTGCCATTTCTTCAGCACCGAGATCCCTTCCTGGAGACGCAGCTGACGCTGTACTTTCAGGAAGGAAGAGCGAAACCTCGCTGTGGGATTTTCCTCCGCTTTGAGAAAGTGCCGCTGGAGGAACTGTTTCCAGAGGGTCTCCACGGTTTCGTCGGTTTTTTCGTCGAGCCCATCGGTATTTTCAGGCGCAGGAGGCTCTTCTTCTTGCGGAATGACCAGGATGAGACGCTGATCCCGGGTCGAATCGGCCGGGCTGATGTAGCGCGCCGTGGCCCCGCTGCGCGCGATCTCGAACCACTTGATTCCCGAATCACTTCTGACGGAGCTGATAAAGGTTGGGGATCCTTCGGAGATGGAATTGAACGAGTTCAGGCGATAGGTAGCGGGGACCTGGCTGGTGCCGGCCGGGCGGCTGGCTCCCCCTGAGGTGTTCAGCCTGATCTCCCTGCGTTCTCCCCAGCGGTTCTGGTAGCTGAGGGGCCGGTTGGCCTCGATCAGGTGCCGGTGTCCATCGAGGAGCTTGAAGGAGCTTCCGGCTTCAGGGTTGGCTTTGATTCTCAGGAGAAATTCATAGCAGGTGAGCTTTGCGCCGCCCGCCTGGGCCTGCTTTTCGAGGAGGATTTTTTCCTGTTTTGAGACCTCCGTCTCATCCTGCAGCCATTTACGCAGCTTCTCCAGATTGGCTCGCCGCCCCGAGCCCGCGGATTGTTTCAGGGGCAGACCACTGAGCCTGCGCAGCTCAGGCAGCACCAGGTTCGAGGTGGAGGAGAGGGATGTGCCGCCCTTGGCGTTGGCCTTGTCTTCGTAGAGCTCGGCCATAGCTTCGAGGAGCGGCTTCAATTGGCCTGAGGAGAGCAGAATGGAGGAGGAGAGGTCTTTCACACCTCTGAGAGCGGCATAGCGCAGGGTCTCTTCTCCCTTGGCTCCGCATCGGAGAAGATTTTTCATGACCAGGCTGAGGAACGGGTCGGGGAGGGACGCTCCGGAAAAGTAGCTCTTGATGCGTCCCATAACCTCACCGAGGCCGGTTGAAGATTCGACCTTGGAAAGGATCTTTTCAATGAATGCGAGCTCCTCCTTCGGCTCTTCTGCTGACCGGGTGTTTTGAGCGCGGCCAGCGGCGATTCGGTGAACTTTCCGCCAGAGGGGGAAGATGGCTCCGAGGGGAATGGAGGTTGTTCCGTATTGTCCGAGCGCCAGCCCCTCAAATACGCTGCGGGCATTGGCCGCCAGGGCTCTGTGTTCCTCGTTTTCGGGATCGAGGATTTCGATGGCCCGGACAAAGAAATACTGGGCCTCGTAGTGGTAGAAACGCCAGGGAGCCTGGGTGATGGTATCGTCGCGGAGCGCGAGCCGCAGGAATTGTTCACGCAGCTGCGGCTTCAGGGCGATCTTTGGAGCCAGGTCGGCCAGGGCCGAAATAATCCTGAACAACTGCACAATATCACGTTCGTTGAGCTTGCGTAGAAGGTAGCCGACGCCCCTGAGGTCGCCAATTCGGCTGAGTGCCACAGCGGCATCCAGCCTGGAGTCAGGCCCCTTCCCTGCAGGCTTGCCGGGAGGGACGCCGCCGGCCGGTGACGCGGGTTCCTCCAGAATTTTCACAAGCAGTTCGGGAGCTGAGGCTTCTCCCAGCGCCGCGAGCCCCAGTGCGCCCAGCGAGGAGGTCTCAGGTTGCTTCAGGGCGCCCAGAAAGGTCGTCCTCGCCTCGGCGGGGGCCAGTTCGACCAGCAAGGCGAGAGCCTCGATGCGTTCGCTCAGATCGTCGCTGTGGGCCTGCTCGAACAGGAGACGGTGGAGCAGGTCCAGCGAGAAGACGGTCTTGCGGGTTTCACCACTTTCAGAGAGGCGTTGATGTTGCTGATGCAGGATCCTGGCCAGGGGGAAGCGCTCTCGGCCCGTTACGATTCCGCGGTGTTCGTAACGCACCTCCTCGGCCAGCCTCAGGGTGCTGAGGGCAGGGGAGGTGGGGAGGGGGGTATCGAGGACGACGCCGGGGTTGACCTGGGATGCACCTTCCCTCACCTGGACCTGGTATTTCCCGGGCTCGTTGGATTCCCAGGAAATTACGTAGTTTGAAAGGTTTCTTCCCTTCGGCTTTTTTCCGCTCAGCTTGATGGCCCGCCTGTTTTTACCTTTGCCGGTGTACTGGGTAAGAATTTCAGGCTGATCCCCAAGCCTGATTTCCAGCAATTGGAAGGTGAAAATCATCGGGTCGAGTTTTTCCCGCAGAATCCTGGAGCGCCTGGCGAGCTCGATGTCGGTTGAGGAAGAATACTTCTTCAGCAGCGGGAGGGCCTTGTTGCCGGCCTTGATGAGCTCTTTCTGGGCCGCCTCCCGGCGTTTCCAGTTCTTGTGTCCCAGCTCTTTCACCAGTTTTTCGAGGCGGAGCTTTTCAGGGGCGGGTTTTTGCTGTGCCGGAGCCGGCTTCTCCTGCGCGGACGAGGATGTGAGCAGGACTGCGAAAAAAAGCAGTGAAAGGGTGAATAGGGGTGCCGGGAGCCGGATTCTTGACATGCTTATCGGTCTTGCGAACGGTCTTTTGAATGCTACTTCATGTCCATTGTATCCGGAAAACGTGATGGAGAGTAAGAGAGAGGGTTCTATCAATGCTGAAAAGCCTACAGAAAGCCCTTCGTGGACACCGATATATCCTAATGAGGGTCGGTTCAGTAGAACGACAAAGGGTCTGAGGAGACAGAACAGTGTTGAGAGATAACTCCCGGGGTGCGCCCGGTGAGCGTGATAGCAGTGATGTTGATTCATCGCAAAAGTGCATGGATGAATGGCTGAGCCGGTTGGTTTCAGAATTCCATGACGGAGAGCTGAAGCTCGAAGATCTCGCGAAGAACTCGATCGAGGGTCTCGCCGGGGAGCTTGGATTCCGCCGCGGCTATTTCCTGCTCTACGGCCTGCGGGCGTCAGGCGCCCTGGAGAGCGGCCGCGAGCTCGACTTCGAGGTCTGCGCTTCCCGCCTGCGTCTCGAAGACAAGAGTGACGACACGCTCTCCTGGGTGGATGTTACCAACCCCGACTTCGCGGTCAACCGGGCGGTTGCCCGGCTCGCACTCGAGTCGAGGGAGCTGATCGTCTTCGAGGAGGAGGCCGGCGAGGAGGGCTCCGGCAGCTCCGGAATACGGCCGACCCTGTGCAGGTCCTTTCCCATGGGAGAAAAGAAGATTGGTATTCTCTACCTCGAGCGGGACTTCGGTACCGGCCTCATCGAGGCGGGGCTGAGGCAGAACTTCGATCGATTTGTCGATGCCTTCGCGCCTATCTATTCAAGATCCTGCGGAGGTTCTGATGTAGAGCCTGCGGCCGCTGACGCACCAACCGTACCCGCGGCGCCCGCCGTTGCCGAAAGTCCGCCCCAGGAGCCTGTTGAGGAAGCTGCCGCGTCAACGGCCGAAGCCGGTGATTCTCCGGATGAATCCTATTACGGAATCATCGGCCGGGACGAGAAGATGAGGAAGATCTTCGAGATCATCGAGAAAGTTAAAGATTCCAATCTGAACATCTGCATCTGTGGTGAGAGTGGTACGGGCAAGGAGCTCGTCGCCAGGGCCATTCACCAGGCCGGCAATCGCGGCCAGCGCGACTTTGTTTCAGAGAATTGCGGCGCCATCTCGGAGACCCTGCTCGAAAGCGAGCTCTTCGGGCATGTAAAGGGCGCCTTCACCGGGGCTGACGAAGATCGCCAGGGCTTGTTCGCCGCGGCGGACAAGGGAGTGCTCTTCCTCGATGAAATCGGCGACATGTCGGAAAACATGCAGCGCAAGCTCCTGCGCACCCTGCAGGAAGGACTCGTTCGACCGATCGGCGGACGGGACAGCTTTGCGGTCGATACACGGGTCATCTGCGCCTCGAATACCGACCTCAAGCTCCTGGTGGGAAAAGGCGTCTTTCGAGCGGATCTCTTCTACCGTCTGAATGTGATCAGCCTCGACCTGCCGCCTCTGCGCCAGAGACGGTCGGACATTCCCCTCCTGGTTAAGCATTTTCTCGACACGATCAGTCGGGAGGAAGGCTTTCGGAGGAGGTTCAGCTCAAGCGCCTTGAAGGCCCTGGTCGACTACAGCTGGCCCGGCAATGTTCGTGAGCTTTCGAATGTTCTGCGGAAGGTGCTGCTTACCTCAGCAGATAAGGAGATCGCTCGCAAGGATCTCACTCCCTTCCTCAGCGCCGCAGCTCCCGGCACGGCCTGCCTGGGAGATGGTATCGAGAAGGATACCGATCATCTGGTCTTGCGGATTCCGCTGCGCGAGAGCTTCAACGAAATCATCGACGAGTGCGAGCGCCTGGTGCTGCTCAACGCTCTCACCGAGGGCGGCTGGAACAAGTCGCGAGTGACCAGGGCTCTGAGCATTCCCCGCCAGAGTCTCTACAATAAGATCGCTAAATACGATCTCGAGCGTCCCTCCTCCGGAGATGCGAGCCAGGGTAGCGCTGAGGCTTAACAAGGGGCCACCCTGTTTCCTCAACAGCGTTCGCTTTCCGGTTCAGCCCCGCATCCTGCCAACTTGACAGGCTGGAATCGGCCCTTTCTGCCTCTTTGCCAGTCTGTCTCGGGAACTTTTCCGGGCCAGTCGTTGCAAAATATTTCTATTTAAGGGTTTACGATATTTTCCTTGGTGAGGCACGGGCTTTGCACTTTGGAAGGGCTGTCTTATTTAGATGCGGCGCTCTGATGGGCGCCTCCTACTGACCGGAGACGGTTGTTTTGATGAGCAGTTCCTTCGTCCGCCTGAAAATATTGTTGGTGGATGACGATGTCGGTTGTCTCAGGAGCCTGGAGAATCTTCTGGAGCTCGATGGGCATGAGATTTCGACTGCGACCCGCGGTCAGGAGGCGGTTGACCTCGCTCGCCAGTTGAGGCGGGAGAAACGTGAACCGGAGCTTTCGATACTGGATTACCATGTTCCGGATCTGACCGGGCTGGAAACATACGAATTATTGAGCCAGGAACTTCCGGACCTGGGAGCGATTTTTGTCACGGGAGATGCGTCGAGCGGGCTGGAAGAGAGAATTCTCGAGGCCGGGGGGTTGGCCCTGGTGCGAAAGCCCCTGGATAGTGTGAGGATCCGTGGCGCGGTAAAGACCTTCCAGCGGCGTTGGAGTTCTGACTGCGAAGAAGAATTTTTAGGTTAAAGGTTATTGGATATCAATTTGCCGGCCCTGGAGGGCTGGAAACAGTAGTTTTCAAGGAGTAGAGCAAAGATGGCGAAACAGAAGATCAAGCCG
>DCKY01000074.1 GCA_002320775.1 Planctomycetes bacterium UBA1662
AAAGAAGGAAAAGAAGAAAAAGAATCCCGCCGCTCTCAGCTTCGCCGGCGCCGCAACCGAGACCTATAAGGAGGCCAGCGGCTCCAGGCTCAGGCTCTACCTCTTCACGCCCGAAGGGCATCAGGCGGGCGACAAGCGTCCGGCCATCGTCTTTTTCTTCGGCGGTGGTTGGAACGGCGGCTCTCCGAAACAATTCGAGCCCCATGCGCGCTACCTCGCCCGCCGGGGAATGGTAGCCATCGTCGCCGACTACCGGGTCAAGAGCCGCCAGAAGACCAGCCCCTTCGAATGCGTCAAGGATGGGAAGTCAGCCGTGCGCTGGCTCCGGAAAAACGCCGTACGCCTGGGCATCGATCCCAGCCGCATAGCGGCCGGAGGCGGCTCCGCCGGAGGCCATGTAGCCGCGGCCACCGGCACGGTTCCCGGGCTGGAAGAAGACGGCGAGGACACCTCCGTAAGCTCCCTGCCGAATGCCCTCGTGCTCTTCAACCCGGTATTTGACAATGGACCGATGGGCTATGGCCACTCCAGGGTAAAGGATCGTTTCCGCGAGATCTCGCCGATCCACAACCTCTCGAAAAAGACCCCGCCTACGATCGTCTTCCTCGGAACAAAAGACAAGCTGGTCCCTGTGTCGACAGCGCAAAGATACAAGAAGCTGATGGAGGAATCGGGCCGACGCTGCGACCTGCACCTCTACAAAGAGCAACCGCATGGATTCTTCAACGGGCCTGAGCGGGGAGGATCCTTCAACCCCTACTACCTGAAGACGGTAACCGAGATGGACAGGTTTCTCTCGTCTTTGGGCTACCTCAAGGGAGAGCCGACCATCCGAAGGCCGGATTAGTTCTACACCTCGTTGGCAAGGGCCGCATCTGCGGTGATGCTTAGAACCGCCTCGGCCCAGGACGACTCGGCGTTCAGCGATGGTATCAGCCGAAGCTCCTTGCCGCCTGCCGCGAGGAAATCCTCCCGCGCGCGAAGCCCGATCTCTTCGACCGTCTCAAGGCAATCAGCCGTGAAGGCAGGAGAGAATACAGCGAGCTTCTCGATGCCCTCTCCCGGCAGTTCCTCGATGCGGAAATCGGTATAAGGGAGCAGCCAGGGGTCCCGACCCAGCCTGGACTGGAAGCTGACCTCCCAGCTCCCGGGCGAGAGCTCCAGCCTGGAGGCCAGGGCACGGGCCGTAGCATAGCAATGCGCGCTGTAACAATTGCGGTTGGCCGGGCAGATCTCAGCGCAGCAGTCCGGCTTCTCGAGACAGTGATCACCGCCGGCGCCATCGATGCCAAGCAGGTCTCTTTCAGGCTGCCCATCGAATACCGTCCTGACATGCCGCTGCGGAATTCCGTGAAAACTCATCAGGACCTTATCAGGCTGCTGGTCCTCAAGAATGGGCCTCGCCACATCACAGAAAGCGTCGATGAAGGCCGGGTGATCGTAATAAGGCGGAACCACCTTCACCGATGGCTCATCCCAGAGCCGCCCCGCCTCTACAAAAAACTTCTCTACGCCTGAGCCCCAGGCGGCGGAAGAATACTGGGGGAAGAGCGGAAAGAGAACAAGGTCATTGATCCCACGGTCTTTCAGCCCCTCGAGGACTGATCGTATCGAGGGGTTCCTGTAGCGCATGGCCAGCTCGACAACAGCATCTTCACCCATCAAATCCTGGACTTTCTCGGCAAGATCCAGGCTGTTAAAAAGCAGCGGCGAGCCCCTCTCTGTCCAGATCTTCCGGTAGGCCGCAGCTGATTCCGCAGGCCGTTTGCGCAGAATCACCAGGTGCAGCAACAGGAACCTGAAAATAGGATTGATGTCGAGCACCCGGGGATCGGAAAGAAATTCCTGCAGATAATCACGGACATCTTTCACGTCCGTAGAATCAGGGGTCCCGAGATTCAACAGGACCAGGGCGCGAGCCATCGCTTCAATCTCCGTTTCCAGGGTAAAACCGAGGCGAAATTTTACATTCCGCGAACGGGCATGGGGAGCTTTTCCTTGTCGGAAAACAGGCTGCGGACAGCCTCAGTGCCCGGGTCCGAAGAAAACGGAATTGAAGAAGAGCCTCTGCTGGAATCGACACATGGCCCTGAAGTTCGGATCATCGGCAAAGGCTATGACATGGCCTGAACCCAGCTCCTGGTAGGCCATATAAGGCTTGCCCCTCAACATATCCATGGAGTCCGGCCAGCAGAAGCCGCTGATGAGGTAATCCTCCTCGCGAGAAAAGTTGACCAGGTTTCTGCCGACATCGTTCTTGAGCGGCTCCAGCATCGTGCGCCCGTTGAAGAAAAGAGGCAACCTCGGCCCGAATCCGAAGGTTCCCCAATGATGCTGAAAAGTGGTCGCCTCAAAGAAGGCGCCCGGTACCGGCGGCGGCAGGCGGCCCTCAGCGGCTTTGCCGTCATCCTTCTTCTTCGCATCTTTTTTTTGTCCGGCAGGAGCTTCCTCAGCCTCCCTGATCCGGGCCTGTCTGCTTCCCAGCAGGCCAACCTTCTCTCCGCAAGCCCAGACGGCGGCGTCCTTCATCAACAGCAAGGTCCCGCCGGACCGAACCCATTCCTTGAGTTTCCTTACCATCTTCTCGTCGGGAGCTAACGGGCTGTCGTATTTCCCATGCGGCAGGATCAGCACATTGAAGCTCGAGAGATCCAGTCTCCCGAGATTGCTGAAGGTGACCCGTGTAACCGGGTACCTGAGCAACCGGTCGAAGTAGAACCAGGTGTGCCCGACGGAATAGCTCGCCGGCCTGTCCATAAGCAACAGAACCTTCGGCGGCTTGACCCACCTGACGTTCGGGCCTCCCAATTGGGCACCCTTGTCGACCAGGGCGGTATCGGTCGGATAAAAAACCACCCCCTCGGTTTTAGAGAGAAGTCGCACCTTCGCATGAACGGTGGAATCGTTTTCATTGATCCGGATGACCAGGGATCCGCGGGGAAAAGGCACCCCGCCAAGGACCAGCGGCTCATCGCTGACATGAACCCGCACCCCCGCATTGAGGAGATCGCTGAGAACTCCGGGAAGTTCATCAGCGTCACCTCGAACAAGGTAGGCGACCTTCGCAAGGCCTCCGCCGCGAACCTCTCCTCCTCTCACCGGGTTGAACCTGTAGGCATCCTGCTCAGCGCCGAACTTGACGGGATCGCTGACAACCTTCACCTCGCCCTCGGCGGCGAGGCATTCGGTCCCCCAGGCCAGGGGCAGCGACCATGCCGTCACATCGTAGATCTCATCATCCAACCGGTTAAGATGACGTGTGAGCTGGCGCTCAATAAAATCTTTCCCCATGTCGGTATGCCGGTCCAGGAGAGTTCGAGCCAGCCGGCCGGCCGGCTGCTCGAGAGACACATGGTAGCTGCCAATGGGAACGGCAACCTCGCCCGCAGTCCCTTCCAGCATTCTACGGGCCTGGACGAAGAGAGGCTCTCTGACTCGATGGACCTCGATGCTGTTTCTCTGCAATAGCCTCACCAGGCGCGCAGCTCGCTGCGGGCTGCCTGACTCGAGGATGAAATAATCCCGCAGGCCACTCTTCCTGATCAGGCTGGCGGCATCCTCGCGAACCCTGCGATGGTCCCGGAGCAGGGCTTCCCGGTTTTCGAACACGGACTGAAGGGTGGCTATCCCGCTTACGTAGTGATTCCTGACCGCCGTGAAGTACCGTAGAAGACGCTCATCATCCCGAGCCACCACCAGGCCTCTCACCCCCGCCTGTTCCCAAAGGATTCCAAGGGAGCCCTGCAGGGTCGGCCAGCTATCACCATAGCCCGGATAGAAGAGATCGAACATCTCGCGGGTGGAGTAGGAGAAACCGTAAAAATCAAAAACTCCTGCCTGGTATTTCCCGAGGCGCTCAAACCAGTCCTTCTGCACAGGAAGAATCCACCGGTTGATCGGGTCTGTAGCCGGCGGGAAAAAATAGGTGCTGTTGCGGCCCATCTCGTGCGCGTCGACAAAGACCTGCGGCTGCCAGCGGGAAAAGGCCCGCGCCTTCCTGCCGGCCTCCACCTGGCTCTGAAGATACCAGTCCCGATTGAGATCAAAGAGGTAGTGATTGAAACGGCCGCCGGGCCAGCGCTGGGCGCGCTCGGACGCCAGGGGATCGGCACTCGGAACCACGCCGCGATTCTCCCTGTGAAAATTCACGAAACGGTCCCTCCCATCCGGGTTCTGAAGCGGATCTATAATCACCACCAGCTTGTCGAGCCACTCCCGGGTCTCTTTCCTCAAATCGGCAAGGAGATGGTAGGCCGTCAGCAACCCCGCATCCGTCCCCGACGACTCATCCCCATGAACACTGTAGCTCAGCCAGACGATGGCGGGATGCTCCTTGAACAGCTTGTCCACCTCGGCCTCGGTGCCGCGACGGGAATCGCTCAACAGGATATTGTTCTCGCGAATCTCTTCGAGTCTCTCGATATTGGCCGCTGATGAGATGGCAAGGTAATAGAGCGGCCGCCCCTCGTAGCTGGTTCCGTATTTCTTGAGAGTGGAGCGAAAGGGTGCTGCCCGTGCCAGGTCCTTGATGTAGCGTTCGACCTCTGCATGGCTTGAAACTTCCTCGCCCCAGGCATGTCCCACAACCTGCTTGAGGGTAGGAATTTTCCGATCGGGTTCCAGTTCCGCCAGCGGCAATGTGGCCTCAGAACTCTTGCGCACGGGAGCGGTTTCTGCATCCTGTGCAGGGAGGAAATACCCCGACAGCAGGCATGACAAAACAACCGCCAACTCGATAATGAGTTTTGGGTACCGCATGACGTATTGACTGTTTTCCTTTCAAGGCCCTCGAGAAAGATAATTATCTCACCTCTGAATTGCCAATCCACGCCATTTCTCAAGGTGAAAAGAGCGGAATCCTGAACCCTAACACGAAAGTAGAGAGAAGAGGTCGACAGCCATGAAAGACTCCGAAACCACCATCAAAGATCTCCGCAGCCTGGTCGCTCAATTCGTCAGGGAGAGAGACTGGGAGCAATTCCACGATCCCAAGAATCTCGCAATGTCGATCGCCATCGAGGCCGCCGAGTTGATGGAACATTTCCAATGGGACAGAAACGACCAGATTCCGGACCTTTTCAGCAAACCGGGTAAACGCGAGGAGGTCGAGGAAGAGCTTGCCGATGTCCTCTGCTACTGTCTCTCGCTGGCCAATCATCTCGATATCGACCTCTCCGAATCAATCCAAAAGAAGATGGTCAAAAACGCCGCGAAATATCCCGGTGATGAATACCGGGGACGCCACAGCTAGCCCGGATGGAGGCCATCGGGCCCCCCGACCGGGGTAAAATAAACCTAATAAATCTCTCACAAACTTTTATTGACAGCATCCGAATCGTGGTGGCTAATTGACTTTCTGAAGACATTCCGGGGTTTTTCCCGGGTCTATGGTTGTTGGACTTCTTCAGGAGAACGATGGGGCAGGGAACTCGAAATGTGAACTGGGGACGGGAGATCAATCGTGAGCCACGAGAAGGCTCCACAGCTTTGTCTCCCCAACTGTTTTTATTCCGAAACTCGCCGAAAACTCCTCCTGCTGGAAGTCCTGGGGCAAAGTTTTGAAACGGTATCAAATGGAATCTGCCCGTGCTCTTGGGAGGATTGCGCGGATTGTAGCGTACTTATTCATATCTTCAGTTGTGGTTTTTTTTCAAGAGGAGGTCAAATTCAGATGCTGAATTCGATCATAAGTTTTACGGGTGGAAGAAGCGCCGCCCAACGAATGGGGAGATCTGCGGGGGTTTGCGCCCTGGTCGCGCTCCTTTCGCAGGGGTTCATCTCGACAGCGACAGCTACCGAGGAACCCGGCGCGGAGGCGCGGCCCGAAATCGTATTTGTCTCCAGGCACCTCGGAAGCTCTGAGCAATCCGAACGTGACTCGGTGGTGCGTACCGCCAACCGCGGGCAACTCCAGGCTATTGACTCGAACGGAGGAATCCGAACGCTCGTCGATGCCAGGCTCAACATTAACGACCAGTCGATCCCGATTGACGTCATGGACCCCGATGTTTCCTACGATGCCACTCACGTGGTTTTCTCCGGGTTCTCTTCGGCAGAAAACGGCTGGAGAATCTTCGAGGTCCATGTCGATGGCTCCGGCCTTCGCCAACTTACGCATGATCTGCGAGAGATCGATCTCGAGCAGTTTGGCGACAATGCTGAGAGGTTCCTGGGTCACGACGACCTCGACCCCTGCTACCTCCCAGATGGACGTATCTGTTTTGTTTCGACACGCTACCCTGAGACGGCTCCCGACGGAAGAAAACGGGCGACCAACCTCTACGTCATGAATGCTGATGGCAGTGACATGCACCGGATCACCACAGAACGGTTCGGCGCTGACACGCCGACCGTCGACCCCTCGACCGGCCAGATCGTCTATTCACGCTGGTGGAGGACTGCCCAGCTCATCGAAGAAGGGACGGGTGAAGAACCCGAACCGATTCGTCCGGGATCGCCCGGCTACGTCATCGAGAGTGAAGGTGAGGAAATCGCGCCCGGCGTATCGCTCCCGCGGCCTGTCGATGTGAATGCTCTGCGGAATGTCGACCCCGAGGAATTCCCCGGCGTCAACAGTTGGTTCCTGTCCAGCATAAACCCGGATGGAACCGGGCTTGAGATGTTCTCCGGATTCCGGCTCGATCGCGAGGAGAGCCAGGCCTATAAGCCCAGCTTCACGCGCGATGGAAGAGCCCTCTCCCTCTTTATACCCGTCACGCCGGTGATTGGAGAACCCGCTCCCTTTGGAGTCAGGCTCTACACCCGCGGCGCGGAAAAACCAGAAGCGGTTGGCGGCCCCCAGGCTTTCCCCGGGCAGACCATCGACCGTGAGATCCCCCTTCTTCCGAACCTGCCGCCCTTCCCGGGAATCCCGGGCGAAGAACTCCCTCCGGACTTCTTCGAGATCGTCGAGCAGGAAGTCGCGGAAGAGGTCCAGTTCTCCTACGAGAGTGCGGTTGAATTGCCCGACGGCAGCCTGCTTGTCAGCGCCGCCCCGGTCCAGACTCTCACCGAGGAGGGACTGCCGAGGGCCCGCCCCTCCCAGTTCGATCTCTACGTCATGGAGGATCCGTCGGCTGAGAATGCCGAGGCCACAATGAGGCCGCTGCTCGAGCGCAGGCGTACAGCCGAGCTCGATGCGACACCAATTGTCGTTCGCGAACTGCCTCCCGTTATCCGGGACCTCGCCACCGACAGGCTGACCAACGATATTCCGCAAACAGCTGAAGAGGCCGCCCGGTTAAACGGCACCTTCCGCTTCATTGTTGAGAATATCCACTTCAACGCCCCTGTCGACTTCAACGTGCCTTCCTCACCGCCGATCGGGCAGGACCTGGCCATCGAATTTTACATGGCTCCCCAGGGAAGCAGCACCGAAGGCAACGACGAGCCTGTCCTGATCCATCGCGAAGAGATTGGTCCGGATGGAAGAGTCGAGGCCGAGCTGCCCGCGGGCGTTCCGCTCTTTGAAGTCATCCGTACTCCCGAGGGCGCTCTCGCCCAGGGCCGCGACGGGCAGGTCTTCCATGTCGGCGGTATGAATTTCGGACATGAGAACCGCACAGCTCGCTGTGTTGGCTGTCACGCCGGCCACACCATGGTCGACGTACCGCAGGATGCCAGGGAGCTCAGGTTCACCAACCTGGCTCCGAGCGCCGCGGTCCGCGCCAGCTCCGCCTTTGGACGCATACCTCCTCAGCGCCCTCTTCCTGATGTCGTTAACGCTGAGAACGAAATCATCGGACTGCCCGGGATCGTTCCCGGCGCCGTACCGGCCATCTTCCCGCCCCAGAACCTTGTCGACCGTTCGACAATGGCGATGGGCAACGAGTGGGTAGGTGCCGGGAGCCGAACCAACAGCATCGTCCAGATGCGTTGGCCGGTTCCGGTCCGTGCGCGTCAACTCGTGGTTCACGCTCCCGGCCAGGGTCCCGAGGTGGGAATCTTCGGCGAGCGCAACCAGGAGATCCGCGGCTTTGTCATCGAGACGACCCTTGGCGGAGAGACAGTCGAGGAGCGCGTCGTGCGCCGCAGACTGACCTCGGGCAACCGGATCACCATCGAGCTTGATCTGGAACAACGCTTCGATGGCCTGACCATGACCATCGCCCAGCGGGATGTTGTCGGGCTGTACGAAGGCGAGGCTGGTCCCGCGCTCTCTGAGATCGTTGTCAACGGCATGGTTGACTCGGCCTCCACGGTTCCGACCGCGACCTTCCGCCGCGGCGATGCCAACTGCGACGGCAGCCTGAACGTCACCGATGCCATCGTCGTTCTCAGCCACATGTTTACCAACGGAGGTGACCTGTGCTGTGAAATGTCAGCTGACACCAACGGCGACAACACCCTGAACCTGACCGATCCCGTCTACTTCCTGAACTACCTGTTCAGGACCGGCGGGCAGATCGCTCCTCCTGGCGAGGACTGCGGTACGGTAGAGCAGGGCGCTCTTTCCTGTGACATCCAGGTCTGTCCCTGAGGGAGCCTGATGTCTCGCGGCGATTTCCCGGGTCCCGTTCTCGCGGGGCCCGGGCGATCGTTCGCCCTTTCCTTCCCAGGGTTCTACGGCTGAATCCTGAGCGTGGCGATCACAGGATCATGGTCACTCACCTGTGAAGCGAACTCGCTGTTGACGTGGACAATGTCAACCTGAGCGCCTTGCGCCAGTGTCCCGGTCACCAGGATATGGTCAAGAGCCTGCGAGTTTCCCTGGAAATTGTAGGTATAGCGTTCGGTGGAGGGAAGAAGCTCCAGCAGGTTCTGCAGTCCAGCCTTACCCTTACCAGCGCTCTTCAACGGTTCCTCAAAAAGGAACTCGTTGAAGTCTCCCAGGACAACGACCCGGGCCCCGGGAACTGCAGCTACGATTCCATCGACAACCGAGCTCACCAGGCTGAACTGGGCCACCCGCCTGTCGAAGCCACCATTCTTCGGCGGCTGCATACTCCCGTACATTGGCGGGCTGCCGAACTTGGAAGAGAAATGGTTGTTGATGATAAAGATGCTCGACTCACCAAAGCGAAACTCACAGAACAGGGACTTCCTGCTGGACTCGAAAGCCGGCGAACTGCTCCCCAGCCGAGATGGACTCGGCAGCAGACCCTGCTCGAGCTCTTTACGGGTAACCAGCTTCAACCTCGCCGGGTTAAAAAGAAAACCGACGCGAATATTGCCGCCGGGTTGGCCCCCATCCTCCCCGTCTCCCGGATTGAGCTGCACAAATTCGTAGCCGGGGCCTCCAGCTGCCCTGATGGCCTCCACCAGGAGCCTGAAGCTGTCACCTGCATCCGCGCCCCCCTCCTTGCCTGGACCATTATTGTCCTGAATCTCCTGCAGCGCCAGGATGTCGGGAGCCTTGAGATTAATGACGATCTGGGCCGCAAGCTTCCCGGAGCGTTCCTTATCCACCGCGGAAAAATTCAGAACATTATAGGAGGCCAGGCTCAGCTGCCCCTGGCCGCCGCTGAGGTTCGTCACCTCGGGCATCAGGCCCCTGTCTTCATGGCCAGGCGCATCGAAAAGCTTGAGCGCGAAGTTCCCAAAGCTGTAATCGAAAACGCCGCGGACTCCTGTCAGGACATCCCCCACGTTCCACTGATGAGGCCGGCCCACCTGGAGCTTGATCCTCTCAGGGTTCCTGTCGTCGCTACTCAAAAGGAGACCGCCGCGCGGAGTCCTGGGACCAAAGTCACCTCCTCCAGCAGGGATAACCCAGACCTCGGAATACTTATTCGATGCCCCGACAACAACAGCCTCGTTGATCTCAACAAGCATCCCTTCAAGACTCTCATAGAAATCAAGGCCATCCTGGCCGGGATCAAAAGGAGTCGCCGGATTTTCCGGCTCACCAGCTACAGAGTCGTCGTCAATGACCTTCCCTGGCGGAAGACGCCCACCAGCGGCAATCGACACAAAATCCGGAAGCGGCCGTTTCGAGGAGATGGGCCGCACCTCCTTCGCCTCGATCCCGGTCATGGGCAGATTGCCTGTTTTCCTGCCGCCGGGATAGTATTCCGTCACCTTGCCGAAAACCGAGACTCTGTCTCCCCGAGCCGGAACCGCTCCGCCCCTCCCGACATAAACTCTCAAGGCCTCAGAAGTGGAATCATCCCTGTCAGGATCAGGATCCTGCAGAAAGAAATGATCCTTGCCCGTGAAGGTAACGATTCCGACAACACCGGAAACCTGCTGGCCATCGTAGGGCGAACGATGCGCCCGGCCCTGAATCTCGTGTATTCGAACCCCACCCGGACCGGGCAAACCTCCGCAGGAAGAAATGAATGTGGCCATAGCAATGCAGGCCAGGACGCCCATCCGGAGAAACATTCCAGTCCGAAATAACCTTTCACACATCAATCACCCACCCTCACCCTTGCATGATCCCGTCAATCTCCTCCTGGTCAGCAACTGCCGGCAGGCTCCAGTCCTCCTCGTAGCCAAAGACCTCACGCACAGTTCTGGATCCGAAGCTGTCATCCAGAAGCTCAAAGTGTTCGGGAACCACCAGGGCCGGATGCCTGACGCCACAGGCTCTGCTGAGTTGGAGAATCTCTTTTCGAAGAGCGACAACGTAGTTGGCCAGGCGATGGGCCTTGGCCGTTGGATCCAGCCCCCGCATCAGCCACTTCGACTGGGTCGCCACGCCCGTAGGGCAATGCCCCGTATGACACCGCTGCGCCTGGATGCAACCCACCGCAAGCATCGCCTCCCGGCCGACATTGACCATGTCGCAACCCAGGGAGAAACCCAGCATGGCGCTGTCGGGAAAGCCCAGCTTCCCGGAACCGATGAAAACCACATCCTGATGCAGCCCCCGCTCGGCAAACTCCCTGTAGACCCGGCTCATGCCGATCTTGAAGGGCAGCGCGACATGATCGCTGAAAACCAGGGGAGCAGCGCCCGTGCCGCCCTCTCCCCCATCAACAGCTATAAAATCGACCCCTCGATCGGTCGTCGCCATCAGATGCGCAAGGTCCCTCCAGAACGAAATCTCGCCAACGGCCGACTTGATCCCCACCGGCAGGCCGCTTTCCCCGGCCAGCTCTTCGATAAAATCGAGCATCTCGTCAACACTGCTGAAGGCCGTATGCGACGAGGGACTGTGACAATCCTCACCAAGAGGAACCCCGCGGATCTCGGCAATCTCGGGGCTGATCTTGGCGGCCGGAAGGAGTCCACCAAGACCAGGCTTGGCTCCCTGGCTGAGCTTGACCTCGATCGCACGAACAGGCCCGCTGGAACAGGTCTCCAGAAACCTCGCCTTGTCAAACCCTCCATCGGACGCCCGGCAGCCAAAGTAGCCGGTGCCGATCTGCCAGATGAGCTCCCCACCCTTCAGGTGATAGGGAGAAACTCCTCCCTCGCCAGTGTTGTGCAGGCAGCCGCAGATCTCAGAACCACAGTTCAGAGCCTCGATCGCGGCAGCACTCAACGAACCGAAGCTCATCCCCGAGATGTTGACGATCGAGGCTGGGCGAAACGCTTTCTTTCGACCGCGCGGGCCTCCGAGGACCTTCGCGCAGGGCAGGGTGTAGAGGCTCCCGCTGGCTCCTTCGCCTGCACGTTCTTCCCTGACGGGAAAGGCGCTTTGTTTGATAATGAGGTAATTGGGTGATTTCTCAAGATCATCATCTGTCCCGAAACCGAAGTAATTATTCTGCTTCTTGGAGGAGGCGTAAACCCAGCGGCGCTGGTCACGGCTGAAGGGGCGCTCCTCATTGTCGTTGGTTACGATGTACTGTCGCAGCTCAGGCCCCACCATCTCGAGGAGATAGCGCAGGTGCCCGATGATCGGAAAATTACGAAGGATCGCATGGTTCCTCTGCAGCAGGTCGTAGACCCCAACTACGAGGAGTAGAAGAACAACGCTGAGTGCGACAATGGACCACATGAACGGGAATCCCGGATGCGGAGATGAACTTGACCAACTTACTAGATAGAATCCTATCGCACCTACGGGTCCATGTTTCAATCTCTATTTATTTTCTTACTCGTCCGTGAAGGCCGAAAATCGCTCCATGCGTACTCCAGCCATCCTCCTGTTCGGATTGTTAACGTTCCTCGGTTGCTCTCGCTCACCAGAAGAATCGCGGCAGAACAAACAAACGCCTTCCCTGCCTGCGGCAGCCGAAGACGCCGGAATCCGTTTCAAACGCGCCCGGATCTTCTTACTCTCAGATTCCGACCGCAAAAGTCCTGAACACCTGCTGGCCCCGATCATCGTCCACGAGACTGGAATCAACTCCGAAGCGAAACAGCCAGACTGGACCGGCGGCGAAGAAAAAGAACGGCGGGTTTATCTTCTGCGTTCCGAGGTGCAGATCAACGGAACGCCGCATCCCCAATTCACCTACTGCTGGCGTTACGAGACGTCCGGCCGGCCCGCGCGAATTCTCCGTATGACCATCGATTCAAGCGGCTACCCGGCCATCTTCGAGGTGTTTTCCGGCGCTGGCGAGCTAACGGCCCTGTATGCCTCCAGAGGTATAGAAGAGGCGGCAGCGAAAGAACAGACGGCTGTATTGCCCGGAAAGCACTACAGCATCGAAGGAAACTCCGAGATCAAGGTCGCCGGACTGGTTGAAGACGGCCCTGTGCCGATGGGGCCCCTGGTCTATGTCACAGCCGGCGATCGCCAGATCGTTTCCTTGAGCTGCCGCTGCAGCCCATCCAGGATCGACAAGGCTGATGTCAGCCTTCACTACGGGCTCATCACCTCTGACGGGCCGATTCCAGCCAGCGCAGAATTCGCAGCCAGGCTCCCGACGTCGGAGCAGGCTCTCCGCGCTCTGAGGATTCCACGGGATTTCTGACAAACCGGTAATCAGATTTTCTGTCCTAACTGCTTATATTGCCGCTATTAAGAAATTGTCCTTGCGAACGTCCAGGTCTCCTTGACGGCAGAAAAGTCAGTCCACAAGGACTTTACAGCCTCTCTCGAAGTGTTAGACTGTGGGACTCCATTCAGGTGGAGCCACACCCCCGGAACCCGAAGTGGCCGGGGGGTACCGTTTTCCCAGAGGTATTTCCCGAAAGGACAGGTCCTCATGCCCAGGTACACCAAATTCTACTCTCAGGCCAAGGTCGGCACCAAGATGGCCAACGGCAAGATTTACGTCGACTACAAAACTACCGATGAGCTCCGCCGGCTTCTTACCGCCAACGGCAAGATGTCATCACGCCAGCGCACGAAGCTGAGCTCAATGTTGCAGCGCCACGCCGCCACGGCCGTGAAACGCGCCAGGTACATGGCTCTCCTGCCCTACGAAGGCGACAATCGTTAAGAACTGGCGCCAAGCCAAGTTTACCCGCAGCTCCCCCCGCTGAGAGTCCGTCTCCCCGATGAGCCTGCGGAGTGTCCTTCTGCCTCAGTAGGCCTTGGCGAAAACTGTCAAGCGGCTACCCGGCTTACCGGTGAAGATGCACTCCCCGAGATTTCCCGCTTCTTCGACCGGGATACAGCGGGGCGTCACCTTCAATTCCTTGAGAAGGTCTTCACCGCCGCCATCGTCGGCGAAATGGGAAAGCGCGAAACCGCCGGCAAAGCCTCCCTCTGCCTCGCTGGAGAAAAACTCTCTGAACTCATCAAGGTTGTCGATGGTCCGCGTGCGGTCCTCGCGAAACTTGAGGGCCTTGTCATAGAGACTCTTCTGGATCTCACCAAGGATTTCGGGAACGCGGGTGATAAACTCCTCCCGGGAGACTCCGCTCTTATCCTTCGGACTTAAATCTCGCCGGCCCATGAAGACGGAATCGGACGCGATGTCCCGCGGCCCCACCTCGAGCCGAATCGGGACGCCCTTCTTGATGTGCTGCCAGACCTTCTCCCCGCCTCTGATATCTCTGTCGTCCAGCTCAACGCGGACCTTCCCGTCATCGTATTCACGAGCCTCAACCTCGGCCTTCAGCTTTTCGCAATAGCCCAGGACCTCCGAACGTTCATCGTCTCCCCTGAAAATCGGAATGATCACTACATGCCTGGGAGCCAACCGCGGAGGCAGCACCAGTCCGTCATCATCGGAGTGGGTCATGATGAGGCCGCCGATCAGCCTCGTCGAAACGCCCCAGGATGTGGTCCAGGCAAAAACCTCCTGGCCCTCCTGGTCGAGGAAGTTGATCTTGCAGGCCTTGGAAAAATTCTGCCCGAGGAAATGCGAGGTTCCCGCCTGCAGGGCCTTGTGATCCTGCATCATAGCCTCGATGGAGTAGGTGTTCACGGCGCCCGGGAAACGTTCGTCCCTGGTCTTTTCGCCCTTCACCACGGGCATCGCCATGTACTCTTCAGCGAAACGCCCGTAGAGATCGAGGATTGCCTCGGTCTCCTCCACCGCCTCGGCTTCCGTGGCGTGAACCGTATGCCCCTCCTGCCAGAGAAATTCCGCGGTGCGCAAAAAGAGCCGGGTCCGCAGCTCCCAGCGAACCACGTTGGCCCACTGGTTGATCAGGATCGGCAGATCCCGATAGGACTGAACCCACTTGGAATAGGTCTCACCGATGATCGTCTCACTGGTCGGCCTGACGATCAGGGGCTCCTCCAGCTCGCCCGCCGGCTTCAACCCCCCCTCGGGATCCGGTTCGAGGCGATGATGGGTAACGACAGCGCATTCCTTCGCGAAGCCCTCGACGTGCTCGGCTTCCCTTTCCAGGTAGCTCATCGGAATAAACAGAGGAAAGTAGGCGTTGACGTGCCCAGTCTCCTTGAACATCCCATCAAGAACACCCTGCATGTTTTCCCAGATGGAATAACCCCAGGGCTTAATCACCATACAGCCGCGCACCGGCGACACCTCGGCAAGCTCCGCGGCCTTGATGACCTGCTGATACCACTCAGGGTAATCTTCCGCTCGCATCGGGGTGATGGCGTTCTGCTGTTTCTTAGCCACTGCTCTTACCCCCGAGGCTGTCCTCGTGATCCGTTATCCAATCGATCTGCCCGCCACAGTCCGGAATCCCAGGAAATCCGACTCGACCGAACCTGCTGGCTCAGCGCCTTCAATCAAAGAAACCCGATCAGCTTTGACCGTCCACCGATTGTTTCTTCCTTGTCGCTGGCTTGACAATTCCAGCCTTCACCAGAGTAGCGTAGGCTCCGTTCTTGGTAATCGTACGCAATGCCCGGGTAGAAAGACGAACGCGAACCTTCCGGTTCAGTTCGGGAACCCAGATGGTTTTCCACTGCAGGTTGACCTTGAACTGGCGTTTGGTTTTGCCAGTGGTTCGCAACCCGACTCCACCCTTGGCCTTGGGTACACCCCTGCGAGCGTATTTATGGCCGGATGCCGTCTTTTTACCTGTTACCTGACAGACGCGACTCATGGTCGTCACTCCTAGTGTCTCAACTATTGAAGAATCGACTTTTGTACTTCATGAAGCCCGGTGATGCAAGAGTTTACGCCTTTTGGATACGCTTAAATCACCCCTGAAAACAGCTTCAGAGCGCCCGCCCTGCTATCGCGGCCCAAACTTTCAAAAGTGTTTGGATTTTAATGACTTAGAGCAACACTGGCACCATCCGAAAAAATTCATTTCGCCGGAAGTTCAGACGCACCCTCCATATCCGAATCGAACACCCTTACATTTCCCCAGTTGCCCTTCTGCTCCTCGATAAAGCTGAGATGATCCGGGGCTTCCTGATAAGCATCATGGCTGGCCTTATTGTCAAAGACAACCTGCAGGGCAACGTCGAAATCCCTGTCGTTCACCTCCCGAGCCAGCTCGGGATTCAAACGGCCCACCGCAAAAAAGATAACTCCGGGGTGATCGCAAAGATATTTCTTACAGGCTCCAACCAGGCAATCGACCGCCTCTGCCGAATTGTCGTTCAAGGCAAAATAGACGTTATGCGCAAGCATGTTGCTCTCCAATCGTATTTCTCAGTGTTCTGGAAAACCGAAACTTAAACGAGCAGGACACTCTAATGCAACAGCCAGCTCGGCGATCTCTCCAAAACCAGCCGGCACTCCGCTATGATCTGTAGACCCTGAAAACCATCCTTTTCCAATCCGGTCCATCATGAAAATCAGCGCCTGGCTAACCCATCCCGAGATTCCCTGCTTCAACCTCACGAAGAGCCAGGCAGATTCCATCGAAAGGGCCATCGATGAAGCTCAGGTTCAAATCTGCCGGGACAGAGATGAATTCATCGATTCTCTCGAAGAAAGCGAGATCGTGCTGGTCTGGACCTTCCTGCAGGAATGGTTTGACCTGGCCCCCGAGCTCAGATGGATCGTAACCCCCGCGGCTGGCCGCGACTACTTCCAGGTTGAGCCCCCGAATGGAATCCGGATTGACTACTGCAGCTTCCATGGCGAGATCATCGCCGAAACCGTCATCGGAATGCTGCTGTCTCACTGCCGCGGCCTGCGGGAAACCGAACTCCTGAACAGAGAGAACCCCTGGCCGAGAAGAGACCTTGCCGGGAAGCTCGTACCACTGCGCGGCTCCCGGCTGACGATTCTCGGCTTCGGCAACATCGGTACCTGGATCGCGAAGCTCGCCAAGCCCTTCGGCGTTCAGGTGACAGGAATCCGCCGCGAGGAAGGCGCAGCTCCGGAATTCTTTGAGGCTGGAGATGCGGTGCTCGGAGTTGAAAGCCTCGAGGCCGTCCTGCCAACCACCGACCACCTGGTGCTTGCCCTGCCCTCAGGGGAAGAGACCGACCAACTCATGGATGAACGCCGCCTCGGCCTGCTCCCGGAAAACGCGACGATCTCAAATATCGGCCGGGGCAACTCTATTGACGAAGCCGCCCTCGCCGCCGCCCTCAACGATGGGAGCCTGGCCTCGGCCTGGCTCGATGTGTTCCACAACGAGCCTCTCGAGGAAGACTCTCCCCTGCGTTCGTGCCGCAACGCGTTCATCATGCCCCACTGCTCCGCGGTCTCGCCAAATTACCTGGAGCTGTTTTGCGAGGAGTTCATCGAGAAATTAAGGGCGAGAGGGAGCCACTAGCCGGAACCTGTCTCAGGCAAGAAGCTCCCTGATCACCCGCCCCTCGACATCGGTCAGCCGAAAATCCCGCCCCTGGAATCGGTGCACAAGCCGCCGGTGGTCAAGCCCGAGGCAATGAAGGATCGTGGCGTGGAGATCATGCACATGAACCTTATCCTCCGTCGCGAAGTAGCCGTACTCATCGGTCTCCCCGAAGGTAAAGCCCGGCTTGATTCCTCCCCCTGCCATCCAGACGCTGAAACCATGCGGATGGTGGTCCCTTCCATAGTTCCTGCCGCCTCCCTGGGCCATTGGAGTCCGGCCGAATTCTCCGCCCCAGACCACCAGCGTCTCATCGAGCAACCCCCGCGACTTGAGATCTACCAGTAACGCGGCAGCTCCCTGGTCAACCGCGGCGCACTGGCGTCGATGATCCTTCTCTATCGTCCCGTGCTGGTCCCAGCCTGTGTGGTAGAGCTGCACGCAGCGAACCCCCTGCTCCACCAGTCTCCTGGCCAGGAGGCAGTTGTTGGAAAAAGACACCTGGCCGGGCTTCGTCCCGTAGAGCTCATGCACGCTCTGTGGTTCCTTGCTGATATCCATCAGCCCGGGAACGCTTGACTGCATCCTGTATCCCAGCTCGAAAGCCTCGATCCGGGTCCTGATCTCAGGGTCGCCAACACGGTCATAATGGCGGCTGTTCATCCAGCCAAGCAGGTCCAACTGCCGGCGGCGAACCCCGGAATCCACACCAGGCGGATTGGACAGAAAGAGCACGGGATCTCCCTTTGAGCGAAACTGAACACCCTGGTGGCGGCTAGGCAGAAAGCCGCTTCCCCAATAGTTCGTCAGCAATGGCTGAAGCTTGACGCCGGATACCAGCACCGTGTAGGCGGGAAGATCAGAGTTTTCACTGCCGAGCCCCCAGGATAGCCAGGCTCCCATGGAGGGCTTGCCAAAGGTCACAAAGCCGGTGTTCATCATGGTCACGGCCGGGTCATGGTTGAAGGTGTCTGTATGAAGAGACCGGACCACCGAGATTTCGTCAGCCACCTTGCTGAGCCTTGGCAGAAGCTCGGATATAACCGTGCCCGACTTACCGCGCGGGAGCAGCTTGAAAGGGGAGCCCTTCATCTTGGGCTCACCGCTTTTGATCATCGCGAATTCATGGTTGCCGATGATCTCTTTCGGCATTGGCTTGCCGTCCAGCTTCCGCAGAATCGGCTTGTCATCAAAAAGATCGACGTGCGAAGGGCCGCCTGACATGAAGAGGCTGATGACCCGCTTGGCGCGCGGAGCGAAATGAGGAGCGCGCGATTGCCTTTTTTCAGCCCCAGCCAGCAGGGATGCCAACGCGGCGGAGGCGGCGAAGCTGCCGCCTCCGCAAAGAAAACGGCGGCGGGTCAATTCTTCACGGATTGCGACAGCTGCGGGATTCGTGAGCATCGGCGACCTCAGGGCATAGTTCCAAAGACGAAGGCTCCCGAATAAAGGGGGAAGCAGGAGCTTTCGTTACGCTGCGGAGTGTAGCAAAATAGTAACCAACTGGTGAATGGCATTCGATCTACACCTTCAAGAAAACGAAAGACCGACATGAAAAAGAACCACCTGCTGATTTTCTCCGGACTCCTGCTCGCGGCCTTGCTGACCTCGCCCCATGCGGCCGCCTCGAATTGGCCTTCCTGGCGCGGCCCCAACGGCAATGGAACCAGCCCTGAAAAGAACCTCCCTTCCGAGTGGAGCACGACAAAGAACGTCGCCTGGAAAATCGACCTTCCAGGAGCGTCGGGCGCGACCCCCGCCATCTGGGAAAACAAAATCTTCGTCACCTCGGCCTCCGGAAAGGAGCTCGTCCTGCTCTGCATCTCAACGGAGGGAAAGGTGCTCTGGAAGAAGCCTCTCGCCAGCGGAAACAAAAAGATTCGCAACGACGAGGGCAACTCAGCGGCTCCCAGCCCGGCAACAGATGGAAAGCATGTCTGGACCTTCCTCGGAACCGGAGACATGCACTGCTTTGACATGGCAGGTAAGAAGATCTGGGAGAAGAACTTCCAGAAGAGCTATGGCTCGTTTGACCACTGGCACGGCATGAGCTCCACACCACTGCTGGTCGGTGACACCCTTTACCAGATGTGCCTGCAGATGGAGAATCCCTACATTGTCGCGCTTGATAAGCTGACAGGAAAGGAGCGCTGGAAGGTCGCCCGCGAAAGCGATGCCCTGCACGAATCCCGGCATTCCTACGCCTCACCGATCCTCTACCAGGATGGAGCTGAGAAACAGCTCCTGATCCACGGCGCGGATTACCTGAGCGCTCACAAGCTCGAAGACGGCAAGGAGCTCTGGCGCTGCGGCTCGCTCAACCCCAAGAAGGGCTACAATAAGTTCCTGCGTTTTGTCGCCTCACCGGCCTGCGAACCGGGCCTGGTGGTGATCCCCTCAGCCAAGAACAAGCCCGTCCTCGGAGTGAAGCCCGATGGCAAAGGCGACATCAGCGAATCGAAGTCCCAGCTCAGGTGGCGGCGCGGACGCGACACATCCGACGTTCCGACACCGGTCATCCACGATGGACTTCTTTATCTCGCGCGGGAAAACGGCGTGATGATCGTCATGGAAGCCATGACTGGAAAGGAGGTCTACCTGCAGCGTGTCCATCGCAATCGCCAGCGAGCCTCCCCGGTAATAGCCGATGGCAAGCTCTACCTCGCAGCGCGTCATGGCGAGGTCTGTGTGCTCAAGCTCGGACGCGAATTCAAGGTCATCTCTCGCAACATCATGGGAGATGGAATCGCCGCCACCCCGGCCATCTCAGGTGGTCGGATCTACCTGCGCACCTACAAGGCGCTCTACGCCATCGGAAAGTGAAGCGAGCCATTGGCTGAAGGTCCGGATCCAGGGTAGCGCTGCCTCCCTATTCCCGGGTGATCGCCTCATCCAGGTTCAGCAGGGTGGAGGAGAGAACGGTCCAGGCGGCCAGCTCCGCGCCCGCGGGAGTATCCCCTGTTCCCGGGTTCACGCTGGCCGCGGCCTGCGGGTCCTCCTTGTAGCGCATAGCCAGGTCTTCCAGCATAGAGCTGAACGCTGCCAACTCCACGGGCGATGGAAGGCGGGAGATGGCGATGAGGAAGGCCTCCTCGACTCGCTCCTTCAGCCCTTCCGGAACCTCAGTGAGAATACGAATGGCGAATGCCCGGGCCGCCTCAAAGAAGACAGGATCATTCAGCGTGACAAGAGTCTGGATCGGTGTATTGGTGATGCTCCTCGATACGGTACAAACCTGTCGGGTAGGAGCGTCGAGAATCCAGAAGGAAGGATAGAGCGCCATCCTCTTCCAATAGGTATAGAGGCCCCGGCGATACAGATCCCGCCCCTTGCTTGTCAACCATTTACCGCTATCCTTCTCCTGGCCCTTCTCGCTCCAGTAATCACCCGGCTGAACCGGAAAAACACTGGCTCCACCGATGCGGTGGTCGAGGAGCCCGGCAGCGCTCAAAGAGAGATCTCGAATCTGCTCCGCCTGGAGTCGGAATCTTGCGGACCGGCCGAGCAGGCTGTTGAAGGGATCCGACTCCCGGCGGGCCGGGGTGCAGGAAGATGACTGCCGATAGGTTTCCGAGCTGACGATCAGGCGATGGATCCTCTTGAGATCCCAGCCGGAATCAACAAACTCGCAGGCCAGCCAATCGAGCAGCTCCGGGTGAGTTGGAGCATCTCCTCGAAGGCCGAAATCACCGGTCGTTCGCACCAGGCCATATCCAAAATATCTCTGCCAGATTCGATTGACTGTCACCCGGGCGACCAGGGGGTTTTCCGCGCCAACAAGCCAGCGCGCGAAGGCCAGCCTGTCTCCTGGCTCGCGAGTTCCGTCGCCTCGAAACAGCTCCGGGATCCCAGGCTTCACCTCGCTGCCCTTGGCACGAAAATCACCCCTGACATGAATGTGGGTCTTGCGTCTCTCCTTGCCCTCCACCATGACCTGGGCGGTAACCTCCGTACCCTTGAGCTTCTTCACGCGAGCTGGAATCGCCGAGAGCTCTGATCGAATCTCCTGGAGCCTCCGATCAACGCTCTGTGAAAAACCCCTGACCAGCGCCCTCTCCCCCTCATCTCGCAGCTCCACCTGCTTTTTCAACGCTGCGATGACCCTGGCCGGAGGCGCGACCAGACCTTCCATGCTTCCAAATGCCCTCGAATAAAGTCGAACATCAGCGAGGGCCCCATCGAGGAAGAACTCATCTGGATGCTCAGACTTCGTGTAGCCCGCCCCGATCGCCAGCCGCCTCGAGCTGACAGCGACCTTGCCGGGGACCTTGTCTACAAGCTTCGCCTTCGAGTCGAGCTCGCCATCGATGAAGAGCCGGAAGGACTTGCCTGCGTCGAAGACGGCGGCGACATGGTGCCACTTCCCATCGTTGATTGGAAAGCTGGAATGAACCTGTGCTCCACTCCAGGCAGCGGCGCTGGCCGAGACCCAGGCGAAGAGATGCCCCGGGCTGCCGTTCTTGTCACCTTCGCCTCCAAGGCCGAAGACGAAGGAGCGCTGACCGGCGACCCAATCGTACTTGGAAACAATATCCGCGACAGCTGACCGCGTCCGGACCCAGGCCGCGATGGTAAAACTTCCGGTGAGATCGAGACGTTCATCTTTCCCTGCCTGCAGCGCGCTCCTGCCATCGAGCTCGATCGCCTGTCCTGAAAGCGAGGCAGGCCCCTGGATCCATTTCGGAACGCCCCCATGCAGCTGAAGCCTGCCGCCAGCACTGGAGACAGCCTCCAGGGAGCCCGATAGCCTCCAGGCCGCCCGCGCGCCGGGAGCCTTCGAGACCAGCTCCCTGGCCTTCTCCGGATCGACTGAAGTAGCTGAGAGCTCCTCCAGCCGCCGGGCCTCAAGCCCTCTCAGAAAGTTCTCTCTCGCATACAACGCCTCGAGAGATGCCTGCTGACCCGGCAAGGGGACCTTCATACGCGGACCATAGACGCCATAGCCCTCTCCGTAATGGGGAATATTGTTGAAGAGAGCGAAGACCCTGTAGTAGTCGCGCTGGGAGAAGGGGTCGTATTTATGGTCGTGGCATTCAGCGCATTCCAGGGAGCTCCCCAGCCAGACACGACCTGTGGTGTTGACCCTGTCGACCACGCCCTTGACACGAAACTCTTCCTTGCGCGGGTTGTTGCCAAGGGCCTGCATGGAGTTGCGGTGAAAACCCGTGGCCACCTTCTGCGAATGGGTTGAACCCGGCAACATATCACCCGCCAGCTGCTCAATCGTGAACTGGTCGAAAGGCATATCAGCGTTGAGAGCATCGATAACCCACTGCCTGTAAACCCACATCTCCCGCGGCTTGTCGGCAGCGTAGCCGGTGGTGTCTGAGTACCTTGCGGCATCCAGCCAGCTCTGCGCCGAGCGCTCACCGAATTGAGGCGATGCCAGCAGGCGATCGATGGCCTTATCCCAGGCGCCCGCGGCGGTATCTTCGAGGTATCGACGAACATCCTCCGGCCCAGGAGGCAGGCCTGTCAGATCGATCCAGAGCCTGCGCAGCAACGTCGTCTCACCCGCGGCCGGCGCTGGCCTCTGCTTCACCCGCTCCAGCCGGGCCAGCACAAAGGCATCGACCGGGTTTCTTATCCAGGCCGCATCCTTTACCTGTGGAAGAGAAGGCCTCACCGGATTCCTGTAGGCCCAGTGTTCCTTCCATTCCGCTCCTGAATTCACCCAGGCGCGAAGAACGCTCATCTCAGCTGGATCCAGCTCCAGGCCGGAATCTTTCGGAGGCATGATTTCCTCCTCATCGCTCGACTCGATCTTCTCGATGAGCAGGCTCTCCCCCGCCTTGCCGGGAGCCACGACCGCTGAGCCCGAGCTTCCCCTGCTGAAAATTCCGGCAGCGGTATCAAGCCTCAGCTTCCCCTTTCGCTTGGCCTCGTCCGGGCCATGGCAGGGAAAACACTTTCCAGCCAGGATCGGCCTGATGTCCTCGAGGAAATCGACAGGGCCAACCCCCTCCCCGCCAACAGCCGGAATGGACAACGCCGCGAAGATGAGACTCAACAGGAGGACCAAGCGCATGGATCCATATTAGCTACAGAACCCCGTTGGAACAATCCCACAGATACAGTTCACTCACGTCGATCCGTTAACAACAGCGGCGCTGACCTGCTATGCTTATAACCAGCACCAGGCAGAGGTATATGAAAAATGAAAATCTACTGCGTTGCCGGAGCGCTGGCCGCCGCGATCTTTTTTCCAGGTGGCGCTCTACCAGCGGAAGAACAATTCAACCTGGAGCCTGCCTCACTCACCCAGCTTGAGAAGGCGGTCCGCTCAAGAGGCGACCCGGCCAGGGGCAGGGAGATCTTTCTCGATACCAGCGATGCGCAGTGTGCCAATTGCCACCGCCTCCAGGGCGTGGGCGGCCATGCCGGACCGGCGCTGGACTCCATCCTGGGAGAGCTCGACATCCGTCAACTTGCTGAAGCCCTGGTCGCTCCCTCCAGGAAGATCACCGAGGGCTATGACACCTACACCATCGCGACAACAGACGGCAAGATCCTGAGCGGACTGAAGCTCAAGGACTCAGATAAAGAGGTCCTCCTGCGCGACGGCCTCGGCAAGGATACCGTCATTCAAAAAAAACAGATCGCCAGGATCGAAAAAAGTCCCGTGAGTCTCATGCCCGCCAGGCTCGTCTCTCGCCTGAGCCGCAAGGACCTCGTCGACCTGATCAGCTTCCTGAAGAATCCCGCCGCGCAGCTCAAGCTGAAGGGTAGGCTGAGCAGGGCATGGATCACCGGCCCCTTCAGCCGGTCGGTCAGCAGGACCGAGCCGTTTGAGAAGAATCCCGACCCCGCGAAGTTGGCTGTCAGCTCCTCAGGAAAGCTTCTGCAGTGGAAGCTCATCAATGCCCGTGCCGATGGTCTCATCCAGCTTGCCGGGCCGGCAGCGGTAAAAAAAAGCTCCGCCTATATCCTCGCCCTGATGCAATCGGACAGGGACCGTGAGGCTGTGTTGTGGCTCGATCACTCTTCAGCACTGCGTCTACTGGTCAACTCGGAAACTGTCTACAGCTCAAGGGACCCAGCCGCGAACAGCCGCCTTTCGATTCGCCTGCGGAAGGGCTGGAACACCATCCTGTCGAGAGTTTCGAACCCCACCGGCAACTCAACCCTTGGCCTTCGTTACGAGCCGGCCAGGGGGCTGAGACTCACAGCCGACCGTCAGGAGTGAATTCCCAGCCGGGAACTCTCAGCTTCCAGAGACTTAGTTGGACACTTCGGCTGCGGTGAATTACCTTGTCTGCAGTCAGAGAGTCAACAAAACGAGATCTTCCACAGGAGCGGAACGAATGAACCAGGGATCAAATCGTCGTGATTTTCTCAAAACCAGTTCCCTTGCCGGTTTCGGAATGCTGCTCAGCGGCAGCAGCCTGGTCCACGCAGGCAAGGCCCCAAGCGAAAAACTGAACATCGGCTGTGTCGGCACCCAGAATCGTGCATCGGCCAATATCGGCGGAGTACGGTCACAGAACATTGTCGCGATCTGTGATACCGACCAGAACTATCTTGAACGCCGCGGCCGCGACTTCCCGAAGGCGAACAAATACAACGACTATAGGAAGCTCGTTGACCAGAAGGACATCGATGCCATTGTCGTCAGTACGCCGGACCACATCCACGCTCCCGCTACCGGCGCCGCGCTTCGTTCCGGACGCCACGCTTATTGTGAAAAGCCCCTATCCCATACGGTCCACGAAGCCCGGGTCATCGCCGGCCTCGCGAAGAAACACAAAAGAGCCACCCAGTTGGGCACCCAGATCCACGCCGGCAGCAATTATCGCCGTGTGGTCGAGATCATCCAGAGCGGTGCCATTGGAGACGTGATTGAATCCCACGTCTGGGTTGGAAAGTCCTGGAGCGCTGGAGACCGTCCCGCGCCGGCGCCGACCCCGGCTCACATCCATTTCGATCTCTGGCTCGGACCCGCTCGCGAGCGCAAATACCACCCCAACCTATTGCCGGCCAACTGGCGCAAGTGGTGGGAGTTCGGCGGCGGCACCCTGGGAGACATGGGCTGTCACCACATGGACCTGAGCCACTGGGCTCTCAAGCTGCGCCATCCGGTCGCCGCCTCCACCAAGGGTCCCCCGGTTCACGCCGATGGCTGCCCTTCGGGTCTCCATGTAACCCTGGAGTATCCCGCGCGCGGTAAACTGCCCCCCGTCAAGCTGCACTGGTACGACTCGGGCAAGCACCGCCACCTCTTCAAGAAGCACAACCTTCCCAACTGGGGAGACGGAACCCTCTTCGTTGGCACCAAGGGCGTCATGCTCGCGAGCTACGGCGGCTACAAGCTTCTTCCTGAGGCCGACTTCAAAGGCTACCGCCCGCCAGCAAAATCGATACCGGACTCGATCGGCCACTACAATGAGTGGATCCAGGCCTGCAAGACCGGCAGTCCGACCACCTGCAACTTCGACTATTCCGGAGCGCTGACCGAGGCAGTCCTTCTTGGCAACGTCGCCTACAGGGCCGGCAAACGGATCGAATGGGACGGAGAGAAGTGCGAGGTAACCAACAGCAAGAAAGCCAACAGCCTGGTTCGTAAAGAATACCGCAAAGGCTGGGAGGTCTGAGTCAGCAGAGACTGTTCCCGGAGAACAGGCGGCGGCGCGGTGACTTTGAGGTCCGCGCCCCCGCCTGTTTCTTCAGTTTTCCATCACGAGGACAAGAAGAATGAACCTGAAAACTCTCCAGGCGACCATCTCCGCCTGTTTCCTGCTGGCAGCGCTGACGGGTCTCTCGGCGGCTGAGAGAAAACCCAATATTATCTTTATCCTGGCAGATGACCTGGGCTACGCCGAGCTCGGCAGCTACGGACAGAAGAAGATCCGCACCCCTCACCTTGATCGTCTTGCAAAACAGGGGATGAGCTTTACCCGCAACTACAGCGGCAATGCCGTCTGCGCCCCCTCGCGCTGCGTCCTGATCACCGGAAAGCACCCCGGCCATGCCTTCATCCGTAACAACGGAGAGGTCAAGCCCGAGGGCCAGAGGCCCATCCCCGATTCCGAACAGACCATCGCCGAGGGACTCAGAAAATACGGCTACGCTACCGGGGCCTTCGGAAAATGGGGGCTCGGAGGACCCGGAACCGAGGGAGATCCCATCTACCAGGGCTTTGACCGGTTCTTCGGCTACAACTGCCAACGCCACGCCCACAGCTACTACCCATCCTACCTCTGGAGCAATAAGGTAAGAGTAACCCTGAATAACAAGCCCCCTGTCCCGGGGCACGCTTCTCTGCCAAAAGGCTCCAACCCCAAAGATCCCAGGAGCTACGATGTCTTCAAGGGAAAAGACTACGCGCCGGACAGAATCAACGAGCAGGCGCTGAAGTTCATCCGCGCCAATAAGGACAAGCCTTTCTTCCTCTATTATCCGACCGTCATTCCGCACGTGGCGCTGCACGTTCCGGATGAAGAGCTCAAACCATACCTGGACCTGGGCTGGAAGGACCCGCCCTTCACCCGGGATGGAGGCTACGGCTACACCCCCCACTTCACCCCCCGCGCCGCCTACGCCGCCATGATCACCCGCATGGACAAATACATCGGCCGGATCCTCGGATTGATTGACGAGCTGGGGCTGGCAGACGATACGATCGTCATCTTCACCTCGGACAATGGAACCACCCACCTCAAGCAGGAGGTTGACTACAACTTCTTCAACAGTGTCGGCAAGCTGCGGGGGCTGAAGGGTTCTCTCTACGAGGGAGGAGTCCGGGTTCCGCTCATTGTTCGCTGGCCCGGGAAGATCAAGGCCGGCAGCAGCTCTGACTTCGTCACCGGATTCGAGGACTGGATCCCGACCTTGCTCGAGCTCGCCGGCCATAAGGGCGAAGAGGACGAGGGGCTCGATGGGATCAGCATCGCCCCGACCCTACGGGGCAAAAAACAGCCAGGCCGTGAGTTCCTTTACCGTGAGTTCTCAGGCTATGGAGGCCAGCAGGCCCTCTGGCTTGGCAAATGGAAGGGAATTCGGCAGCGCCTCTTGAGAGACAAGAAGAAGCCCGTCAAGGAGAAGCTCCGAATCCAGCTCTACGACCTGGAAAAGGACCCATCCGAATCGGAGGACGTCGCCTCGAAAAACCCCGAGGTGGTCGCACGGATCCGAAAGCTTCTCGAGCAGGAGCACACGCCGTCGAAGTTCTTCCCGATCAAGCCGATAGATTGAGCCGGTCCGGAAACCGAGAATCCGCAGGACAGGAATGAACATCACCGCGGAGCTTCTCCAACTCCCCCTGGGACAAACCTACCACGGTGCGCCCTTCCCCTTCGCTCTGCAATGCATCGGCGGAAGCGCCGCGGCGGACGCGGCGCAGTGGGCGGCGGAGCAGGCTGAAATGCTGCTCTCGGCGACCTCTCTTCATGGGGCTGTCTTCCTTCGAGGGCTGCCGCTGGAAACGCCTGAAGACCTCGATATTTTCGTAGCCTCCTTCGGCCTGCCGAATTTCCCCTATTCTGAATCGCTCTCAAACGCTCACAGGATCAACTTCACACCCCGTATCTTCTCCGCGAACGAAGCCCCTGGAGAACTGAAGATCTTTCTTCACCACGAAATGGCCCAGACACCCAGCCCCCCCGCCAGGCTGTTTTTTTTCTGTCAGGAGCCGGCCAGGGAGGGAGGAGCAACCCCGCTTTGCCGCTCCGATATTCTCTGGGAGAGGATCCTCGCCGGAAAGCCCGGCTTCGCCGCCGCCTGCAAGGAGAAGGGGCTCCGGTATTCAAACGTGATGCCGCCAGAAGCGGATGAAGATTCCACCATGGGCAGAAGCTGGCAGAGCACCCTCAACAGCAGCGACCGGAGCGAGGCAGAAACGCGTTTACAAAAGCTCAACTACGAATGGAAATGGCTGAGCGATGGGTCCCTTCGCGCTACGACTCCCGTTCTTCCTGCAACCAGGCAAACCGGGGACGGAAGAATCGTCTTCTTCAACCAGCTGATCGCAGCCTTCCAGGGGTGGAAAGATGACCGGAACGATCCCGAACGAGCTGTAACCTTTGGCGATGGAACTCCCATCGATCGAGATGACGTCCGCTGGGTAGCCGAGGCCGCCGACAGCATCACCTTTGAACTGTCCTGGCAAACCGGCGATGTCGTCATCGTGGACAATCACCTCACGATGCACGGCAGGCGGACCTTCAAGGGAACCCGGAGGGTGCTGGCTTCGCTGACCGCCTGAAACGCAATCGTGCCTGGTAGTGGCAGGGGCCGGTACAACTCGGCTAAAATGGCCTGTCTGGATAATGACTCCGGCGCGCCGGGCGCTTACCCCCAATAACGGAAATCTGATCCATGAAATTCAACCGTCTCATCCTGAGCATCCTTATCTCCGGCCTGCTGTCCATCTTCCTCTGGAGCTCGCCCTGCCTGTATTTCTCCGGAACACCGAACGCGCAAGCGCAGAAAAAACCCGCCGGGAAGACGAAAAAAAAGAAACCGACTGTCTCCGACGGCAAGAATCGCAAGACAGGAAAAAAGGCCGCCACCAAGGATCCAGGCCTGGCGAAGTACGCCATCTACCAGAAGACCGCTCCGCGCCCGAAGACTGCGGCCGCCGTCGAGACCAGCCTGCCTCTGGACATCCCGAAGGGGTCCCGGATCGCCTTCATAGGAAATACCCTCTTCGACCGTGCCCAGGATTTCGCCTACTTTGAGGCCTATCTGCACCAGCATCTCCCTGGCCACAAGCTGGAGGTAAGAAACCTGACCTGGTCGGCTGATTCCATCGAGGTGCAGCCCCGCCCGGCCAATTTCGCCGACACCGAGCAACACCTCACCCTGGCGAAGGCGGACATCATCTTCGCCGCCTATGGCTTCAACGAATCTTTCGCCGGTAAGGCGGGGGTTGCAGATTTCAGGAAAAAACTCACTGAATACGTGGCCGGAATCAAGACGAAGGCATTCAACGGTAAAACAGCCGCGCGCATCGTGCTGGTCTCTCCCATCGCCAACGAAAACATCAAAGGAGTCAAGGCGGCCGACCTCAACAACCCGGACATCAAGCTCTACACCGCCGTGATCGAGCAGGTCGCCTCAGCCCAGGACGTGGGCTACGCCAACACCTACAGCGCGACAGAGGCGGCCATGACCTCTCCTGGAGATGACCTTACCATCAACGGAGTGCACCTGAACGCGCGTGGCTACGAGACCTTTTCCGGAGCTCTCTTCAGGCAGGTGTTTGGAGTCAAAGCTCCGGAAGTAAACGAAGCGCTGCGACAGGCCATCATCGAAAAGAACAGGCAGTTCTTCTATCGCTACCGCCCGGTGAACACCTTCTATTACACCGGCGGCCGCAACCGCAGCTATGGCTACCTGGACTTCCTGCCCGCCATGCGCAATTTTGACATCATGGTCGCCAACCGTGACAAGAGGATCTGGGACCTTGCGCAGGGGAAGAAGGTGCCGAAGGAGATCGACGACTCGAATGTCCCTCCCCTGCCCCAGACCACCCAGAGCCGCGGCGCCAACCGCTGGATGAGCCCCGAGGACGAAAAGAAAGCCTTCAAGGTCGATCCCCGCTTCGAGGTCAACCTCTTCGCCGGAGAGGTCGAATTCCCGGAGCTCGCCTGCCCCATCCAGATGCGCTGGGATGCCCGCGGTCGACTCTGGGTGAGCTGCTCGACGACCTACCCGCACGTCTACCCGGGCAACGATCCTGATGACAAGATCGTGATACTGGAGGACACCGACCAGGATGGAAAGGCCGACAAGTCGACGGTATTCGCCGATGATCTCCACATCCCTCTCAGCTTCGTGCTTGGCGACGGAGGGGTCTATGTCTCGGAGGAGCCGCACCTCACCTTTATCAAGGACACCGATGGTGACGGCAAGGCTGACTACCGCCGCAAGATCTTCACGGGCTTCGGCTGCGAGGACTCCCACCACGCGCTGCACGACTTCGTCTGGTCCCCCGATGGCGATATCATCTTCCGCGAATCGATCTTCCATCACACACAGGTTGAGACCGCCTACGGCCCGGTTCGCCAGCAGAACAGCGGCTGGTTTCGTTTCGAGCCCCGCAGTCATCGCCTGACCCCCTTCGGAACCTACCACAGCACCAACCCCTGGGGCGTCACCTTCGACGACTGGGGCCAGCATGTGGCGAGTCACCCGGTCTACGCCCAGGCCTTTCACTCGCTCGACCCGGTCTATCCGAAGCAGCACCCGAAACCGGCGGGGCTGCGCGCCTACTCGGGAACCTGCGGGCAGGAGTTTGTCGATTTCAAGACCTTCCCCGAAGAGCTGCAGGGAGGCTACATCAAGGCGCGCTACAAGCCCACCAACCGGATCGAGTTCCATCGCTGGAAAGAAACGGAGTTCGGCTACGACGAGGAATATGTCAGCGACATCATCTTCTCCTCCAACCTCAGCTTCATACCGGTTGATATCCGCTTTGGTCCGCGCGGAGCGATGTACGTCGCTGACTGGTACAACCCGGTAAAGGGACATGCCCAGTACTCCCTGAGAGATGAACGACGGGATCGACACTCCGGAAGAATCTGGCGAATCACCGCGAAGGGTAAAAAACTGCAAGAGCCTCCGAAAATCCATGGAGCCTCCGTAGCCGCGCTGGTCAAGATTCTCGAAAGGCCTGAGTACCGCTACCGCTATTGGGCCAAGCGCGAGATCAGGGAGAGAGATTCTGCCGAGGTCGAAAAGGCCCTGGGTGCCTGGGTGGCAGGACTCGACGCCAAGGACCCCAGGCTGGACCATCATCTCCTCGAGGCCGTCTGGACCTACAGGAGCATCGATCGAACCAGGCCGGAACTGCTACGCAAACTCCTGGGGGGCGGCAACCACAGGGCGAGAGCCGCGGCGGTTCACCAGCTTCGCTACTGGCATAAGGAGTTCCCCGACGCGCTGAAACTCCTCAACAATGCCGCCAACGATGACAACAGCATCGTACGCATGGAGGCCGTGATCGCGGCCAGCTATCTCGGCAGCAAGGAAGCGCTTGAATCCGTCATGGACGTCTTCCAGCACCCCATCGGCGGACACCTCGCCTATGCCGCGGGCTGCGCCCTGGGCTCCAGCGCCCTGGCAAAGCACACCGCCGGCAACAAGGACTACGACATCTCCGGTCTCATCAAGAAAGCACGGAACGTCAGCCGCTTCCGGGAACCGAAGGTCAGCGCCAGCCAGGCCCAGTTCGACACCCAGCGGAACCTCAAGCTGGTCAAAATCTCCTGCAAGCCAGAGGTGATGAAGTTCACCCTCGAGCAGTTCGCCGTCAAGACCGGCCAGCCTGTCAAGCTGGTCTTCACCAATCCCGACGCCACCGACCACAACCTGGTGATCGTCCAGCCCGGCGCCCTGAGCGAAGTGGGGATGGCCGCTAACGAGATGGCGAGGGACCCGAAGAACGCCAACTCTGATTTTATCCCGGCCTCAAAGAAGAAGCTCATCATCGAGAACACACCGATGATCGGCCCCACCCGAGACAGCCTCGTCCACGTGTTGCGCTTCAAGGCCCCCTCGAAGCCGGGAATCTACCCCTATGTCTGCACCTTCCCCGGCCACTGGGTGATCATGAACGGCATCATGGTCGTCGCCGACGACCTCTCCGATGTGCCCGCCATGCTCGCCGCCCGCAAGCCGGCGCAGGTCAAAGAATGGAAGATGAAGGACTTCTCCGGGGCCTCTTTCAAGCATGACGAGAAGGCCGTCATGAGAGGCATGCAGGCCTTCATGAAGGCGCGCTGCGACCAGTGCCACGCGATCGCCGGGCATGGGATCAATCTCGGCCCCGATCTCTCCGATGTCGCCAAGCGCCACAAGGGACAGAAGCTCCTCCAGCAGATCATCGAGCCTTCGACGGAAATCGGCGAGAAGTACGCCTCCTTCCAGTTCATACTCAAGAGCGGCAAGATCCTCACCGGGGTGGTGGCTAGAGAGAACAGCAACGTCTTCGCTGTCATCACCAACCTGCTGAGCCCCAAGCATGTAACCCGCATCAGGAAGAGGGATATCCTGCGCAAGGTGCCGGCGAAGCTCTCACCCATGCCCCAGGGACTCGTCAACACCCTGAGCCGTGAAGAGATCATCGACCTGGTCATCTCACTGGAGGCGGGTGGCTACAAGCTACCCGGGCACCTCAAGCACAAGCACCACAAAGAGAAATGAGCCGCCTTTACTTCTTCGGCAGCGGTACCTGCTTCAGTTTCTGCAGGTAGGCGACCAGGTCCAGGACCTCGGCATCTGAAAGGTTAGCCAGGAGCCCCTCAGGCATCATCGAAACCGGGGCGATCTCACGCGAGGCGATCTGCGATTTTGCCAGCGCGACAGGTTTTTCCTGGTTGGCCACTCGCAGCTCGAGCACTCGTTCGCTCTCAACCGCGGGAATACCGGAATAGAGCCTTCCATCGCGCATCAGCACCATCTGCATCCGGTAGGCATCCTGGATGATGGCGCTCGGCGTCAGGATATTACCAAGCAGGTAGTCAATATTCGTACGGTTCGCACCGGTGATATCCGGACCGATCAGGCCTCCCTTTCCGTAGAGCTTGTGGCAGGAGCTGCAGGCCTTTTCAAACACCTCGCGGCCGTGTCCGGGATTGGCCCCGGCGAGAGCTCCCTTGCTCAGGAGCGCCTTGTATTTCTTGAACGCGGCAGCCTGCTCCGCCGGCAGGGCATCGACAGGCCCCCAGACCTCCACGAAACCGCTGCCGACAACACGCCGCAGGAGGCGCGCCACGTAGGCGGGAACATCGCGCCGCGGTACGGCACCGCTCTTGATCGCCGCTGTCAGCTGGCCGCCATAGCCGGGCCGAGCCGCGAGGGCATGGATCGCCTCGAGCTTGTCTCCCGCGCTCAGCTTCGAATAGTGTTCCAGGAGCGCCTTGCCCAGCTCTGCATCATCGAAAGCCGCCATGGAGCGAATCGCCTCGCTGCGAAGCGACTTTTCATGGAACAGCGCAAGCAGGCGGGGCCGCAGCTCGGCGCGCTTGCGACCGGCCAGCCCGCGAAGAGCCTGGATGCGATCATCGATGGAGGCGCCGGCATTCCTGAGGGTGCTCAGCATCTTCTTCACAACCCGGTCACCGCCAAAGCGCTGCTCGAGCTGCCTGGCGATGGAGGCGGTCTCACCCCCGGCGGCCTCGAGCTCGATAAATACCGAGGTCCAGCCCTCCGGAGCCTGGGTCTCGTTGCGCCCGTCAAGCCCATCCCTCATACCGAAGAGGAGATCCTTGCGGTTATCGCCACCCCTGCCAATAGCTCCGACAAGCTCCTCAAAGCTCCTCGCCGCTGTCAATCTGCGGGCGATATACCGGGTCAACAAAGGAATCTTTGAGGCGAAGGCGAGCGCGACGGCCTTCTCTGGATCATCGGGAACGGCCGGCTCGACCCCATACCAGATCATC
>DCKY01000041.1 GCA_002320775.1 Planctomycetes bacterium UBA1662
CTTTGGCGTAGCGGACTTCGGCCTTGGAGATCTCGACCAGGCCGGCCCCCTGACCGAAATCATGGTTTGATATGCACTGGTCCGTCCCTATATTCGTGATCGGCCTGGCAGCGGCCGGCGGCGTTCGCGCCGAGCACCGGGTCGCGCTGGTCATTGCCAATCACGCCTACCAGCAGGCGGAGCTCACGCTCCCGGCTCCGGACCTGGAAGCCGTGGTGGCCCGGCTGGAGCGGCATGGGTTTCAGTGCACGGTACAAGCCAACCTCGACAACAACGAGCTCAAGCGCTCGATCGAGGGTTTTGCCTCTCGCACCCCGGTGCGGGGCACGGCGCTGGTTTACTTCATCGGGCAGGCGCTGCCGGGGGAGTACAACAAGCGCAAGACCCTCTGCCTGTTGGACATCAAGGGCAGGCCGGGCCGTGGCCTGGGCGCGGATTATGTGCTGCAGCAGCTGCATGCCCGGGGCGGCAGCGCCCGCAACCTGCTGGCGCTGGCCTCGGCTGCTCAGCCGGGCGGCCCCTCGCTGGAATTGCCCGGGGACAGCAGGCTGGTCTTCGGAGACGCGGAGGCGGTGTTCAATACACTGGGCCTGGCCTCGCCTGTGGTGGGGCCGCCCGGGAAGATGGTTCCTGGGCGCAAGGCCGGTGATGAGTGGGTGGGGCCCCGCGGGATGGTTTATTGCTGGTGTCCCCCGGGGCGCTTTGTGATGGGCAGCCCGGAGAATGAGCCTGGGCGCTTTTCCGATGAGGAGCAGCGTGAGGTGGTGATCAGGGAGGGCTTCTGGATGGCCAAGTATGAGTGGCCGCGGGGACTGTGGCGCGGCAACAGGAAAAACAAGGCCGTCGACGAAGACAAGCTCCATCCGGTCAACATGGTCAGCCAGTCCAAGGATACCCGCGATCGTGAGCTGAAGCCGATGAACACAGCGGCCTGGCAGAAGGGGCTGTTTTCCAGGGCTTGGGAATTCGCCTTACCTTCGGAGGCTCAATGGGAATACGCTGCCCGCGCGGGCTCTGAGGCTAGCTGGTCCTTTGGCAGCGATGCGAAGCTCCTGGCACGGCACGCAAATTTTGCCGACAAAACGGCCTACGATACCGGCGGTATCTATACCAACCATGCCCATCGTACGCTGGATGACGGTGTGGCCGGCCTCGCCCGAGTAGGCTCCTATGCTCCTAACGCCTGGGGCCTCCACGATGTACACGGCAACGTGGCGGAGTGGTGTGATAACGCGGCCATGCGCGGCGGCTCCTGGGTGAGTCGGCCGCAGAGCTGCCGCTCTTCGGCCCGCCAGCAAATGGGTGATCGCGACCAGCGCAACTACCTCGGTGTCCGGGTCATCATCAGGAAGGCCTCCACGGCTAGTGCGAAAAGGAAGTAGCTTCAGGAAGATCCCGCCGGTGGGTTTTGGATGGGAGACCAGCAGGTGAGAGCCGGGCAGGAGCCCTCGCGTCTTGCCTTTGCAGATGGTTCTTCTTAGGATGCCGGCAGGGTGGACGGATCCCTGTAAGGGGTATGGACATGCACCGAGGAAGAGATGACGATCTTGACCCGAAAATGGCGCCTGGTTCCTGCGATCATCCTTTGGTGGTGTTTTTCGCAAACCGGTTATGGGCAGTGGAAAGAGGTTTACCAGGAGAGCTTTGAGGGCGTGCCTGCCGGCACCCTGACGGGCACGGGCCAGCTCACCCAGTGGGAAGCCCATTCCGCGCTGGGGGTGGTTTTCGATGGAAAGGTGAAGGATGCGGGGCGCTTCCTCGTCGCTCGCAATTCATGGAAGAGCTTTAACCAGGGCCCGATCTTCAATCTTGACCTGTCTGCGCATCCGCACGATCGCGTCAGGGTATCCTTTGATCTATACACTTTTGGTGAATGGAGAGGCTTCCAGCGAGCTACCGGTGGTCCCCATCACCGGCTCATGTTTTTTGACTCCAAGGCAACCCCCCGATTCGCTTTTGACACCAGCTTTGCAAGCAATGCCTCCTTTAAGCAGGCCTGGCCAGGTTCGGGCTCAACACTGAACAAGGCCCTGACAGGCGCTGTAAGGAAGCAGGTGGATAGCACGGGCCGTTATCCGGCCGCATTCCGCTGGCCGGTTCGGTTTGAGTATCCAAGTGACTCGCACTCGTTGAGATTTACCATGCTCTGTGGAGCCGCCAGCGGCAGTGGGGCGCGCATGCCGGAATTTGGAGTCGACAACATCAGGATAGAGGTGCGGTCCACTCTTCCAACAATTAGCCCTGTCGATTCAAAGGAGGAAATCGCGAGCGCCGGGAAGCCGGCCCCCGGGCGGTCATCTCCCATCCGCTTCCAGGTGAAGACAGCTGGTCGAACCTCGGTGGGAGTTTTTGACCCGGCCACAGGTCGGCTGGTCAGGACCTTGCTCTCAGGAGAGCGTCTGTCCCCTGGCCGGCACCTGCTTCGCTGGGATGGTCTCGACAACCAGGGGCGACCGGTGCCCAGGCGAGGCTACCAGTGGAGGCAACTGACCACTCCCGGGTTAAGGGCCCGCTATATCACCACCATCGGAGTGAATCCGCCCGGCGGGGAGAACCCGGTTCCGAGCAAATCGTGGGTTGGTGATCATGCCGGTGCGGGTATTGTGGATGTTGATCCATCCGGGATCTACATCGGCTCGCCAATAACCGAGGGCGGACGAATGATCCTCAAGGTCGACTCATCCATGTCCCGAGTTCTCTGGAGCCGTCCGCAATTCTACCAGAGCGGCCGGCTAACCAGGGTCGCCACCAGCGGTTCCCACGTTTTCATGATTCATCCCAATGGTAAGCTGCGTCGTGTCAATAAGGATAAGGGTGGGGTGGAGGCAGAGTGGCCAATCGGCATCGATGGCGAGGCCCCAGCCGACCTCGCTGCGAATGGAAAGAACCTGGTCGTAACCTATTCCGGGAAGGGAGTGGTTCGATGGCTTTCGATGGCCGATGGAAAAACTCTCGGGGAGGGAGCTCTCGACAAGGTCGCCAGTGTCGCGGCCATTTCGGACACGGCGCAGGGCGAGGCCTTCGTTAGCGCGGGAGCTGATATCTACCGTGTTGAAGCGCAATCGAGGCCGAGGAAGGTTAAGACCCTTGGAGGCAGCATCACGGCGATGGATTATGATTCCGGCCGGAATGAATTATGGGCTGTGGTCAATGGCCACCAGGTGGTTCTGCTTGATGCTCAATTGCGGATCTCCAGGACCTACAGCGATCAGCCGCGGCAATGGGGTGTGTACGATCCAAAACGTTTCGCCGGAGTCTATGACGTTGCCGCCGACCTGGAGGGCGGTTTCTTCATCGGGGAGCCTGGCCGGGCCCCAAGGCGCATCGCTCGCATTTCACGAGGGGGCTCGGTCATCAGCGAGTGGTTTGGTGGAATGTCGTTCTATATCAATGGGAGTTTTGATCCCGGAGATTCAACCCGGTTGATCGGGATCGCGCCCGAGAGCTCTGTCAATGTCTATAAGATCGACCACGAGAAGGGAACCTGGTCTGTGGAGGCGTGTTACCGGACCGGCCTACTCGGGGATGGCCTGTTTCCCTTCACCGGATCGTTTCGAGTTGTTCGTAAGAATGATCAGCTCTACCTGTACCATCGTGTTGTTCCCTCGGTGCTCAGGCTGGATCCTCGGCGGGGAGAGGCTGTGCCGGTGGCGATTGCCGGGAGGGTTTTGAATTCAGGGAGGACATTTGTTCAGTTTGCAGGGACCGGGCGGGAGGGATACCCGAAGCCATGGGTTGCCGCCGCGGAGCACCGGGGCTACACGGAGCTGAAAACCGCGCCAAAACTCTACTCATGGGCTGACACAAACGGTAATGGCCTGTTCGAGCCATCGGAGTTTGTCTTTTATCCCGACGCCAGGCACGCTCTCTCTTTTCACAATCCTGGTGACTTCACAGCCAGCGGCGACTATGTAGGTACAACCGGAATCAACGAGGCTGAGGCCATCGTCCATTTGCCGGTGTCAGGCTGGGAAGGTCCGAACAAGGACGCGCCCCGGTGGGATTGGAGCCGCGCCGCGGCGAAGGGGAAAATTGGCGCGAACAACTATGGATACGGGTCTCCCCGGGGCGTGACCGCCAATCCCGATGGTTCGTTTTCGGTGCCTTTCCAGGCCGGTATCATGATCCACTCGCACGGTCAATTCGAGGGGGGGGGGTGGCCGGAAAAAGCTCTTCGCGGTTCCCGCCTGCTGAAATTTGACAGTAGCTACCAGCAATCGTTTTCTGTCGGCAGACAATCAAAAGATCCGCGGGAGTTGAATTCCTCGGTTCTGTACTACCCGATGCAGACCGCGGCGGGTCCCAACAATTCTGTAGTGGTCAATGACCAGACGAAACAGCCTGCGCAGGTATGGTCGCAGGATGGGCTGTATGTAGGAGGTGTCCTCGATCAGCGGGCCGATGATGGCCTGGAGGGCGGGTTCTACCAGGTGCATGGGGATGACAACCAGGGCATCGTGCTGAACACGAACGAGGCTGGGCGGACCTATTGGCTCATGCCCTACCAGGGTCATAATCGTCTCTACGAGATCACCGGGTGGAGTCATTGGTATAGAGACCAGGGACAGGTGGCTTGTCCTGCCGTAAAGGAAGCCGGCGCAAGTGGTGGGGGAGGGCTGAGGGCGATCTATTTGAAGTCAGGTAAGCCGGTGATCCAGACGACAGAGGATCTCATTTATTTTGAGCGCTTCGGCAAAGAGCGGCATTCTGAAAAACTGCAGGCTCCCTACAAGGTCAGCTGGTCCGGTTTCATTGTCCCGCCCCTGTCGGACCGTTACCAGTTCAGTTCAATACTGGGTGGCGGAGAGCAGCTGGCTGTATGGATTGATGGTAAGACCGTACATGCGCGAGGCGTTGGCAAGAGGATCGACCATCCTGTTCATCTGACCGGCCGACATCCCCATCGGATCCGGGTCGAATTCATCAATCCCGATGGCCGAGCAAATTTGAACGTCTTGTGGTCCAGCAGGGTGCTGGATATCGGGAGGATCCCCATAGGGGCGCTATATCCACCTGCGTCAAGCCCCGGGCGATAAGCAACCAGGGGCCACCCTCTCCTTGCCCCCGCCCATGGGCTCGCTTAGGGTATTGGCTGGGTTCAACTAATACATAGAGAGGGTATAGACATGAAACGCATTGTCGTGTTCGCAGTAACAATGACACTGACCCTGGGTCTGCTTGGCTCAATCAGTTCGGCCTGGGCGGCCACGGCCGCATTTTGCGGAAAGGTAACGGCGGTAAAAACAGCGGCGACCAAGCAGAAGGATACGCTCACTCATTTCACGATCGAGATCGACTACTTCGACTATATCAGCCGGGGGAAGTTCGGTCGCCACTCGAAGGTCGGTGAGTCGATTGACCAGCGAGTTCTCAAGATCGGCTCAGTGTGCGTCATCAACGGGCGCATGGTAAACGCAGCCACCTTTGCCAGGGCTCTCCACCCGGGCCAGTGGGGTTATTTTTACGAGACTACCTGGCTTGACCTGCAGACAACCCCGAACTTCCAGTGGGGCGAGGTAGTGGCGACCGGCAAGGAAGCATTCACCCTCCGCGTGCACCGGACCCACAAGGACGTTCACCTCGAAACCAATCCCCCGGTGAAGGTGAAGGTGCCTTATGATGCAGGTGTCTCTTTCAGGCTGGAAGACAAACCAGCCGATGCTGCCAAGGCCCTGCAGGTCGGCAACTGGGTCCAGGTCCATGAGCCACGTCAACAGATGGTCGCCTTGTGGAATGAGGACACGGCTTTTGACCACGCCGAACAGCAACCGGTGGAAGAAGGCAGGCGCGGTCTGGCCAATGACCTCAGTTGCCGGGCGGTGCTGGGCAAGGTTCTGACCGGGACTCCGGGCGGGGTGCTGGATATTTCCGCCCAGGTTACCTGTGATCGGTGGCTTAAGGGCAAGAAAGAGAACGTCACCTTGAACTCCCGTAAAGTGTCCTTTGTCCTCGACGGCAAACTCGCTCCCGCAAACATCGCGGCCAAACCGGGTCGCCGGGCCGTGCTCTGCCATTACCGAAAGGAAAAAACACCCCATAAGGTCCTGGTTCGCTCACACGATGACACGATCCGGGGAAACATCGTCGCCATGAACGAAAAGACAATTCGTGTCGCGACGGTTGAGGGAGCTGTTCAAGTTGCCTTGGAACCGGACGCCCATTTCCAAGTCAACGGCTTGCCCGCGAACCGGCAAGCGGTGGCCAAAAAAGGCGGCGAGGTGGTGATCTACCCGAAACGAGGTCGCACCATCATTGCCTTCTCGCCGATGCAGGCAGAATGAACGGCCGCTGCGCTATTGCCTGGATGATCATACCCATAGTTCCCACCTTGGACTAACGAGCGGCCACCCTAAGCGATGCCCCGGGC
>DCKY01000247.1:0-2009 GCA_002320775.1 Planctomycetes bacterium UBA1662
AAATGACAGCCGTGAACTTCATGCGATGACTTCCCTGGCAGGCTTGATACCGATACCACCTATCTTATTAGAGACTTCGAATGCCGGCAACAAACCGATGCATTATCACCAAAGCCCGCAGGAGCCAGCATTTCCCTATCCGGCCATCGTGGACAGAACGCAGGGCCTGAGGACCTTCTTAACACCCCGGACCTCAGCTCTCGCCTCTGGGCTCCGGCATGAAGAAATGGGCTACGGCACCGAAAAGTTGCCCGCAATAGCTCCCTGCCGTTAAACTCTGTGCTCCGAAACACGTTGAGTGAACTCCAAATGAAACGAATCCTCATCCTCGCCCTGGCATTCATCTGCAATGCCGGGATCTTTGCCCAGGCCCCGAGGCGGCCCAATGTCCTTTTCATCGCGGTCGATGATCTGAATGACTGGGTCAACTGCATGGGAGGACGGAAAGGTGTCCACACCCCCAACATTGATCGCCTGGCCGCCCGCGGCATGCTGTTCACCAACGCCCACTGCGCCGCGCCATCCTGCAATCCATCGAGGGTCGCCATGATGACCGGGGTGGCGCCTTCTTCCTCCGGGATCTACCACAACGGCCAGGACTGGCGCGATCGTCCCCGGCTCGCGAAGGCGGTCACGATCCCCGAGCACTTTCGGGCCGGAGGCTACACGGCCTTCGGTGGCGGCAAGATCTTTCATGCCCTGTCCTGGATAACGGACGGCTATGGCAAGCAACAAAACGAGGCTGAGATCTGGGACTCCTACTGGCCAAAGGCCACCTCACCCATGCCGGATCCGCAATGGCCGAAGGCCGCCGAGGCGAGGCGCGCCGGCAACGGCTACCTCTACTCCAAGCCCCTCGCCAGGGGCAAGACCTCCAAGGGACGGCCCGCCCACTTCTTTGACTGGGCGCCTGACAATCAATCCGAATCAGGAACCGCGGACTACAAGGTCGTCAGCTGGGCCGCGGCAGAGCTGGCAAAGAAACGCGACAAGCCCTTCTTTCACGCCGTGGGCATCTTTCGCCCACACATACCGTGGTACGCGCCAAAAAAATATTTCGACCTCTATCCTGAAGAGAAGGTCTTCCTTCCCCCGATCAAAAAAGGCGACCTCGAAGACGTTCCGCCTGCCGGGCACAGATCGCTTCGAAAAGGATGGCACCGGTGGGTTGAGGAAAACGATGAATGGCGACCGGCTGTCCGTGGCTACCTGGCCTCGATCAGCTACGCCGATGCCCAGGTCGGCCGCCTGCTGGACGCGCTCGACTCGAGCCCGCACGCGAAGAACACTGTCGTCGTGCTCTGGTCCGACCACGGCATGCACATCGGAGAGAAACAGCATTGGGAGAAATTCACGCTCTTCGAAGAATCCACCCGCGTCCCCCTCATCATCCTGGCGCCAGGGGTGACAAAACCCGGAGAGACCTGCGACCGCCCCGTCAGCCTGCTCGATGTCTACCCGACCCTGAACGAGCTCTGCGGACTGCCGAAACGCGACGACATCGACGGAGTGAGTCTCGTGCCGCTGCTGAAAGACCCCACAGCCAGGCGCGATCGCCCCGCCATAACCACCTGGGGCCGAGGCAGCCACTCAGTACGAACCGAGCGCTGGCGCTACATCCGTTACGCCAACGGAAGCGAAGAGCTCTATGACCACAAAGATGATCCCGATGAGTACACAAACCTTGTAGTCAGCCGCCCCTCGCACGCGAAAACCATCATTCCGGGGCTCAAAAAATGGCTGCCCGGAAGACCTGCAAAATAGCCACTATTCAGAAGGCAGCCGGGACAGGGCGTTAAGCCGGTTTTCAGGTGGAAATCCCTGCCTTTTTTACTCGGTTGCAGGAGGAGTTTTTCAGGAACAAGCTGAATTCGATGTCCAGTCTTACTGCCGGCGACGGATATTAATAATGGAGACCGTACCTTGACGAAGCCCCATCGCAGAAGAGGAAGTGTCCGGACGCCATCCTGAGATTTTCACCCGTCTGAAAAAGCAGTTAATGAGTATCA
>DCKY01000247.1:2334-11955 GCA_002320775.1 Planctomycetes bacterium UBA1662
GAGTATCATGGCCGATGCGCCTGACTGGTCAAAGCACCCGGAGTTGAACAAATGAAAAACACCCTGCTGACAGCCTTTCTCGCGGCCTCGACCCTGATCGCCACCGGCAACATCCGCGCTGAAACGATCACCGGCACGGTCAGCGGCCCTGCCGGCAAGCCGGTCGGGGGCGTCATGATTTCGGCCTTCGACAAGGGCCACCGCAAATTCGTCTCCGTCTTCAGCCAGGAGGATGGCTCCTTCGTGATCGATGGCCTGCGGAAGGTTAAGCACGATGTGCGCGCACGGCTCATGGGTTTCGATGACGAATGGTCCGATGGGACGAGGCCCGGCGCCGTAAAGATACGATTCAAGCTCAAGGCCGCGACAGGAGACGATCTCCAGGACCAGCGCCCCGCCAGCAGCGGCTTCAGCATGCTGAAATTCGACGACAAGCGGGACAAGCTCAACTTCAAGATGATGTGCAGCTATTGCCACCAGGTGGGAACCGTAGGCTTCCGCACCCCGGAGCAGCCGGTTGACTGGGAAACCATGGTGCGTCGAATGGATGGCTTCGGTGGCCTCTATCGCCATACGCAAAAGACCATCGTCAAGCGCCTGATGGACACCTACAAGGATGACGCGATCAGGAAGTGGCCAGTGTTCGTTCCGCCTCCGCCACCGACCGGTCTCGCTGCGAAAGCCAGGATCACCGCCTGGGAGCTTGGCAAGAAATTGGAGAGCTCCTTTCACGACCTGGAGCTCGGCCCCGATGGCCTGGTGTACGCGGTCAATATCAGCAAACACAGGACCGTCACACTGGACCCCGAAACCGGCGAACAGCGCGTGTACCAATTGCCGCGTGGGTCCTATGGCCCCCACTCCATCGAGCTGGCCAACGATGGCCACATGTGGCTGACCATTTGCGCCAGTGGTCAGATGGCGAAGTTCGATCTCAAGACCAAGAAATACACCATCTGCTCGAGCGCCGAGGCGCCGGCGAGGCGGGGATCTTATCCCCATACCCTTCGCATCAACCCGAAAGATCCCGAGGGCCTCATCTGGTATACCGACGCGGGCCGGAACTCCTGCTTCTCGCTTCACCCGGTCACCCTCAAGGTCAAGGAGTACAAGCTGCTGAAGGCGCACGAGGCCGTCTCGGCCGGAAAAGGCGAGTCGCGCGGCATCACCCCTTACGGCCTGGACTACTCTCCCGTAGATGGAAGCATCTGGTACTCCAAGCTCAACGGCAACCGCATTGGACGCATCGACCCCCGGACCCCGGACGGCGACGTCAAGGAGTGGAACCCTCCATTCCGCGGCCCCAGGAGACTCCATGTCGCCCAGGACGGCATTGTCTGGGTACCCGGGTTCGCCTCGGGCGTGTTTGGTAAATTCGATCCGGAAACCGAGAAATGGACCGTCTATGACCTGCCGGACGCCGAAAACCAGATCCCCTACGCGCTCAACATTGACCCCAGCGGCAACGTATGGATCTGCGGGACCGGAAACGACACCCTGAACAGGTTCAACCCGAAAACCGAAAGGCTCGTAGAGTTCCGCCTCCCGACCAGGGTTTCCTATACGCGAGAGATCGAGTTTGACGACAGGGGCAATGTCTGGGTCAGCACCAGCGGACCGGCGCGACACATGGAGAGGGGCTTTGGAGCCATCATCAAGCTCGAGCTCCCCGAAGAGATAGACGAAGCCCAGGGCCAAAAGCTCACCGGCTACCTGCCGGACCGCAAGGACCTCACCTACGAACAGCCCCGGGTCGTAGACTACAGCAACTCGCCAAACGCCAAGCTGCTCGCCCGCATCGACCGGAACATGCTCACCGAGGAATACCTCACGACGAAACACCAGGCCTACGTGGACAGGAAGATCAAGGACCTGGACCCGGCCCGACGAGGCCGACTCAGCAGGCTCTGGAAGGAAAAGCAGGCCGCCGACCCCGACATGCCCAACCGGGGCGCCTCCTTCGTGAGGATCCTCGATCACCTGGTCCGTGAGCAGAAAAAAGAAAACCGCAAATAGGGGGCCTCTACCATCGAAGGGATCAGAATGCTCAACCCTCGCCTGTTCGCCATCGCAGCCATCAGCTTCCTGCTTCCCTTCCCTGGACTTCTCTCGGAAGCTGTCATCGCCAGGGAGCCCTTCTCGCCGGGTCTCCAGAAGCAGCTCTTCGTCGACGACCACGCCATCGAAAAGAAAGAAAACCTGTCCCTCAGGGTCGGGCAGGCGAAGAAGCTCGGCGTCGTCCTCAAGCCGACGCTTCCAACTGACTTCCAGACCGGGAAGGTCCATGAAGGGCCGGATGGCGGCGCCGGCTACGAGTTTGGAGAATCCGCCTTCTGCTGGTTCTTCTCACCACATTGGGACTCCGACAGAAAGCTCTTCAGGCTCTGGTACATGGCCAGCAAGCGCCCCGGCTCGGCCCTCGCCTACGCCGAATCAAAAGACGGCATCACCTGGACCAAGCCGCTGATCTCCCGGGATGGGAAGAGCAACCTGGTCAATTGGGAATCGGATGTACCGATCCTGCGGGAGAAGCGATCTCGGGGCCTGGTCGAAATCGGCCTCGACGGCGTCACGGTCAATATCGACCCCGGGGTCCCCTGGGGACATCCCGAAAAATACAAGGTGGCGTTCTACCCCAATCGCGGCGGCCAGGACTGCCGGACCAGGATTGGCTACTCCGCAGACGGCATCGACTGGAAGTTTTACAACAAGGGCCTTCCGGTGACGGGCCGCGCCGCCGATTTCAGCAACCAGCTCTTCTGGGACCCTCCCAACAAACGCTACCTGTTGATCTGCCGTGAAGACTTCGCCGCCGGTGGCGGTGTGGGCGAGCTGCGAGGCGTCCGCATCATGGAGCACACCCGGGGCAACGATCTCAAGGGGCACCCGACGGCGTGGAAAACCCTCACCAAGTTTGTTCTCAACGACCCCGACAAGACCATGGTACCCGGAACGAGGGTGCCTGAGCGCCAGATCCACACCCTGCCCATCTGGTACTACGAGGGCATCTATTTCGCCCTGACGGATGTTCTCACGGCGACCAACCGCCCGGTGCCGGTTGGAAAACAGGACTTCCACAAACGTCATGAAAAGGGCACCTGGGAGTTCTACATGGCGCCTTCTCGCGACGCGATCAACTTTGATTTCGCCCTTGCCGCCTACCCGCGAAAAACCCTCATCCCGCGCGGCGCGGACGGCAGCTTCGACAAGGACTGCGCCCGTCCACCAATGAACATCATCACCCACCAGGACGAGCACTGGATCTACTATCTCGCCACCAACGAACGCTGGGGCGCGCGCAAATGGGATGCCCGCCTGGGGCTCGCGAAGCTCAGGCTGGATGGTTTCTTCTTCCTCGAAGCCGCCGACAAGCCCGGCTCTCTAATCACCAGGCCTTTCAAGCTCCAGGGAGCGGCTGTTGAGGTGAACGTCGATGCGAAAAAGGGATGGGTGAAGATCGAGCTCCTGGACGAAAAAAACAATGTCCTCTCCGGGCTCTCTTCCAGGCACGATGGGGTGGACAAATTGCGCCTGAGGCCCAAATGGAAACTGTCCGGGCTCGAGGGAAAAACGGTCAAGCTCAAGGTCACTCTCCAGGACGCGAAGCTCTATGCCTTTGGATTCATTGATCAATAACCAGCCAGTTCGGCTCCAGCTCCTGACAACGCTGGGGCTCCTCCTTGCCCTGCTCACCCCCTGCTCAAAGGGCCAGGCCCAGCCCCGGGCTCAGCGGGTCCCGCCAATTAAAAAGGGGCTCCTCCCGACCGAGAGGCTGGAAGGTGAAGGAACCTGGATTGACGAAGCCTTCAAAACGCGTTTTCGCCAGAGTCGTCGGTCCCGGGCGACCATCTGGTTCGATGATCAACTGCTGGGAGATGGAGAAGCCTACGCGAGACGAAGCGGGGAATTCTCCAAGCGAAGGAGGGGCGAGCTGGGCAAAGCTGCGGCCAGGACACTGAAGGCCATCCACGAGCGCTCGTGGAACAAGGCCGAGCCTCGTATAAGGGAACTTGTCGACAAGGGAATGATCAGCCAGCCTCAGCGGCATTGGATTGTAAACGGGTTCTCCTGTATTACCGTCAAGGAGCACCTCGAGAGTCTCCGGTCCGTCCCCGGAGCCAAAAAGATTTTCGCAGGGCCCCGGCTGCCTCCGAAACGCCCTCCACCGCAGGGACAGGCCCCGGCCTTCAAACCACAGAAGGAAAAGGCGCGCGACCCGCGAACCTACCAGCATCCCTGGTATATCCACTCCCTGCTGGCCGACCGGACCTGGAAAGAATTCGGCGTTAGAGGAAAAGGCGTTCTCAATGTCGTCCAGGATTTCAATTTTGTCTTCTCAGACAATCTCACCGGAAGCCTGTACCGCAACCCCGGAGAGCTTCCGGGAAATGGGGTCGATGACGACCGGAACGGATTTGTTGACGATTACCACGGCTTCAATTTTGACGCCAATGCCGCCCTGCTGACAAACCTGCAGGTCCCCCTGGGATCGTCTTCTCCGAAGGGGATGCATGGGTTCATGTGCGCCGCGATTATCTGCGGACGAGGGACCACTGGGAAAGGTTACGAATTCGGGATCGCCCCGGAAGCCAGCTGGGCCGGGGTCATCGCGGGCGGGCAGCTCGAAAAGGCCGTGCAGTGGTCCATCGAGCAAGGAGCTGACACCTACAGCATGAGCTTCTCCATCCCCAGGCTGCGGGAGTATCGATCCCATTGGAGGAAGCTCATGGAGCACGGGTCCCTGTGCGGCCTCTTCTTCGTTTCAGGAGCCGGAAATTTCGCCCAGACCGAGAAGACCCCGGTACAAATGCGAACACCTGAAGATATCCCCGAGGTGGTCTTCGCCGCGGCGGGTGTTCAGCGCGACTTCAGCCGCACCCCTTTCTCCAGCCAGGGCCCGGTAAGCTGGCAAACCGAGCACTACCAGCAGGGCCTTGTGCAAAAGCCCGAAGTCTGCGCCTTCAACATGGGGCTGCCCCTGCTGCGAAGGGACGGTTCAGCCAGGCCTGTCGCGCTCAACGGCAACTCCTTCGCGGGGCCCATGTTCTGCGGAGCGATCGCGCTGATGCTGTCGGCTGATCCCGACCTGCTTCCATGGGACCTGAAAGAGATCATCACGAAAACAGCCACAGATGTCGGCGCGAAGGGAGTCGATGCCCAGACCGGCCATGGGCTCATCAACTGCTACCGCGCGGTCAAGGAGGTCCTGAGACGCAAGGCCATACGCGAAGGTGGAGACCCGAAGCCGTATACCGGCAGAAAATCCGGCGACGAGCTGGACCTGTCAGCGGAAAAAGAAAAGCTGGCGGCGCGCAGCGTCGTTATCGCGCGAATCGCCCCCGAGGGAGAGGCGGCGAAGGCAGGTATCAAGATCGATGACCTGGTGCGGAGCTATGATGGCCGCCCCATCACGACGACCACGGCCCTGCGCTCGGCGGTGAGAGCTTCCAGCCAGCCGCCAGGCCGGAAAATCACCCTCGTTATCGAGCGCGGCGGGAAAAAGCTCGAGTTCATCGTAAAACCCGGCCAGCTGGGTATCCAGTCTGTCGCGCAGTACGCCGCGCCGGTATTCAAATAGCCACTGGCCCCGCCTATTCTTTCGGCGGCTCACCATCGCCGGTCCGCTGCCCCTGCAGGACCCAGCTGAGATTGAAACGGGCGAACTGCCCGCCGCCATAGCGATAATTCGGACCGCCCTCCAACAGGATGTAGATCCAGCCCTCGCTCGCTGTCCCCGGGCGGCCGGCCGAGAGAGAAGAATAGGCGCTCGGCCCCTTGTAGACCCGCCGCTTGAGCGGCCAGGTCTTCGCCCCATCGAAACTCACCCAGACGCTGACATCCTTGCGATCGCCGCCCTGGCTGTCGCAGCTGCTGTAGAGCAGGATATCCCGGTCCTTGACCGGCAATCGAACAAGACCCGCCATGCAGCCGCTGCCCCCGCCAATCGATCCCCGGGCCCCGTCAGGCAGCACCTTCGAGATCGCCGGGTCCTTCCAGGTCACACCGCCATCATCACTCCAGGCATACCAGCGCATCGACCGGTCGTACTTGCTTCCGGGAGGATCCCAATGCCTTCGTGAGTCGTAATAGATACGACCATCAGACAGCTCGACCACACAGCCCTCGCCAGTGCCCATAACGGGGAAGGGGCTACTTGGCAGCCAGGTCTTTCCTCCGTCGTCGCTGTAGATAGCCGTATTGTACATCTTCGGGAAGTTTTCCCTCCGGTCCCCGGTCTTACCGTAATACCGGGCGGGCCGAAGGAGCCGTCCCTTGTGCTTTCCCCGCCGCAGGGTGATGCCATGCTCGGCCATGTGCATGGTCAGCCTGTGCCCGCTCTTGGTGGGATGAATGACCGTCTCCTGGACCTGCCAGGTCTTGCCATGATCCCCGCTTCGATAGACCGTCGGCGGTGGCGGGTTAGCAGGCCAACGGTACCTCTCCGCGAATACGAAGATGCCCCCGCTCTTTTCATCAACCGTCACGCCTCCGCCGCTGAAGATGTGCTTGTACTTGCCGAGAGTGATCGGAGCGCTCCACGTCTTTCCTCCATCCTCGCTACGGCGAACCAGGAGGGCCTCTCCGGAGACGAAGGTCGCCAGGACTGTCCCGTCCATAGCCACGACCACGTTGGGCTGTCTCCCTTTTCCATAAATCCCCTCGAGCTCGAACTTCGCCTCGCCCTGGAAAGAAGAGAGCTCCCCCTCGGCTGAAACAACCGAAGCCCAGCCAGGGGCTGTGAGCAAAACCGCCACGGAAAAGATCCTTAAATTCATACCCAGCCCTCCCTATTTATCCACCCGAACTGTAACGACATTTGAGACCCCGGTACCAACGAGTCCTCCCGGGGTCGGTTTCACAGCGTAGAGGCGGTACCTGAGAATTTCCCCGGATTCAATTCTGATCCTGGGGGATGAGGTCCTGTTCTCGCCATGAAACGGCTTGTAGTTCCTGAAATTGACGCAACCAAGCCCATCGCAGCGCTGCAGGATAAACGCCATCTCCCCGGTGGAATTATCCTTCCACGTGAAGCTGATCGTCCCTCCCTCCTGCCTCAGCACAGCCAGGTCGCTGGGCGCGTCCGCGGAGGCCTTCCCCGGACGTGGGCCTCCCCGATCAGCCCCGGGCTGTGCCCGTTCATTCTTTCGAACGGGAGGTTTGTCACCTGGCCGCTCCAGCTGTTGCCGGGCGGTCTCATAGCGTCTGCTGAAAAATTTCTTCATCGAGACCACCACATCATCCCAGGACCGGTCAGTTGGATTGGTAACCCGGCCCCTGGGAAAGGGGTCCCGCTCCAGGTCTTTCCTGATCAGCGCGTAGAGGCGGTCCAGGCGCGCCGAGAGCTTCTCGGGATGGAAGTGGCTCTCGAGCAGCTTCTTCGCGCGTTCACGGTAGAGTCCAAGGAGCTCTTCATTGGCCTCTATTCGCTCCACCAGGGGTCTCGGCGACCTGAAGACCGGCCAGGCCGCGTGCCAGCCATCGATCACCGGAACCCGCCCGAAGGCCCGATCGGCAAAGCCGACATCGAGGTCCCAGGTCAGGTAGCGCCAGCGACCGGTCTCAGTCTCACGGTGAAGATAGTAGTTGTGCGGCCCCAGCCCTGTGTATTGATCAAAGGCGCCGGCGAGCAGCAACACGCCCATCTGCCAGGTAAAGGAGTCCACATCGAAGACCCGTCGGAGCCGCGCCGCGAAGTCCTTGTCCGGGGCGTCTCGGATCTCCCTAATGAGGCCCACCAGGTCAGACATCTGCACAGCCGGCTCTCCCGCCTTGATCTCGAAGGCCTTGGCGTAGATCAGCGGGTCATCTCCAATGTATCTCAGGTCGGCCCCCGGACCTCCTGTGTGAACCTTGAAGAGCGCGCCGTTGGCATCATCAAGGCGGTTTGAAAGAAAGGCCTTATCTATCCGCTCCACGTTGACATACACCCCGATGAATTTTCCGTTCAAGGTCACCCGGGCGTAATTGGTTCTCGAAGCCGGCACTCCCACCTCGGCGAGAATATCTGTGATGATCCTCTCGCTGAAGAGACTCCCGAACTGGACTCCATTATCGAGCGAGACCCGCCGGAGCCCCAGGAAGCGTTGCCCCTTCACGAACTCGGAAAACTTAACCAGGAAACCGCGTTTGTGCCGCTGGTCAGGCCGCGAAGAGCTGTTGCCTTTATAACGGAGCCCCACCCTTTCGATCACCAGGCCGCGCCAGCGGAAACGCGCCGGAACATAAATCCGCTCAGGCAACGCTGCCGCGAGACGCTTGAGATCCCCTGGCGTAACCTCAAGCTGTATATCCTGGACCACCCCGGCAGCGAAAAAATCCGCCTGCTTGGGCTTTGGATCTTCAGCCGCAGCCTGTCGGCCAATCAGAAAACAGCCAAGGAACAGAAGTAGTGATGCTTTCATAAAACGCCTGCTGAAAATGATCTCCGGTCCCATCCCTCCTCTCGGGGTGGGCGAACCGTAATTCTAAGCTAACGCCGCGCTGCCGGCGAGAGCCAGGACTGCAAGTTGATCTCGAATTTCAAGAAGCTTAACATTCCCGGAATCTCTTCGAAGGCCAGCCACGTCCAGAACATCCGGATCGACGGCGCCAGGGCGGCGGAGACGAAATAAAAATAGCGGGCTGAACATTCCAGATGCCGCTATTTATCAGAGCCGGCCGGACCTCCTTGTCCTTTTGCCCGGTAGATGAAGGAATCTGAGCTGAGCAGAGATGTCACCAGCGCCTGCATGCTGCCATCGCTGTCAACATAGGCCTTGTGCGCCTCCTGCAGGGTTTTCGCATCGCCGAGGGTTTCGTTTCGCCCCAGGAAGAAGCGGAAGACGTAGCGGACGAAGACCTGCTCGCAGTGAGCCGAAGCGGCCAGCCGTTCGATCAGCTCGAAAGGAGTCTTGATCTCCCCATCGATTCCCGCCACGCCGGTATTGACCAGCCTGCTGGTGGTATCGACCGGCTTATCCAGCTCATCAAAGCGGAACCGTCCGTAGTGGTCATAGCGCTCGAAGGGCAGGCCCAGGGGATTCATCTTGCTGTGGCATTTGTAGCATTCCTCGACCCGGGTGACATGCATTCGCTCCCGCAGGGTCATGGTCTCGTCCTCAGGCAGCTTGGCATCGACGTTGATCGGGATGTCGGGAACATTTCCGCCCAACAGCTTGTAACGGATCCAGTGCCCACGGCGAATCGGGTCATTGTCAAAATTTCCTGAATGGGCCACCAGCCAGGCCGGGTGCGTCAGAACACCCATTCGTTGGTCCTTCGGAAAAGGAACCGCTTTCCCGGTCGGCTTCCAGTCCGGGGGCAGATTGTAGGCCAGGGGAGATGCGTGATCCCTGTGGCTTCCGATATGGATGTAATACCCGCGGGTGGTGAGCAGCGTTCTCAAGACCTGCCTGTCCCTCTCGAGGGTTCGCGTGATGAGGGTGTTGAGGTCGTAGACAAGCGCCGGGGCCCAGTGCTTGTGGCCCTTGACCTGGTCCTTGAAGACATCCTCGGCCTTCTCATAGTCGAAGTATTCCTGGAAGAACTGCAGCAGCCGCTTTCTCGCATCCGTCCGCTTTTCATCGGCCAGCAGGCGACGAGTCTCCGCCCGCAGGATGTCGCGAACAGGGAGCTCCTTGT
>DCKY01000247.1:12285-12580 GCA_002320775.1 Planctomycetes bacterium UBA1662
CTCAAAGGTCCGCAGTAAATGGGTATCCGGCGGCAGGTCGGTCAGGGCGAAGGAAAGCGCCGTAGCCAGCTCCCTGCGAGAGAGAGCTACCAGGTCGGCCCCATCGGCCTCGGCGGTCCCCTCGAAGCGAAACAGGGTCTCCGGCTGCAGGATAATGGCCGCATAGGCGGCCTGCAGCCCGCGTGGAAGACCCAGCTCTTTGTCCACCTTCTTGATGAGCCCCATCAAGGAGAGCAGCTCTTGTTCCGTTGGCGAGCGCCGCAGCACACTGTGGTACTGGCGCTTGAGCGCTTCC
>DCKY01000077.1:0-5845 GCA_002320775.1 Planctomycetes bacterium UBA1662
GGGACCGAAGGCTGCAAGCTCAGCGCCATCCTTCAGGACGCGATCGAGTGATCCAAGCCCGTCCTTCCAGGCTGCCGAGAATCCATCATCCTTCTGTTCAACTGCGGGGGTTGCCTCTCCCGGCTTCTCGCTGCCGGAGGCGGGTACGGCGGGCTTTGCGGCCCCGATGGCACCCTGGGCAGGCTGGCCCTGCACACCTGGCTGCGCCTTGGGAGCTGGCTTTGGAGCTACCTGTGGATTGTTCTGTACCCTGGAAGCATTGTAAATCTGCCATCCGAACAGGAGGGCGATCGACAGTACGAAGGCAAGTATATAGCGCCAGACCATGCTCTGAGAAACCTGTACAACATTAGGAAATAAGCCGCAGGACCAACAACAATAAAGACTTGCATGGGAAAGTCCACCCCTGCGTCGCTTTTTGTGCCGGCATCCCGAACGCCGGCGACACCGGAAGCTTTCCCCTGCTCACAAGCCGTGAACTTAAAAAAGGATCCGTAATTCTGGGAAGCCTCTAGCTCTGCCTGCGGAAAGTAGGGAATCGGATTCCCGACGCTGCCAGTTTGCTCAGCAGCTTCCCTCGCGGAACCCGCTCACTGGAACTCACTTCCCCTCGGTAAGCCTCTCGGCCAGGTAATCAGGAAGCCCGGGGTTTTCCACGAAACGGTCCAGGGTGCGCTGCACATCGTACTCGATACGCCTGAAGTGAAGAGCCTCGTCATCGATGATGACGTAGGAGGCTCTCTTGTCTCCATCGCGAGGCTGGCCAACGGAGCCGACGTTGACGAGAATCCGCTCGGGACGAGTCGAATACTCATAGCGATGATCGATCTCCCGGGGATCGTGGAACATATAGGGCGTCGACTGGGCAAAAATCCCGGGGTGATGGGTGTGGCCGGCGAAGCAGACCTTCCATTCAAAATCCGGAGGAGCGCCAAAGAGGGCGTCCATCTTCGGAATATCGCGAATGTCCTGCTTGAAGACGTATTCGCGCGTGGGATCGCGCGGTGAGCCATGCACATAGAGGATATCCCCCTCCTTGTGATGCTTCGACAGCCCGCCCACGAAATTCCACATCTCGCGATTCTCCTCTTCCTGGCCTTCTATGCTCAGCTGTTCCTTGGTCCAGTCGATCGCGGCCTTCGCCTTCGGGTTGAATCCGATCGCTCCAAAAAGAACAGCCTCTTCATGGTTGCCAAGCAGGTTGAGAGCGCATTTACCGGCGAGGGTGATGCAAATACGGGGATCCGGCCCATAGCCAATGATATCCCCCAGGCAATAGATGTCCTCGCAGCCCTGCTCTTCTATGTCAGCAAGAACAGCCTCAAACGCGGCGTGATTCGCATGGATGTCTGAAATAACAGCGCGTTTCAAGGAACGTTCGCCTCAATCATTCTGGGCCCCAGGGGAGCCGCCTTCAGAGCGGCTTCCACCCGTGAGAATAAATGCAATCGATCGATGAACTCAACCCGTTCCGACCGAACGGGTTCGCAGAAACGCTCATCGCTTACTGCTCGTATTCCGAAAGGGTAAGAGCTTCTAACTATTCGTAAGCTCCGACGATACAAGGTGCTTACGATCAGAGGCTGAGTACGATACCCCTCGTTATAACCTCTGTCAAGCGCCAACGGTTCTCGTGCTCACTCGCAAATATCATCAGCAGTTGGGTCGGAACCGATCCCGGGGAACGGCGCCGGCGGCATCTGGGTTACATCGGCTGGATTCTCGAGGAATTGGAGTAACCTCATCAGATCACCGAAATTGAGACGACCATCATCATTGATATCAGCAGCGTCATGATTGTCCGGCCAGATACCTGCTCCGCCAAAGAGGAGGCTTGAAAGCAGGGTCACATCAGAGTCCGTAACCTGCCGGTCGCCATCGACATCACCACGAATAAACCGCGGGGGCTCCAGGTAAAGAAGGAAGCCTTCGCTCTCGCCCAGGGTCAGCGGATCCCGAACCCGCAGCGAAGCCTGCCCGGCACTTTCACGGCTCGGAGCGAAAAAGCTCAGATGCTGTCCCGAGTGGAATACAAACCCAGCGGAATCAACAACGACTCCATCTACCATGACCTCGCAACGATCTGTAAATCCATCTCCGAAGAGATCTACATGACTGCCGCCGCAGGTCGAAACAGAGTTGGGCTGGACCAGGTTAACCACGATCAGGTTGGGTGCCGGCTGCATATCCGGACACTCTCCCTCGATGATATCCAGGGGTGTTGGCAGCGCCAGGATCTCGATGGGCGCGCCGGCAAGATCAAGAGGATCCAGGACCTCGACCACCACGAAGGCCTCGTCCAGGACAGGCAGACCTTCGACAGGAGCGCGAACGAGCATCGTGCGGCCATCGTTTGAAACAGCCGATCGTCCTGAACGTTCAAAAGGCAGCGCGACCATCGGCTCGAGGCCATCGACCTGCAGCTTCACCACGGTGCTGCGGGAGAACCCGGTCCCTCTCACCTCGATGAAATCACCGCAGCCGGCCCGCAGACTGCTCACGTCAACGCCTTCAAGACTGGGCGACTCGAAGGAATAGACCTCGGAAAGCAGCGCATCCTGCCCCCCTGTGGAGAGCCTGATGTCGTAGAGTACGCTGCTTGAAGCCGGAAGCGCAGCAGGCCTCGGCCCAAGAGCATCCGGAACGACAAAGGAGACGGTGCCGGAGTCCATAACGGTAATATTCGCAGCGGGAACCTCGATGCTCCCAGAGCTTCCTTCTACAGGAATAAGCCTGATTTCCGGGGTAAGCCCGGCGCCGCCATCGAGGCCCTCGCCTGAAAGCCGGATCTCATTCCCACCGGTGAGCGGCCCCGTAACCGGGGTAGCCGAGGCGAGTTTGAGAGCGGGAAAATTGCCGCCAAGAGTCACGCTCGTATCCAGGAAGGCGTCGATCACCGGTCGGCCGGGAACAGCCTGCTCTGGGAAGAAAGAGGTGGGCTGATCGACGGAGGGATCGAACAGGAAGGTGATCTGTGAGCTGGTCCGAGGATCGTCCTGGCCCAGCCTCGATGCGAAGGTGAAGTTCAGGACGGTTCCATCCTCAAACGGATCGATAAAATCAGACCCGAGAGTGGAAAAATTGAAGCTGATCCAGCCTACCCTCAGGTCTCCGCTCGAGTTGATGTCAGGAAGCGTATCCTCTACAGGCAGGAAGATCGCCCCGAGATCAGCGGCGACCGTGCCCTCCTGCTCCTGGTCAACAGGAAGGAGCTCGAGGTGATCGGGGTTGAACTGCAGGTGAATGGTGTAGGCATTGAAGCGATAATTCGATATCTCAGACGGAGCGCGGAGGCTTCCCTTCACGGCAACATGGAAGATCGCGGGATCCTCCGCATCAGGAACCAGGTCAAGCTTCAGGTAGCTGTTCGCGTATTGAATAGCTCCCTCGACCATGTCGAGAGAACGCCAACTATCAAAGCCGGCAAAACGAATGCGTATGTTCTCGAGTCGGATGAGATCGCCCTGGGGAAGCACCGCAGGGAGCTCGGCCCGGAGCTTCGCCAGGACAACCTCGGAGGAGCCTCCGGCAGCCTCGAGAGCCAGGTCGCCCTCGCTCACCGTGATCCGCTTGAAACCATCACCTTCGGGAACCGAAGCGAGCGCAGGACTCAGCAGGGGGATGGTCTCCGGGATCACGAGCTCGAATTCAACCGCCTCGATATCTGAAGAGAGTCCGGAAGCGGCGATCGGAATTTCAAAGGAAGGCTCTCCTACCGCGGCGACGACCGCTCCGAAAGAGATCGAGGGTGAATAGATAACGCCGCCGACACAACTGGCCTCGTCTCCACCGGCACTCAGGGTTACCTCGTAGGATCCAACCGGCTCAATCGAATCAAAGAAATAGCCGGTATCACTGGGCAGGATATCGAAAACGGTCCTTGAGTCGACCGTCTCGCCCGCGATGACATGGCTCAGCTCGAGCTGGAGCGGGCTGTCTCCATAGCCGCGCCAGGGGGAGTCCCAGCTGACCGCGATCCCGCCGGAATCCTTGACGCACAAGATGCCGATCTCGGCCAGGTCAGGAGCATTCAACGTGAAGGGCTGGAAGGTGACCGAATCGCTGTCGATCGGGGTTCCTGCCGGAAACCCATCACAGGCGCCATCAGCGTTCTTTGTCGCCGTCAAGGTGAGCGTATAGGTACCCGGAGCCGCTCCGCCCCGGTCCAGGTCACCTTCGTAGAGGAAAGAGTCCCGGTTGGCCTCCTGTCCCTCCAGTTCCATACCCGTCTCACCGAAGAGATTGACTGGGTCGCTGCCTGGATCCGCCGGCTCAAAAAGAAGCTCGAGCCTCATGAGATCGTAGGCCTCTCCGTTGATCCAGTCCCAGCGAATTCTCAATGGAGCCGAAGAGCTCGAACGTGACAGGAGCGCTCCCACTGCCGGCGAACGGATGGGGATCTCGGTATCACAGGGCTCGGGGTCGAGCCCGCTGCAAGCTCCCCTGGAGCTCTCGATGCCGCCGATGACCGCGCTGACCTCGTAGAGGTCACTGCCATCGTCGGTTGAGGGACTGTCCTCAAAGATAAAGCCTCCCACCGGCAGAACGCTCGACCTGAAGGAGCCGTTTCGATAGATCCTGAACTGTTCGACGACAATCCCCGGATCCCAATCCCAGGTCACGATATTCAACTCCCCTTCCTTACCACAGCGCACATCGCCGGGCTGGGGAACATGAACCACTCCACAGATCACTGTCGGACCGATGTCGCTGTCAGCAAGCAGAGCCTCAACGGATATGGACACATCGCCGGGCGAGGAAACCCCCACGAGATAGGAGCCGCTGTCCCAGTCGATATAGATCGGTGGACCATCGGCGATGCGGATCTTGACGCGATCGTAACGCAAGGCCTGGGCCTGCCAGGAGATGAGTACCTCTGAAGAGAGATCGCCTCTTTCCTGGACATTGCAACTCACCTCGAGCGGCGGCGGAGGCGGAGGTTCGAGCTCGAATTCTATCGCCTCGCCCACCTCCACAGGGACATCCTGCGAGACCCCCGCCTCAACAGCTGTCAGGACATTGGAGACAAGCGTAGCTCCGGAAGGGGCAAACCCGATGCGGGTGTCGGTACGCCCGAAAACCTGGCGGCAGCGGAACCTGAAGACACCCAGCTCAACGTTGTCGAAGGCTGCTCCGGTGGTGTCCTGCTGGTAGGTCATCGAGGCGGTGGCGAACCCCACGCAGCTATTATCGCTCTCATCCTGGGGACAGGCCTCGAATAAGGCCAACTGCTCAAACCCGGATGGCTCGGTGAAGCCGAGGTAATCAAGCTCAAACCGCTCATAGTCGAGGGCTACGGAATAACCTGAGAAAGAGGCCTGGATATCCGCAAAGACTTTCACCCCGAAGACGTCGTTCGCTTCAAGGCTTGCCAGGTCATCGATGGTGACATCATTGCCATTCTCATCCACAGGCTGCAGACGGTAGCGGGTAGGATCGGGAACCGTCGCGGCCTGGACGCCGAGCGACCCATAGACCAGCGGAGAATCATCGGAAACCGTGGCGACATCAAGGCCTGTATCTCCATTGAGATCAAGCAGCGCGAAGCCCGAGACGACTCCCGCCTCTCCGGCATCCAGCTCGATGGTCTCGAAGCTCTGCCCGATGCCCGGGATGCTCTGGTTTCTCAGAACGACGAGGCGACCGCGATCTTCTTCGCCTGCACCGCCGATCAGCAGGTCTGCGGAACCGAGCGGATCTCCATCGAGATTGGAAGCCTCCAGGAGATCTCCCCGCTGAGCGACGACTCCGTTGAGATCAGCCGCCTCGGGAACAACCTCCTCAAAGAGGAGCCCGCGCGGCTCGTCGTCGGTCAGGCTTCCCAGCAGGTCGTTGCCGCCATCAA